>DATMBA010000104.1:0-2391 GCA_035559635.1 Roseiflexaceae bacterium
CACAAGCGCGCCAGCCACGAGCGGCGCAAGCGGACGCAAGAACCTCGACACGGGATAGACTCTCCTTCTGGGGGGTGGACTGGTAGCCGCCGGCTATTGTACCACATGGCGGGCCTGCGCCCGGCCAGCGACACGCTCGAAGGCGGCGTCGTAGCGCGGCGCCATGTGAGACCAGTCGTAGGGTGCGGCCACCGCGCGGAAGTCGCGTGTGCGCAGCGTCTCGATGTCCGCGATCACCGCCTGCAGCCGCTCCGCCAGGGCGCCATCCTCGTACAGGCAGGTGGCGTGGTGTTGGGGGGGCAGCAGCTCAGGGTAGCTGAGCCGGCGCGGGAGCACCGGCACGCAGCCACAGTACATCGCCTCCACCACCGCGATGCCGAAGAACTCCTGGACGGCGGTGCTGACCACAATATCGGCCCGGTGCAGCAGGCGGCAGTAGGTCTCCAGGTCCGGCGCGTAGCCCCAATGCAGGGTGCGCGGCGCCAGCCAGTCACGCGCGGCCGCGAACGACGGCTCCTGGGGGTCCACTGACTCGCCGGCGACGATCACCTGGAAGCTCACACCGCGCGTCTCCAACTCGCGCAGCGCGCCGAAGAACGCCTGCGGTGCCTTGTCATACTCCCAGCGCGAGTTCCAGAGGATCACCGGCCCGGCTGCGCCGGGCCGGTGATGGGTGAGCTGTAGGAAGGATTCCCCCACGCCTCCCGCCACGCCAGGCGCCGGATGACCTGACGGAGATTCTTCCACGCCCCTCGCCGCGGCGCCCTCCGCTGGATGTGGGCGAGAAGCGCCCGCGCCCCCCACCACGCCAGGCGCCGGCTGAGGTGGAAGAGCCTCCCCTACGCCAGCATGGGTTACGTCAAGACGGGCGAGGTCGATGCCGGGCGGGAGCACCTCGGACCGGGCGGCGATGGCGTCGATCAGGTCGAGCTCCTGGTGGTCGTGGTAGCGGCCGGGCAGGCCGGGGAGCGCCTCGAGGAACGCACGGCGGTGGAAATCCGAGTTGAAGAACAGGGCATCGGCGGCGAGCGCGGCGGTGTAGTTGATCCAGGGGAAGGCCAGGTCGCGCGTGCGGCCGGGGGGCAGTGGGTAGGTGAGCTGGTTTTCGTGCATGTAGAGCGCCACCGGCGTCCCGGCGGTCAGGTCGCGCGTGAGGCCGAGGAACGTCGCCAGGTCGAGCATGTCGGTGGTGACGATCAGGTCGAAGCGCTCCGCCGGGAGCGCGCGCAGCCTGCGGGCCAGGGTGACGGCCGCGCCGCGCATACGCCAGCGCCAGCCGCCGGCGATCGACAGGCTGAGCAGCGTGACCTGGTGACGGGAGCGGCGCGCATACCCCTCAGCCACAGCGGCATGCGAACCGCCATGAAAAGGATTGAGAAACAGGATTCGCATGGTGCTGTCAGTTGACAGGACGTACGCGGTCGGTGCCCCACGCGGGGCCACGGGGGCCGCAGGCCCCCGAAAAGATCCCTCGAGGGGTCTTTTGGCGGGGTCAAGCCCTGCCAAACCTCCCCAACGAGGCAGGGGGGGCGGGGCCACCGCGGAACGTTGAAACGTTGAACGTCCCCGGGGACGTTCAACGTTTCAACGCTCAACCTGTACGCTACTTCTGCGCGCTCCAGGTGGCGTTGGCGCACGGAGCGCCGTTGAGCTGCGCGCTCAGCGTGCCGTTGGCCACCGACGTGGAGACGAAGGTGCCGCTCACGCTGAAGGTGTGGCTGGAGTTCCCGCCAGTGATCGGGTTGAACACGCCGCCGGAGACGCCGAAGCTGTTGCCGTTGATCTTGATGCCGTTCGGGAAGTTCGGGTAGGTCTCGAACGGGCACGATGGGCCGTCCACCGAGATGCGGTAGATCGCGCCGTTGCGCACTTCGATCTCGAAGCGACCGGGCGGGTACGGGCCGGTGGTGGTCTCGCCGGAGTTGGTGCCGCGCCACACGCCGTCATACGGGCTTGGCTCGGGTGTGGGTGTGGGCGGCTCAGTCGTCGGCGTGGGCGTGGGCGGGTCGGGCACGAAGTTGGCTTGGAAGTCCACGAAGAAGACCTCGCCAGGCTGGCCGCTGAGGCGCAGGATCACCTGGTGCGCCTGCTGCTCAGCGCCAGAGGTGGAGCGGTCGTTGTAGGCGTAGACTGCCACGCCCCACTCGCCGGCCTCCAACCCGCAGATGCGGTAGTTGCCGGTGTCGAAGAAGTGCTTGGCCGGGAGGGTCTTACCACCCCTATCCACCTGCACGTAGAAGCTGGCGAACAGGCTGCCGTCCGCCGCGGTGACGCGGCCCTGGACGCAGGAGCCCCCACCGCTCTCCGCGGCGTCGATCGTGCCGCGCCGGGCGCTGCCGCGGAACTGGCCGCCGGCGCCGCGGCTAACGACCTCGCCGGCTGGCGCGGCCG
>DATMBA010000105.1:0-2449 GCA_035559635.1 Roseiflexaceae bacterium
TCCAGGCCAGTTGGGGCACCGCTCCCCAGATCACCAACGGCAGGGCGGCCAGGGCCGGGCCGATCAGCGGCGCCGGCGCAGGGGCGCTGCGTTCCTGCCGCGCGCGCCCGGTGGGTGCCGAGTGTGCGTCGCGCCAGAACGCAGCCAGCGGCGCTATGTAGGCCAGCGCGGCGAGCGCGCTGGCCGCCAGGATCACCGGCACCGCCCACGGCACCGTGCGCAGCACGTCGTCGAACAGCCAGCGCCGGGCCCACCAGCCCCAGGTGCCCGGGATACCGATCGCCGAGGCGGCACCGATCAAGAACGCCAGGCCGGGGAGCACAAGCGGCCCGGGCGCCCCGATCGTGGCCAGATCGTCGGTACCGGCGCGGCGTTCCAACACCGCCAGGGCCAGATAGCACGCCAGCGTAGTCAGCACCGCATTCGTGAGCAGCGCTGGCGCAGCGCTGTTGAGCGTGGCGCTGCCATGCCCCACCGCCGCGAGCCAGAGCCCCATCTGGGCGCTGAACTGCCAGCCGATCAACCGCCGCGCGGAGCTGGTGGCCGTCGCCCCCGCCGCGCACGCCAGCAGCGTCAGGATCCCAACCACCATGAGGAGCGTGCGCCAGTGGGGGGGTAGTCCGTCCTGGGCTGCGACGAAGCGCATCAGCGCGTGGCCGCCGAGCAACGGCAGCCCCAGCGCCAGCAAGATCCCCATCAGCGCAGACGGCGCCGGTGACAGCTCATCGAGAGATGCGTGAAACGGCGGTGCCCCGATCGCGAGCAGCCCCACCAGCGCCCAACCGGCGAGCACAGCCGGTGGCACCGTGGCGACCTGCTCTTCCGGGGGCAGCGCGAGCGCCGCTCCCAGCAGCACGAGCGCGCCGAGCAGGCCTGCCAGCACGCCGACCGGCAACCGGTCGGAGCCTGCCGTAGCTCCGCTGGCACGCAGCGCCATAGCAGTGAACAGGGTCACCAACGCCCATGCGAACGGCAGCAGCAGCGGATCCTGGTTCGCCAGGCCTGCCAGCGATGCAAGTACCATGAGCACGAGCGCCGCGAACAACCCGCCGAACCCGTGCAGGCCAGCGGGCACCGCCTGTGCCAGCTCCCACATGGCCAGCGCGCCGCCGCCCAGCACCAACAGCGCAAGCGGCCAGCTCGCACCGTCGAAGCGGAGCGCCAGGTACACCGGGCGATCGTCGAGCGCCGCCCACGCGTAGGCCGGCAGCGCGAGCGGCAACCCACCCCGCAGGCGAACAAACAGCAGCACTGCTGCAGCGATGACCAGGGTGGCCGCTACACCCAGACCAAGCGCGCGGGTCGGCACGATACGGTTCAGCGCCAGGCACAACAGCGCGGCCACAAACGGCAGGGCAACGATCAACAGGAGCATGATATCGGCTAGCATCAACAGGAGTTCCGCGGTCACCCTCCGGCGGGAGATACGGCGCCGGGTTCAGGGCAGCTTCGCTTCCCCGCATCCCACCACCGCGTACGTCCTGTCGCTAATGCTGATGGGGCGTTACCGTTCAGCACATGCGGTACATGGATCGGTGGATGCCACGATCGCGACGGCATCATCGAGCAGCGCCCCCACGAGCAGCGTGCGCGTGATCAACCGGTCGAGCTGGCGCGGAGCGTCGATGCGCACGTGAGTCAGCCGCTGCCCATCGCTCTCAACGACGTAGCGGATCAGCCCGCGCGGGCCCTCGACGCTGCCGGCCCCCTGCCCTGGTGTGAGCTCCTGCGGAAGCTCGCCCTGCCAATCGCCTTCTGGGAGGGCCTCCAGAGCCTGTTCGACGAGCTTCACGCTCTCGTAGGCTTCGAGCAACACCAGCACCAGCCGGGCGTAGACATCCCCCCCTTCCTGGACGACCGTGCGAAACGCCAGCCTGGCATAGCCGGCGTAGGGGTGATCGGCACGCGCGTCGCGGGTGATCCCCGAGGCGCGCGCCAGCGGCCCGCGCACACCGAACTGCTCGGCCGCCGCACGTGGCAATGTACCGACCTCGATCGTCCGTGCCAGCAAGGGGCGGTGGTCGATCATTTCGTCGGCGAAACGATAGAGCGCACGGTTGAGCTTCGGCAGCGCCACCAGCAGCTCCGCCCGATCGTGCGCTGACAGGTTGCGGCGCAGCCCGCCGGGGAGGCAGAGATCGGGGATGACCCGGGCGCCGCTGAGCATCCGCAGCAGCTGGAGCGCCGACTCGCGTGCGGCGGTGAGGGCCGCGGCGCGCCGCTCCATCCCCAAGACGCCGAGAAGCTGCGCCGCTGCGCCCAGATGCGACGCGATCCGCTCGAGCTCGGCTGCCGCGCAGCGCAGCAGCGCCGCTCGCTCGGAAACGGCGATGCCGCACAATTGCTCGAGCGCCTGGCAGAAGGCCAGCGAATGCGCGAACGAGCAGGTGCCGCAGATCCGGGTGACGAGATGCAGAGCCTGAGGCAAATCCAGGCGCGGCAGCCGCCC
>DATMBA010000106.1:0-8117 GCA_035559635.1 Roseiflexaceae bacterium
CTTCAGCGCCGGCGCATCTTCCCGCCGCTGCACATTGCCGAGCATCGCGTCAACCGCCAGTGGCTCGTCGTGCCTGACTGGCTGCGCCGCACGGGCGAAATCTGACCCTCCCAAGACTCCCTCCGCTCCCAGCAGCGGCGCGCGTGGCCTGGCGCACACTGCACTCCCTGCCTGCTCCCCTCCGCTCCCTCCGCTCCCTCCGCGCTGGCACACCCCCTCCGCTCCCTCCGCTCCCCTATACGTTCAACTGAAATCACGTCCGCTTCGAACTCCGCGCTGGCACACCCCCTCCGCTCCCTCCGCTCCCCCCCTCCGTTGACGACCCTCCATTGACACCTTCCCCTCCCTTCTCTATACTCCCCGCCGTGAACACTTGGGGAGGAGACCCATGCGCCTCCAGGATCTGATCGCCGATCTCCGGCCAGAGCACGTGGCCGGCCCGCTGGACGCCGACATCGCCGCGCTGGTCTATGACTCGCGCGCCGTGCGCCCCGGCAGCCTGTTCGTCGCCTACCACGGCTTCCACGTCGACGGCCACGCCTACATCGGGCAGGCCCTGGCCCGCGGCGCATCCGCCGTGCTCTACGAGGACCCGGCCTGGGACGGGCGCATCGCCGCGCCGCACCTGCGCGTGCCGAGCGCTCGCGTCGCGCTCGCGCCACTCGCCGCCGCCCTCTACGGCCACCCCGCCCGCCATATGCGCGTCCTGGGCGTCACCGGGACCGACGGCAAGACCACCACCACCTTCCTCGCCAGCGCCGCCCTCGAGGCCGGCGGCTTCGTCACCGGGCTGATTGGCACGGTGGACTTCAAGGTCGCCGGGCGCCTGTGGGCCAACGACAGCCGCCAGACCACCCCCGAGGCGCCCGAGGTCCAGGCTCTGCTGCGCGACATGGCCGACGCCGGCTGCACCCACGCGGTGCTCGAGGCCACCTCGCACGCCCTCTCCGACCGCTGGGGCCGCCTGCGCGGCTGCGCCTTCGACGTGGCGGTGCTCACCAATGTGACCCACGAGCATCTGGACTACCACGGCACGGTGGAGCAGTATCGCCGCGACAAGGCCCGCCTGTTCGAGATGCTGGGTGAGGACGTGGAGGGACATCCCCCCCCGCTCAAGCGCCGCAAGGTCGCCATCGTCAACGCGGATGACCCGCACCACCGCATGTTCCTGGACGCCGCGCCGCCCGCCGCCGAGCGCCTGACCTACGCGGTAGGCGCCCCGGCCGATGTGCGCGCGCTGGAGGTACACGCCAGCCGCGATGGGCTGCGCTTCCGCCTGGCCTCGCCGTGGGGCGAGCGGGAGATGGCCCTGCGGCTCACCGGCGCCTTCAACGTCCACAACGCGCTCGCCGCGCTCGCCGCCGCCTGCGCCGAGGGCGTGCCGCTCGAGGCCTGCGCGACGGCCCTCGAGCGGGTGCCGGGCGTGCGCGGCCGTATGGAGCGCGTGGACGTGGGCCAGCCCTTCACGGTGCTGGTGGACTACGCCCACACCCCTGGCGCATTCGAGAAGCTGTTCGGCATCGTCCGGCCGCTGGCCGAAGGGCGCCTGATCGCCGTGTTTGGCAGCGCCGGCGAGCGCGACCGCGAGAAGCGCCCGATCCAGGGCGAGATCGCCGGGCGCTTCTGCGACCTGCTGGTGTTGACGGACGAGGACCCGCGCCTGGAGGATCGGCTCGCCATCCTCGCCGCGATCGCGGCGGGCGCCGAGCGCGCCGGCAAGCGCGCGGGCGAGGGCTACCTGGTGATCCCGGACCGCGCGGCCGCCATCCGGGCCGCCCTCGCCGCCGCCCGCCCCGGCGACATCGTGCTGCTGCTCGGCAAGGGCCACGAGCGCAGCATCATCACCGCGGCCGGGCCGATCCCATGGGACGAGGCCGGCGAGGCGCGCGCGGCGCTGCGCGAGCTGGGGTACGGGGGGCCGGGGGGTTAGGGCGGCCGCGGTAGGGCCCACCACCCCTATACCCTATGACCTATGACCTATCGCCTATCACCTGTCGCCTATCACCCGCCTGTCTCTCGCTTCGCGAAAGGGGCGCCCTGCTCCCTTGGGCGCCCTGCCGCCTGAGCCGCGCCCGTCCAGCGCACACGAGCGGCGCACGCGCCCAGGCACAGCAGTGTACCGTGGAGCCAGCCGGCCATGCAGCCGCGCCGGTGCCACACGGTCGCGCTTCGCAGATCTCCGCACGCGGCTCCGATCTTTCCGAGCAGGAGGGCGCTATACTCATCCCTGGACGTAGGGAGGCGCGGGGAGCGCCAGGCCCTCCCCGCGCTCCTCCGGCACGGTATACAATCGCGGAGGTCCCCGTGAGCAACCAGAGCGAGATGTTCGGCCGCCTGCTGCGCGGCGCGATCAACAGCGTCGCCGCCTACGAGGGCAAGACGGCCCCGGCGGTGGAAGAGGACCTCGGCGCGCGGATCGGTGTGACGGGCGCGTCGATCCAGCGCTACAAGAGCGGCTACCTGCCCCCTGAGTCCCACGCCGTCGAGATCCTGGCCGAGGCCGCCGTGCGCCGCGGCTTCCTGGGCCGCGCCTGGCTGGAGCGCTTCCTCCAGGCTGCCCGCTACCCCGCGCCCGAGGCGCTCATCGCGCGGCTGGTTGCCGCTCCGCCGCCCGCGCCTGCCAGCGCGCTGCCCGCCGGCACCGTCACCTTCCTGTTCACCGACATCGAGGGCAGCACCGCGCTCTGGGAGGCGGACCCGCGGGCTATGGAGCGGGCGCTCACCCGCCACGACGCGATCGTGCGCCAGGTGGTTGCCGTCGCCGGTGGGCACGTTGTCAAGCCCACTGGCGACGGCTTCCACGCCGCCTTCGCCACTGCTCCCGCCGCCCTGTCCGCCGCCCTTGCGGCGCAGCGTGCGCTCGCGGCCGAGCCGTGGGATGAGTCCAACGCGCGGGGTGATGCCATATCCCACATTCGGGCGCGCATGGCGCTCCACACCGGCGCCTCCCAACAGCGCGACGCCGACTACTTCGGCCAGGCGCTCAACCGCGCGGCGCGCCTGCTGGCAGCGGGTCACGGCGGCCAGATCCTGCTCTCGCTCGCCACGCAGGTGCTGGTGCGCGACCAACTCCCGGACGGGGTGAGCCTGCGCGACCTGGGCGAGCACCGCCTCAAGGACCTCGGCGGGCCGGAGCATATCTTCCAGGTGGTGGCGCCCGGCCTGCCCTCCGGCTTCCCGCCGCTGCGCACGCTCGGCGCCTACCGCCACAACCTGCCCACCCAGCCCACGCCACTGATCGGCCGCGAGGAGGAGGCCCGCGCGCTAGGGGAGCTGCTGCACGCGCCCGACGTGCGGCTGCTCACGCTCACCGGGCCGGGCGGCGTGGGCAAGACGCGCCTGGCCCTGCAGGTGGCCGCCGAGCAACTCGACGCCTTCCGCGACGGGGTGTTCTTCGTGCCGCTGGCCGCGGTGCGCGACACGGACCTGGTGGCAGGGGCGGTGGCCCTGGCGCTCGGGGTGCGCGAGTCCGGCGAGCTGCCGCTGCCCGGGCAGCTCAAACTCTGCCTGCGGTCGAAGGAGCTGCTGCTGCTGCTGGACAACTTCGAGCAGGTGGCAGATGCCGCACCCCTCGTCGGCGAGCTGCTGGCTGCCGCGCCCGGCCTGAAGGCGCTGGTCACCAGCCGCGCGGCTCTGCACCTGTACGGCGAGCACGAGTACGCCGTGCCGCCGCTGGCCTATCCGGGGGACGGGGGAGCGGCGAGCACGTGGAGGCTGTGGCAAGAATCCAACCCCCACCCCCTGCCCCCCACCCCCTCGTCATTGACCCAGTACGCCGCAGTGCGGCTGTTCATCGAGCGGGCGCGGGCGGTGCGCGCCGACTTCGCGGTGACGAACGAGAGCGCGCCGTATGTGGCGGAGATCTGTGCCCGGCTGGACGGGCTGCCGCTGGCGATCGAGCTGGCGGCGGCGCGTAGCAAGCTCTTCTCGCCGCGGGCGCTGCTGGCGCGGCTGGAGCACCGGCTGCAGGTGCTCACCGGCGGCGCGCGCGACCTTCCGGTGCGCCAGCAGACGCTGCGCGGCGCGATCGACTGGAGCTACGCCCTGCTGAGCGCAGACGAGCAAGCGCTCTTCGCGCGGCTGGCGGTGTTCGCCAGCGGCTGCACGCTGGCGGCAGCCGAGGCGGTGCTGGGCGACGGCGGGGCCGAGCCGGAGTTGGAGGTCTTCATCCCGCGCGAGGCTGTCCTGGATGGGCTGGCCTCGCTGGTGGACAAGAGCCTGCTGCGCCGCGAGGAGGGGCCGGCCGGCGAGCCGCGCTTCGTGCTGCTGGAGACCATCCGCGAGTACGCGCTGGAGCGGTTGGAGCAGGGCGGCGAGGCGGAGGCGCTGCGGCGGCGGCACGCGGTCTACTTCCTGGCGCTGGCCGAGGAGTCCGCGCCGCACATCCGGGAGCATGGCCAGATTGCCCGGCTCGCGCAGGATGTGGACAACCTGCGCCTGGCGTTCGATCGGGCCAGCACGGCCGGGGACATCGAGCATGCCGCCCGGATGATGGTTGCGCTATGGCGTTTCTGGGACGCCCGCGGACACATCCGGCAGGTCCGCCGCTGGCTGGAGACGGTGCTGCCGCAGCACGATCGGCTGGTACCTCTCTGGAAGGCCAGGGCGCTGTGGGTGGCCGGTGAAGTGCTGGTGGATGATCCGCGCCTGCACACCTTCCTGGAAGAGAGCCTGGCCCTGTTCCGCTCGCTCGCCGACAGGGATGGCATCTGCGAGGTGCTCTCCGAGCTTGGCTGGCTTGCGCAGGTGCGCGGAGACTACCTGCAGGCACGCGCCATATACGAGGAGCTGCGGGCGCTGCGGCGCGATCTCGGCCATCGGCAGGGTGAGATAAGCGCCCTGACAAAGCTTGGCGACCTGGCGCTGGCCGAGGGGGACGAGCGTCAAAGCACCGCGCTTCAGGAGGAGGCGCTGGCGCTGGCACAACAGATCGGGTATGCCTGGGGGAGCTACAACGCGCTGTTCGGCCTCGGCAGCGCGGCACGGCGGCGGGGGGACCACCGCCAGGCCGTGGCGTACTACACCCGGAGCCTGGCGCTCCTCCGCGAGCTTGACCTGGAGGGGCCGGTCTCGCGGATGCTCATCGACCTCGGTGAGGCCGCGCTGGATCTGGGCGACCTGGCTCAGGCGGCAGCATGCTTCCGTGAGAGCCTGGCGAGCCTCTCGCGGCAGGGCGAGGCGCCGCTCACTGCGCTGTGCGTGGCCGCCTGCGCCCGGCTCGTGCACGAGCGCGGTGCGCACGCGCACGCCTGCCGCTTGCTGGCTGCCACAGATGCGCTGCTGGAGACCACGCGCGCGATCATGGCTCCCAGGCACCGTGCGAAGGTGAACGAGACCATCGTCGCCGTGCGCGCGCAGCTCGGCGAGGCGGCCTTCGCGGCGGCCTGGGCGGCGGGGCAGGCGCTCACGCTGGACGAGGTGGCGGCGGAGGTGCTCGCAGCGTTGGGCGAGCTGGGGGACGGGGGGCCGGGGGCCGGCGGTTAGGGCGGCCGCTGCAGGGCCCACCACCCCGATGCCTTATCGCCTATGACCTAGCACCTGCTCGATCGTGCGGCCGGTGGCGCAGCCGGCGGCGGGCGTCTTCGCCTCCGGCCCGCTGGACGGGCGCGGGCTGGGCAGTACGGGGCGCGGGGCGGCACGGCATCGCTTTCGCGCAGCGATAGAGAGCGCCAGGGAGCAGGGAGCGGCAGGTCAGCGGCGGTAGTAACGCGCATTGCGCCCGTAGTCCATGTAGCGCGGCGGGCGGGTGGGGGTGCGGAACAGACCGGTGAGCGCCAGCCCGGCCAGGAAGCCGCCCACGTGCGCGCCGTAGGCCACCCCGCCCGTCATCAGCGCCGCGTCCGTCAGGGTGGCGAGGCCGTTGAGCAGCTGCCCCACGAACCACATGATGATCATCAGCCAGGCCGGCACGTAGAACGAGAACAGGAACAGGATGGGGATCGGCAGCACTGCCCGCACCGCGGCGCTCGGGTAAAGCAGCAGGTAGCCGGCCAGCACCCCGCTGATCGCC
The DNA here is from genome assembly GCA_035559635.1 of Roseiflexaceae bacterium. Lineage (GTDB taxonomy): Bacteria > Chloroflexota > Chloroflexia > Chloroflexales > Roseiflexaceae > CALJIC01. Next base: position 6,011 of record DATMBA010000106.1, read on the forward strand.
CCCGACGCGCCGATCATCGGCACCTGGGACTGCGGCGCCAGCAGCGTCTGCGCGCCCACCGCGGCGTACCCGCTCAGCAGGTAGAAGAGCAGGTACGCCAGGCTGCCGAAATTGTCCTCCACGTTGTCGCCGAAGATCCACAGGAACAGCATGTTGCCGATGATGTGCGCCCAGCCGCCGTGCAGGAACATCGAGGCGCTGGCGGCGGTGAGCACCGGGCGCAGCAGCGAGAGGTCGCCGCCCACCAGCGCGAAGACATCGGCCGCGCGCACGCCCCAGGCCAGGATGAAGCGCTCCACCCCGGCGTCCCCCAGCGTGAGCATGTAGCCGAACACCCCGATGTTCGCCAGCAGCAGCAGGGTGTTGACGACGGGTGCGCGGCGGGTGATGTTTTCGTCGCCGATCGGGATCATGACGAATTGCACATTGAATATTGAAAATTGAAGATTGAACATCGCAGATTGAACATTGAAGATCGCCTGAGGCTTAGGGGAACAGCACCAGATCCGGGCCGCTCCGAAATCTTCAATCTTCAATCTTCAATCTTCAACCTTCAACCTTCAATCTTCAATCTCTGGCAGCGTCCAGCGCGCGCGCGAGCTTCTCGACCGCCTCGTCCACCTGCGCGCGCTCCATGATCAGCGGCGGCACCAGGCGCAGCACGTCGTCGCCGGCGGTAGCGATGAGCAGGCCATGCTCGTGGGCCGCCTCGCGCACCGGCCCGGCCGCGCCGGCGATCAGCAGGCCGCGCATCATGCCGCGCCCGCGCACCTCGAGCACATCCCCGCGGCTGTGGGCCAGCTCGGCCAGCGACTCGCCCAGGTAGTCGCCCACCTCGCGCACGTGCGCCAGGAACGCCGGCTCGCTGATGGTGCGGAACACCACCTGCGCCACGCTGAGCACGAACGGCCCGCCGCCGAAGGTAGTGCCGTGGTCGCCGATATGGATGGTGTTGGCCACGGCCTGCGTGAGCAGGATCGCGCCCACCGGCAGGCCGCCGCCGAGCGGCTTGGCGATGGTCATGATGTCCGGCCGGACGCCGCTGGCCTGGTGGGCCCAGAGCGTGCCGGTGCGCGCCACGCCGCACTGGATCTCATCGAAGATCAGCAGGGCGCCTACCGCGTCGCAGCGGGCGCGCAGCGCGCGCAGGAACTCGTCCGTGGCCACGCTCAGGCCGCCCTCGCCCTGCACCGGCTCGACGATCACTGCGCACACGTCCTCGCCGATCGCCCGCTCGGCGGCGGCCACGTCGTTGAAGGGGGCGAAACGCACGCCGGGCACGAGCGGCTCGAACGGCTGGCGGTACTTCTCGCGGGCGGTGGCGGCCAGCGCGCCCATAGTGCGCCCGTGGAACGAGCCGCTGAAGGCGACGATCGCCGTCTTGCCCTCGCCGTGGACCTCGCGGGCGTAGCGGCGGCTGAACTTGAGCGCGCCCTCCACCGCCTCGGCGCCGGAGTTGGCGAAGAAGACCCGGTCCAGGCCGGGGGCGCTCTCCACGAGCAGGCGCGCCAACTCACCCGCCGGCCGCGCGTAGTACAGGTTCGAGAGGTGGATCAGCCCGCCGGCCGCCTCGCGAATGGCGCCCACCACGGCCGGGTGGCCGTAGCCGAGCGCGTTCACCGCGATGCCGGCCACGCAGTCCAGGTAGCGGCGACCCTCGGTGTCGTACAAGTAGCACCCCTCGCCGCGCTCCACCACGAAGCTCGGCCGGGCGTAGGTCTGCAGCACGTAGCGCTGGTCGGTGCTGATGATATCATCGGCGACGGACATGGCGTGGGGCTCCTTCCAGAGAATGTGGGCGGCGGGAACCGAGGTATCATACCACGAGGGCGACGCTGGGGCGCGCCGATCACCGTCACCGATGGGCAATGCCGCAGGTGGGGGGCGTGATCGACCATCACCATCCATCGATGGCCGACCATGCCACGGGGGGGCGTGGCCGCCCATCACCGTCCATCGATGGCCGACCATGCCGCAGGGGTGCAGCAGGGGCCACCCGTCAGCAACGGGCGTTGTTGGCAGATGGCCCCTGCTGCGCCCCTACGCCACCACCTCGTCTTCCACCGTCTCCTCGGTGTCCGCCGCCTCGGCCTTCGCTGCGCGGCCG
>DATMBA010000107.1:0-2855 GCA_035559635.1 Roseiflexaceae bacterium
CCGCCGGTATTCGTCACTTGCGCCAGCGCGCCCACCCGCAGCGCCAGTGGCGTCGGCGAGGGCACCACGGTGGCGGTGGGGAAGATCGGCGTGCGCGCCGGCGCGGGCGTGGGGCGCAGGGTGGGCGCCTCGGCGAGTGCGGCGGCCGGTGTCGGCGGCGCGCGCTGCCCCAGCAGTGAGGCTGCCCCCAGGCCGAGCGCGGCCAGCAGCGCGATCCCCAGCGGCGCCAGCCACAGGAGCAGCCTGCCAGCAGGCCAGCGCTGGCGGCGCCGGGCGTGCTCGAACCCGCGGCGGTAGTGGTAGTAGTGCTGGTAGTAGAACGGGTTCGGCTCGCCTCGCTCGGCGTCCGCCACCCCCCGCCGGTACATCTCTTCGCTATCCACCGCGCACCTCCGCGGCGGCAGCGGCGCCGCGAGCGTGTGTCCCCGGCCGGCGCACCAGCATCGGAATGGGATCTTCGCCACAGAACACACAGAGGGAGAGGGTGCTCGATCGCCTCTGGGCCCGCTGTGGCAAGCGACACCGGTTTGGCTATTCGTGGTCCACCACTCGTGATGGTGATGGGTGGGTGTTCACGGGAGGGCAAAGCCCTCCCGTGGACCCTCCCCCTGCATCCGTCACCAGCAGTGTGGCCGACCACTAGCGGTTGGGCGCTATTTCACGATCAGCTCATCACGTCCGAGCTCGTGCAGGATGCGGGGGTACATCTCGTACATCGGCTCCACCGCCGGCAGCAGCTTGAGGATCTTCGGGATCGGCCCCTTGGCGATGATCTGCCGCCGCGCCAGCGCCGCCATCAGGTTCACCTTGCCGTGCCAGAACTGGTGTGCGACGTCGGCTTTCATGCTCATCTCGACATCCGGCTTGAGCCCGCCAGCGTCGCCCCAGAGGACGTCGAAGTACGCCCCCTCCTGCGTTGGCGGCGCGGCAGCGTTGATCGTCACCACCGCGGATGGTTCGTCGTAGCGGAACTGAATGACGAGGTGCGAGTCGCGGATCTTCGGGGCGACGCGCGCATCACACTTGGCCTCGTCATACAGTTTGCTCAGGCAGGTGTATAGCTCGTCGTAGCTCTTGAACACCGGCATGTGCCGCTCCTTATATATGCTGTGTGAGGCGGGGAGAGACGGCCGCATTATATAGCAATCCTATCAGATTTGGGAAATGGGGAGGAGGATGTTCGTGGGCTGCGCCCTCACTCCCCCGCTCTGCCCATGCGCGCATCCATCCTCCCTCAGAAGCTCTCCTCATCCCCCGTATCGGGCAGCAGGGCGCTGGCGCCGTGCCGGATGAGCAGCAGCCCGGCCTCCATGCGGTTGCTGACCTTGAGCTTGCCGATGATGTTGCTGACGTGCTTCATCGCCGTGTGGGTGCTGATATCCAGGCGCTCGGCGATGTCCCGGTTGCCGAGGCCCTCGGCGAGCAACTGTAGGATCTCCAGTTCGCGTGGCGTCAGCTCTCGCAGCCGCGCCACCGGCCCGCTCGGCGCTGCCGGGCGCGCCGCGCGGCGCATCACTTCGGCCGAGAAGAGCACACCACCCTCCAGCAGCCGGCGGACGGCGGTGAGGTACGCCGAGGGGGTGAGGTCCTTGGACAGGCAGCCGGACGCGCCCGCCAGAAACGCCGTGCTCTGGAGCGCGCGCGCCTCGTCCTCGTAGGCCACCAGCAACAGGATCTGGACCTGCGGCTGCAGCGCGTTGAGCATGCGTACGTAGGCCAGACTGTCCACTCCGGGGAGGTAGCGCTCCAGGATCAGCAGATCCGGCTCGCCCTCGATCATCGCGCGGTCGAGCGTGTCGCCGTCCTCGGCCTCGGCCACCTCATGGCCCGCGTTCTTCAGGTGATAGGCGAGGCTCTGGCGGAAGAGGGTCTGATGATCGGCCACGACGATCTGCGCACGGCGTGGAGCCATGGCACGCCTCCGCTGTTGGCGCGGTGTCCTGCCCGCCCCGCCCCCCGGCCTGGAGCACAGGCCGCGAGCCGCAACGGGCGCCGTCTCCGGCAATTCGGTATACGGCCGGCCCTTCGGATCGCGCCCGCCCGCGGCGACGACTACTCAGGTTCAGGTACCTCCCTACCGCAGCTTCGGTACCTGAGTTCGCCTGGCGGTCGCTACTCCCTTGCGTACCCGGGCCTCCCTGGAATCTGGTACCTGGCGTTGAGTACCGCATTATAGCAGGGTAAACCCAGGTCAAGATAAGTTAAAGCTACTATAGCACACCCATCGGCCACGTGCTATGCTCCGTCGTAGCCTGTTTTACTGATTTTAAACACTCGCCCGGAGATGAGGGCTGCCATGCTGATCGACAGCAGCATTCGTTCGCCGAACCATGCCCCGCGCGGCAGGCGGGCGGTCACGATGATCGTCATCCACGCCACCGCCGGCTCGGCGCGCAGCGCCCTGGCCTGGCTCACGAACCCGGCGGCGCGGGTCTCCGCCCACTACCTGATCGACAAGGGCGGCCGCATCTTCCAGCTCGTGCCGGACGAGCTGGCGGCCTGGCATGCCGGCCGGGCGGCCTGGCGCGGCGAGACGGCCATCAACGAGGTGTCCATCGGCATCGAGCTGGAGAACGCCAACACCGGCCGCGACCCGTACCCGCCGGAGCAGGTGGACGCGCTCGTCGAGTTGGTGCGCGAGAAGGTCCGGCAGCACCGCATCCTGCCCGAGAACGTGGTGCGCCACCTGGATGTGGCGATGCCGCGCGGCCGCAAGCGCGACCCGGCGGGCTTCGACTGGCCAGCCTTCCGCGAGCGGCTGTTCGCGCAGCTCCCGCCGCCGCCGCCCGAGCGCCCACCGCCCCCGCTCCCACCCGCGCCGCCGCGCGCCGCCCTGGCGCGTGCCGTCCTCAGCG
>DATMBA010000108.1:0-2949 GCA_035559635.1 Roseiflexaceae bacterium
GGCCTCCATCACGAACTCCGGGTTGACCGTCACGATGTGGTGCGGCCCGCCCGCGGCGATGAAGCCGGCGACGCGTGCGACAGCCTCATCCTCCAGCACGTCGTCCACGGCCACGCCGAGGATGGTGATGCGGTGGGGTGCGTCGTTCATTGGCGCGAAGAGTATATACGGGCGCTACACCAGACTCCCGTCTTCCTGGAACACCAGCTCGCGCGGCGGGCGGACCAGCGCCACCCCCGGCTGGTCCAGCAGTGCCGGCAGCAGGCTCTCGCTGGCCTCGAACTCCTCCAGGCTCAGGGTATCGCGGATGCGCAGCGCGGTGACGGGCGCGCCGGTGTGGGCGTGGCGCGCGAAGGCCGCCTCGATCGCCGCGCGGTCGGTGGGTGCGGTGGGCGGGATGCGCCCGCGCCGCAGGAAGCCGCTGGTCTCCACGTTGATGCGCGTGACCTCGTGGTCCACCGCGTCCAGCAGCGCCTGCGGTACGATGTCCACGAAGCCGATGCCGCAGGCGTTGCCATGAGTGCCGGGCGTGAGGCGCAGCGCCACCACCGTGCCGATGCGCGGCTCCTCCGGCTCCGGCTCGCCGTCGATGTACATGCGGCCGAGCACGTTGTTGTCCAGCCCGGCGCCGCTGATGTCCTTGCCCATACGGTCGACGATCAGCACGTCTAGCGCACGCACCGGCAGCCGCGCTGTCAACGCGCGCGAGCGCGCCAGGAGCGCCGGCTCCTCACGCGGGATGTCCGCTGCGGCGAGCGCGCGCACCAGGCTGACGTTGTGCGCGCCGTCCTCGACGATCGCCACGCCGCACAGCACCGGCGAGCGCGCCAGCTGCAGTGCCGCCACCTGCGGAATGATCTCGCGCAGGCCACGGGTGCCGTGGCGGTGGATCGGCTCGGCGCCGGCGCGCTTGCCCAACCCGATCGCCAGCATCTTGGTCAGGCCGCTCTCGGTGGGGCCGTGGAAGTCGGTGTGGATCTTCACCCGGTTGACCACGATGATGCCGTCGGCGCTGTGGGCTGCGGCGTCGCAGAATACCGGCACGCCCTCGGCTGTCTCGCCCACCTGCACCACGTCCATCGAGCTGACCAGCGGGCAGCCCATCGTCTCGGGTGTGATGCCCCACTCGGCGAGCACACCGCGCTGGCCCTCGGCGGTGGCGCCGCCGTGGCTGCCCATGGCGGGGAAGATAAACGGCTGGGCGCCGATGGCGCGTAGCTCGTCCACCACCGCCCGCACCACCAGCGCGTAGTCGGCGATGCCGCGGCTGCCGGCGCCCACCGCCACCCGCGCGCCGGGCCGCACGCGTCCGGCCAACCCGATGCGCTGCAGTTCGGCCCGCACCGCGCCAGCCACATCCCCCAGCGGCGCCCGCGGCACCTCCTGCCGCACCACCGCGAAGCGTGGAAGGGTTGTCATTGCGCCCTCCTCAGGTACATCTCCTTGATCTCTGTGGTGCGTATGAGCGGGTCAGGGAGGGCTTATGCTCTCCCCTGCCCCCTCCCCTGCGCCAAGGCCATCTGGATGGCCACGTCGATCGCGGCGCGCATGCTGTCGGCGCGCGCCACGCCTTGGCCGGCGATGTCGAACGCCGTGCCGTGGTCCACCGAGGTGCGGATGATTGGCAGGCCGATGCTGACGTTCACGCCGCTGTCGAACGCCAGCAGCTTCATGGGGATGTGCCCCTGGTCGTGGTACATCGCCACGACGATGTCGTAGGCGCCGCGCAACGCCCGCAGGAACACCGTGTCGGGCGGCTGTGGGTCGGAGACATCCAGGCCGCGGGCGCGCGCCGCGGCGATGGCCGGTGCGATCGCGCGCGTCTCGTGGTCGCCGAAGAGCCCGCCCTCGCCGGCGTGTGGGTTCAGGCCGGCCACCGCGATGCGCGGCCGGGGGATGCCGAGCGCCCGGCATGCCTGCTGCGCCAGGTCGATTGTCGCGCCCACCCGCTCGGGTGTGACGCGCCGGATGGCCTCCTCGAGCGACACATGGGTGCTGACGTGGACCACACGCAGCTGCGGGCTGGTGAGCAGCATGCTCACCCGTTCGGCGCCGGTGCGCTCGGCGAGCAACTCGGTGTGCCCGGCGAAGTGGAAGCCGGCCAGGTTCATGGCCTCCTTGTTGAGCGGCGCGGTCACCACGGCGTCCGCCGCGCCGGAGAGCGCTAGGTCGCAGGCGTGGAAGACGTACTCCACGGCGGCACGGCCGGCAACAGCGCTCACCGCGCCGGGCGGGCACGCCTCCGGCGCGGCGTTTGCCAGGTCCAGCAGCGTCACCGCGCCGGAGGTGTAGCGCCCCGCCTCCGGGCGGTCCACGGCGTCGAACGCCAGCCCGGATGCACCCACCCAGCCGGCGGCGCGCTCGAGGATGCGCCGGTCGCCGATCACGAGCGGGCGGCAGCGGCGGTATACCTCCTCGTCCAGCAGCGCCTTGAGCACCACCTCCGGCCCAATACCGGCCGGGTCGCCCATGGTGATCGCGAGCAGGGGGCGAGGGTCGTTTGACATCGTGGTGCCTCTTGTAAGTGCCTATCCGGTCAAATACGGGAGGCGTGGAGGGCTTCGCCCTCCACATGCTCCCTCGATGGGGGTGTGGGGGCCACAGGCCCCACAGCAATGCTTTTTCGGAGGGGCAATGCCCCTCCGAGCCTCCCCAGACGGTCAAGCTGGAGGCCGCGCAGCGAAACCATGGCTAAGTGCGGATAAGCTCCGCCAGCGTGTCGTCGGCGCCGTGGGCGCCGGCCTTGAGGGCGAACAGCCGCGCGTGACCAGCGCGGTCCGCACCGCGCGCGAGCGGCATGCCGGGCAGCAACTCGCGCAGCACCCACAGCCGCCGCACGCCGAGCAACTCCAGGGTGGCGCCGGCTGTGTCGCCGCCGGCCAGCACCACCAGCGCCGGGTCCGCCAGGGCGATCAGGCGCGCCGCGGCGGCCGCCAGCCGCCGGGCCAG
>DATMBA010000109.1:0-2356 GCA_035559635.1 Roseiflexaceae bacterium
CCCGGTGGCCGAGTTCAACGTCTTCGCGGACCCGCACGCGCTCGAGCGGGTGCTCGCGGCCGGCATGCGCGTCGAGCTGATCCTGCTGGACGCCTTCGACCGGGTGGTGGTCGATCCGCCGGTGTTCCTGGCGGCGCTCGCCGGGCGCGGCGGCGCGGTGGGCGCGCTGCTGGCGCGCATCCTGCGGCCCTACTTCGCATCCCTCGCCGAGTTCGACACCGGCATCCCCAGCCTGCCGGACGTGGCGGCGGCGGTGTACGCGCTCTACCCCGAGCTTGGCGCCGCCGTGCCCGCCCTGGTGCGCGTGATCACTCAGCGCGGCTATGCCTACGGCCAGACGATCATCGGCGCCACGCCGTCTGACCGGCTGCGCCTGGTGGTGGGCGACGAGGAGCTGAACGCGCTGGCCGACGAGGCGCTGGCGAGCGGGCGGGACCTTGCGGCGGCCATCCGCGAGTTGCAGGCCCGCGCGCCGGACAACGCGCTCGTGGTGCATGATGTGGACGGCGCGCGCATGGCGGAGGTGCTTATGGAGTTGCTCTGCACGCCGTAGCGAGAGGGTGCAGGAGGACCAGGTCCCTCCCGCGCCTTTCCCTCACCAGCGCACCTCGGCCGCGCCGCCGCCCTCCACGGTGAGGGTGACGTAGCGGCTGGCCTGGACCTGCTCCAGCTCGAACGGCGCCGGCTGCCCGTCCACCGTTACGGCGCCGGGCGCTTCCACCCCCTCCGGCAGCAGCAGCCGCAGCTTGGCGCGCTCGCCTGAGCCGCTCACCTCCAGCCGCAGGCCGCGCTCGAGCCGCTCCCAACGGTAGGCCACGTAGCCATCCGACGCGGCGTAGCGCGCCACCACGTACGCTTGCCCCACGTCCGGCACGTGCGTCCAGCGCGGGCTGATGCGCACGTCGCGGTAGAGCGCGCCACGGTCTTCCACCCCTGCCGCGCCCTCCATCAGTGCCCCCAGCATGGCCGAGGCGCCCCAGCCGTCGGTCGGCAGCGTGTCCGCACCGGAGATGCCGGGGTTGCCCTGGGGGTAGTACCACAGGTAGCTGGCGCCGGTGGTGCTGATCAGGAAGTAGTAGCGGTGCAGGATCTCGAAGCCGTAGCGCTCCGCGCCGAAGCGGAACGCACCGCGCGCCAGCTCGCCGCCCACCAGGGGCATGATGCCGCCGTTCACGTACTCGCCGGGGTCCTCGCCTGGCCGCCCGGCCAGCCCGAAGCTCCCCTTGGGGAACGGGGGGTCGATGCTGTACCACTCGGCGAGGGTGTCGCCCCGCTTCAGCCCGCGCCGGAAGTACTCGTTGATGATGTCGTGCGCCTGGCCCGGCCGCAGCACGCCGCGGTTGAGCGCGTAGGCGTTCGAGAGGCTGAGCTGCCTGGCCTCGTCCACCCCCGGCACGTCGAACGGCGCGAACGGCACGTGGTGGGTGTAGAAGCTGCCGTTCCAGCTCAGCTCGTTCAGCCGCTCCACGATGCCGGCCGCCTCGGCGCGCCAGGCCGCGGCGCGCGCTGCGTCGCCCACGCGCTCCTCGGCGCGCGCCAGTAACTCCAGCGCGTGCGCCAGCCCGGTGTTGTCGCCGTGGAAGATGCCCCAGATCGTGCGCTCGTCGATCCAGTGGCGCGGCGCTGGCCGGCCGCTGCCTGGGTCGGTGGTGGCCGGGCCGTACTCGAAGTCCCACATGTCGATCGTGAATGGCCGCTTCACCAGCCGCCGCCCGGCGTCCCAGCGCAGCGGGTTGCTCATGCTGTGCTCCACGGCGCGCCGCATGGCCGGCAGGGTCGCCCGCAGCCAGGCGTCGTCCCCGGTGGCCTGCCAGGACTCGTAGGCGGCCTGGACGAAGAGGAACTCGACGTCGGCCTCCACCTGCTTGCGGCCGGGCGCGTCCGCCACGGGCGGGCGGGCCAGCCAGTCCGGGAAGCTGCCGTCCGGCTGCTGGGCGCGGCGGAAGGCGTCCAGCAGGCTGGTCACGTCGCGCTCGAAGTAGCGGAAGCCGCGCGCCTGGTAGGTGTGGTCGCGCAGCCAGAGCAGCGGGCTGTCCGGCGAGCGGTAGCCGCGCACGATGTGGCCATCCAGCTCATACTGCAGCACGCAGCGCTCCATGAACTCGCGCACCCGTGGGTAGAGCTCGTCGAAGCGTGGCTGGCCGGTGACGATGGTCGTCTCGGCCTCCAGGGTGAAGAGGTGGTCGGCGCGTGCCACGATCTCCCCGCCCGCCACCAACTCGGCCCGCTGCACGCCCAGCGCGCCGCGCGGCGTCACCGTGGCGGTGGCACGGCCGTCGCGCAGCGCCAGGGGGTAGGTGCCGGCCGGCCGGCCGCGCCCGTCGTAGACGCGCAGCTCGGCGGGGCCGCTGCGTCC
>DATMBA010000110.1:0-9772 GCA_035559635.1 Roseiflexaceae bacterium
CAGGCCCGCCGCCGCGCCCCCGCCGCGCCTCCGGCGAGCGCCCTCAAGACCTCCGAGGAGCTGCAGCTGGAGAAGGAGCCCATCCGCGTCCGCGAGACCGGCTTCTGGCTCTTCAAGCAGATCATCGTCCCGCCCAACGTCTACGTCGTCCACACCCGCATCGGCCGCAAGGAGCCGGTGACGATCGGCCTCGGCCTCAGCTTCCGCTACAACCCCTACACCGATGCCTACCTGGTGGTCCCGGCTGCGATGCAGACCATCGGCATCGTGGCCAACAGCATCAGCCGCGAGAAGCAGGGTATCAACGTGCTGGCCTACGTCCAGTGGCAGATCCACGACTTCGCCGTGGCCTACCGCAAGCTGGACTTCTCGGACACCCGCGACCCGCTGGGGATCGTCAACGCGCAGCTGCGCGAGCAGGCCGAGGCCGCCATCAAGGACAAGATCGCCACCATGAGCGTCGAGGAGGTGCTCACCGACAAGGCGCCAATCATCGAGGAGTTGACCGCGCGCCTGAAGGCGGTGGCCGAGGGGCGCGGCCAGGGCGGCGACGAGGGCCTGGGCATCAAGATCGTCACGGTCCAGATCAAGGAGGCGCTGGTCAGCTCGCAGCGGCTGTGGGAACACCTGCAGGCCCCCTTCCGCTACGAGCAGGAGAAGGCCGCCCGCATCAGCTTCCTCCAGGCGCAGGACGAGATCCGCGTGCGCGAGCTGGAGAACCGCCGCTTGGCCGAGACCAGCGAGGCCGAGACGATGGTGGAGATCGCCCGCACCACGCAGACCAAGCAGACCGAGGCGCTCGAGATCCGCTTGGCCCAGGAGGGCGCGCGCTTCACCCGCGAGCAGGAGATGGCCCGCCAGAAGCTGCAGCTCGAGCTGCAGACCGCGCTGGCCCGCCAGGAGGCCGACCAGCGGCTGCAGGTGGAGGCGGCGCGCATCGCGCAGGAGGCGGCGCTGGCCGAGCTGCGCCGCGCCCAGGAGGCGGCGCTGGAGCGCGCCCGGCTGGACGCCGAGGCCGGCGCGCGGCGCAAGGTGCTCGAGGTGGAGCGCGCGCTCCAGGAGCTGGCCGAGGAGACCCGCCTGGCGCAGAGCCGGCTGGAGGCCGAGCAGGGGCGCATCGCCCGCGAGACCGCCCTCCGGCAACTCGAGGCCGAGCTGCAGCTGCTGGTGCAGGCCCAGCAGGACGAGCTGCGCGCCCGGCAGCAGGAGGCCGAGCTGGCCCGCGCCCGCCAGGAGGCGCTCGCGCGGCTGGAGCTGGAGGAGGCCACCAACCGCGCCCGGGTGGCGCTCGCCAGGGAGGAGGCCGAGCTCGAGCGGCTGCGGCAGGAGGTGCGCAACCAGATCGGCGAGCGCGACCTGGCCAGCCGGCTGGTGGAGCGCCTGCCGGAGCTGGCCGCGCACATGCCGGAGATCCACGAGCTCAAAGTGCTCCAGACCGGCCCCGGCGACGGGACGTTCGACGCGCTGGCGCAGTTCCTGGCGCGCATGGTTGCCCTGGCCGAGGGTCTCGGCATCTCGCTCACACCGAAGAAGGCGACATAACACGAAGCCGCGCAGGCACGAAGCCGCGCAGGCACGAAGATCTTAGAGCTTGTTTGCAAAGCCTCCCGGATGGGGGGCGCGGGGGCCTGCGGCCCTCACCCATCCCCGTTTCAAACAGGCTCTTGAAAACTTCGTGCCTTCGTATTGAGCGCAGATTCTAACGGGCCGCCTGTGCCACGCTTGTCAGCGTATCCCAGATCACGTTCGGGAACAGGCCGAGGAGGAAGACCAGCGCTGTACAGACCACCAGCGCGCCGCGCACGGAGGGCGCCAGCGGCACCGGCGTCTCCGCGGCCGGCGGGTTGATCCACATCGCTTTGAGGAAGCGCAGGTAGTAATACAGCGCTACCAGCGTCATCGCCACCGCCACCGCCACCAGCCACAGCGCCCCGGCCTGGTAGCCCGCCAGGAACACGAAGAACTTGGCCCAGAAGCCGGCCAGCGGCGGGATGCCCGCCAGACTCAGTACCAGCAGCGTCAGGAGCGTGGCCAGCGGCAGGTTGCGCCGCGCCAGCCCGTCCAGGTGCGCCATGTCGTCCCCGCCAAGCGCCTGGCCCACCGCCGCCAGCGCGCCGAACGCGCCCAGATTGGTGAGCGAGTAGGCCACCAGGTAGTACACCAGCGTGGCCGTGCCGAAGCCGCGGTCCTCGGGCGTGGCCGAGGCGTAGGCCAGCAGCGCCAGCAGCGCGAAGCCGGCGTGCCCGATACTGGAGTAGGCCAGCAGGCGCTTGGCGTTCGTCTGCGGCAGCGCCGCCAGGTTGCCGAAGATCACCGTCGCCAGCGCCAGCAGCGCCAGCAGGCTCGTCCAGCCGCCGAAGCTCTCCAGCCGCGGCGCGCCGGCTGCCCCTGGGAAGGCCACCGTCAGCAGGCGGTAGAGCAGCAGGAAGCCGGCCGCCTTGGAGGCCGTCGAGAGGAACGCCGTCACCGGCGTCGGCGCGCCGTGGTATACATCGGGGGACCAGGAGTGGAACGGCACCACAGCGATCTTATAGCCAGCCCCCGCCACAATGAAGATAAGCGCCATGAGGATCGGCGCGCTATCTGGCCCGGCGCGCTCCACCGTCCCGGCCACCTCGCTGAACAGCGTGGCGATGATCGGCTGGCCGCCGGCCGCCCGGTTGGCGCTCGCCGTGAGGCCGTAAGCCAGGCTCATGCCGTAGAGCAGGATGCCGGAGGAGAGCGAGCCGAACAGGAAGTACTTCAGCCCCGCCTCCGCCGAGGTCGCCCGGTTGTGGAAGTAGCCTGCCAGCACATAGAGCGCCACCGAGGAGAGCTCGAGCGCCAGGTAGGCCAGGATCAGCTCGCTGGCCGCCGCCATCACACACATGCCCAGCGTGGAGAGGATCAGCAGCGCGTAGAACTCGCCGGGGTTGCCGAGCGGCCGGAAGTCCAGCGCCAGCAGGGTGGCCAGCAGCGCCGCGCCGATGAACAGCAGGCGCGCCGCGGCGGTGAACGCATCCGTGGCGAACGCGCCGAGCAGCGCCTGCCCGCCGGGGCCGCCGGCCTGCAGGTTGCGCCCCAGGTTGATGAACACGTTCAGCAGCGCGTTGTCGCCCGGCGGCGGCACCGTGAACAGGAAGCGGCTCTGCACCAGCGCCACCGCGAACACCAGCCCCAGCCCGATCGCCGTGAGCTGCCCGGCCGCCTTGCGCCGCTCCAGCTGCGCCTGCTCGTCCCGCCCCCAGCGCTCCAGCACATCCGAACCGGCCACCAGCAGCGCTAGGACCAGCAGCATCAACTCCGGGAGGATGCGTGGGATATCGGTCATCTGGAAGGTCATCGATCGCCTCTTTACCACAAAGGCACAAAGGTGGAAAGGTGTGCGCGGGTCATGCCTCTTGTTCTTCAGATCTTCGCGCCCTCGTGTCTCCGTGCCTTCGTGTCCGCGCTATCTCCCCAGCGAGAGCGCCCCCGCCCGCGCGAGGGCCTCGGCCACCGGCTGCACGCTCGCCGTGATCGGCTCCGTCAGGTAGGCCGGGTAGAGGCCGCTGATCACCAGCACCGCCGCCAGTATCCCCCCCGCAGCGTACTCCTGCCAGGTCATCCGCGGCAGCTGCAGGAAGCGCTCGCTCTTCAGTTCTCCGAAGAACACCGTGTAGACCGCGCGCAGAATGTAGCCGCCGGTGATCGGGATCGCCAGCCCGGCCAGCACCGCGATCAGCGGGTAGCGCTGCCACATCCCCATGAAGATGTTGAACTCGGCCCAGAACCCCGCCAGCCCCGGCATGCCCATCGAGGACAGCCCGGCGACGATGAAGACCACCGCCGCGAACGGCATCACCTGGAACAGCCCGCCCAGCTCAGGGAACTGCCGTGTGTGCGTACGGTCGTACACCATGCGGCCCACCACCGCGAAGAACAGCGCCGTCATCACGCCGTGGGCGAACATCTGCAGCACCGCGCCGGTGAGACCGATGGTGTTCGCCGCCGCCAGCCCCATCAGCGTCAGCCCCATATGGCTCACCGACGAGTAGCCGATCATGAACTTGAAGTCGCGCTGCACCATCGCGATCGTCGCGCCGTACACCGCGCCGATCAGCGTCGCGATGGCTATTGGCAGCAGCCAGGCCAGCGCGCCCTCCGGCAGCAGCCACATCGCCACCCGCAGGCAGCCGTAGGCCCCTAGCTTCATCAGCACGCCGGCGTGCAGCATGGACACCGCCGTGGGCGCGGCCACGTGCCCGGTGGGACTCCAGGTGTGGAAGGGGAACAGACCGGCCAGCACGCCGAAGCCGACGAACAGCGGCGCGAAGAACGCCACCTGGAATGAGCGCGGCAGCAGCGCCGCCTGTGCCAGCAGCCGCATGTCGAAGGTGCGGATGCCGCTGCCGAAGTACAGCGCCACCATGCCAACGATGATCAGCGCCGAGCCGCCCATCAGGTATAGCGTCAGCTTCATGGCGCCGTATTCTTTGCGCGTGCTGCCCCAGATGCCGATCAGCAGGTACATCGGCAGCACGGCCAGTTCGTAGAACACGAACAGCAGGAACAGGTCGATCGAGACGAACACGCCGTACACGCCGCCCGCCAGCAGCAGCAGCAGCACCCAGTACTCGCGCGCCCGTTCCTCGATGTTCCAGCTGATCAGCGCGCCGGTGAAGATCACCAGCCCATTCAGCACCAGCAGCGGCAGGCTGATGCCGTCCACCCCCAGGATGTAGTTGATCCCCACCTGCGGCAGCCAGGGCCACTGCTCCACAAACTGCAGCGTCTGCGGGCTGGTGTAGTCGTAGGCGCCGTACACCAGCAGCGTCAGCAGCAGCGAGACGAAGGCGAAGCCCGCGCCCACCCAGCGCACCGCCTCCCGCTGCTCGGGCCGCAGGAACAGCATGATGCCGGCGGGGACGATCAGGCTCAGCCAGATCAGGCTCAGCCAGGGGATGGTTGTCGGGAGATCGTAGAGGTTCATGCGGTTATCTCAGAAGCTCTCCGCGCGAGGGAGGGCCAGGGAGGGATGCGCCCGCCCTGCAACCCTCCCACCAAACAGTGGGGTTTGGAATCACGCCCCCGCGATCACCTGGCTCAGAATCGTCCCCAGCGCCGTCGCCGCCCAGTTGGAGAGGTCCATGATCGGCGCGGGGTAGACCCCTAGCACCAGCAGCAGCGCCAGCAGCGGCGCGGCCGCCAGGAACTCCGCGCTCGCCAGCCGCATGTCCGGCGCCGCCTGCCCGTGCTGCGGACCGTGGAACACCTGGCCGAACATGCGCAGCAGCGCCAGTGCCGTCACCACCAGGCCCGGCGTGGCCAGCAGCGTGAAGAGCGGCAGCGTGGCCCACGCCCCGCGGAAGATGAAGAACTCGCCGACGAACCCGGCCAGCCCCGGCAGCCCCAGGTTGGCGAACAGCGCCACGCCCAGCGCCCCTGCCAGCACCGGCATCTGTTTCTGCAGCCCGCCGAGCGCGCCAAGCTCGAAGGTGCCCGTGCGCCGCGCCAGCGCGCCCGCCAGCAGGAACAGCGCCCCGGTGCTCAGGCCGTGCGCCACCATCTGGAACAGCGCGCCGTTGATGGCGATCGCCCGGCTCTCCGCACCCGCCGTGCCCGCCGTGGCCGCTGCCGCCACCGCCAGCCCCACATACCCCATGTGGTTGATCGAGGTGTAACCGATCAGCCGCTTGATGTCGCCGCGGGTGTGTGCCAGCGCGCCGAAGGCCCCTGCCACCACCCCCACCAGCGCCAGCGCGCCGATCGCCGGGCCGAAGTACTGCGCCGCCTCCGGCGCCAGCGGCAGCATAATGCGCAGCATGCCGTAGCCGCCCATCTTGGACATCACCGCCGCCAGCAAGATCGAGCCGGCTGTCGGCGCCTCAGCGTAAGTGTCCGGCAGCCAGCTGTGGAACGGCCAGATCGCCAGCTTGATCGCGAAGGCGATGAAGATCGCCCAGAAGGCGATCGAGCTGTACAGCAGCGGGAAGCGCCCCAGCGCCGCCGTCACGCCGATCTCATCGACATAATTGAACAGGATAGTCTGCAGGCTGTCGCTCACGCCCTGGATGCCCAGGCCCTGCCCGAGTCGCCCGAGCGCGATCAGATCGAAGGTCGGGGCGCCGGCGCGCGCGGTGGCCACATAGAAGAGCTGGAACAGCAGCAGCATGCCCACCGAGCCGGCCATGGTGTAGACGAAGAAGGTGAGCGCCGCGCGCCGCCGCAGCTCCCGGTCGCGGCCCCAGTTCTGCACCAGGAAGAAGGCCGGCACCAGGCTGAACTCCCAGAAGATGAAGAAGAAGAAGAAGTTCAGCGAGACGAAGTAGCCGAGCATGGCCGCCTGGAGCAGGAACAGCAGCGCATAGTGCAGCTTGACGCGCTCGGTCACGCCGAAGGAAGCCAGCATCGCCACGGGCGCCATCACGGCCGTGAGCAGCACCAGCGGCATGCTGATGCCGTCCACGCCCACGAAGTAGTCCACCCGCACGGCGCGCACCCAGGGCGCCAACTCGACGAACTGCACCACGCCCTGGCCCTCGGCCACTGCGCGCGGGTCGAACCCGGCCCACACCACCGCCGCGATCCCGATCGGCACGCTGGACCACGCCGCGGCGCCGACCTTCACGATCCGGTCGTCCAGCCGCAGCAAGGCGGCCAGCGCCACCAGCAGCACCCCGGCCAGCGGCGCCAGGATCAGCAGCGTGAGCCAGGGAACGGCGCTCAGTTCAAGGTAGCTGGGCATGTATGGCTCCTGCGCTACCAGCGCATCGAACGTGTCGTGCTGAACGAAGTGAAGCATCGCGCTGAGATCTGCAGTGAGATCGCCGCTATCGCCGTGAGCTGTTTCGCTTACGCTCAACATAACAGTGTGGCTGCGTTGCTTCCGCAGCGAGCTGTTTCGCTCGCGCTCGACATGACAGTGCGGCTGCGTTGGCTTCGCCGACGGACGTGCAACGTGCAACGTGCAACGTGCAAACGTTCAACGGATTCCATACAGGTAGATGGCCCCCAGGATCACCACCCCCGCGAACACGATCGCGATGTAATCCTGGATCTTGCCGGTCTCCGTGCGGCGCGCCCGGTCGCCGCTCGCCACCGTGCCGCCCGCCAGTGCCTCCGCCCCATCGTTGAGCACCGTGTCGTCCACGATGAAGTTCACCTGGCCGAGGAACTGGGTGAAGGCGCCAGCGCCGCTCAGGAAGCGATCCAGCACTGCCCGGTCGAGCCAGGCCCAGGCCGCCGCCAGCCAGAGTGCCAGGCGCCCGAAGCTCGCGGCGTACAGCTCGTCCACCTGGAACTTGCGCTGAAGCAGGCCGAAGACCCCCGGCAGCATGCGCTCCAGCGGGTCCTGGTCCGCCGCAGTGGTGAAGGCCCCGCGGTACAGCAGGTAGCCGGCGGCCATGCCCGCCAGCGCCACCGCGCTCGCCGCCAGCATCACGGCGGCGTTGAACGCCCCCGCCTCCTGCGCGAAGAAGCGCGCCAGGTGGTGGTAGCCCTCGTACGGCAGGTTCACGAAGCCGGCCAGGGCGGCCAGGATCGCCAGCGCCACCAGCGGCAGCGTCATCGTCCACGGGCTTTCGTGCGGCTCATGATGCGATGAACGACCAACGACGAACGACGAACGCTCCTCTGGGTCGCTCGTATGCCTGTGACCCCCTTCCGGCCTCGGTCGTTGGTCGTTGGTCGTTGGTCGTTCGTCGCCAGGCCCCTGGCGCGGCTGGAACCCGCGGAACGGCCCGGTGAACACCACCGTCACCTGGCGGGCCATGTAGAACGCCGTGAGGAACGAGGCCAGCATGAGCGCGCCGAGCACCAGCCACCGCCCGTGGTTGGCCGCGTCGGCCAGGATCTCGTCCTTGCTCCAGAACCCCGAGAGGCCGGGGAAGCCCGCCAGCGCCAGGAAGCCGACCAGATAGGTCCAGAACGTCAGCGGCATGAAGCGCCGCAGCCCGCCCATGTTGCGGATATCCTGCGCGGCGTTGCTGTCGTGCCCCACCGCTGCCTCCATACCGTGGATCACCGAGCCAGAGCCGAGGAACAGCAGCGCCTTGAAGAAGGCGTGCGTCAGCAGGTGGAACATGGCCGCCACCCAGCCGCCGATGCCGAGCGCCGCCACCATGAAGCCGAGCTGCGAGACGGTGGAGTAGGCCAGGATGCGCTTGATGTCGAACTGCGCCACCGCGATCAGCGCCGCGAACAGCGCGGTGAAGGCCCCGATCCCGGCCACCACCGGCAGCGCGCCGCTGATAGCGAAGATCGGGTAGGTACGCGCCACCAGGAACACCCCGGCTGCCACCATCGTCGCCGCGTGGATCAGCGCCGACACCGGCGTGGGGCCTTCCATCGCGTCCGGCAGCCAGACGTGCAGCGGGAACTGCGCGCTCTTGCCCACCGTTCCGGCGAAGATCAGCAGCGCGATGGCGGTGGCCGCGCTCAGGCCGAACGCGGCCTGAGCGGTCGTCAGCCGGCTCAGCGTCTCAGCGCTAAACACCTGCCCCGGCGCGGCGCCCAGCTCCAGCGTGCCGGCCTCGAGCCAGAGATAGGCCAGGCCCACCATCAGCAACACATCGCCCACGCGAGTGGTGATGAAGGCCTTGATCGCCGCCTGGCGCGGCGTGATCTGCCGCGGGTCCGGGTAGGTCTTGTCATACCAGAAGCCGATCAGCAGGTACGAGCAGAGGCCCATGACCTCCCAAGCCATGAAGAACAGCAGCAGGTTGCCGGCCATCACCATCGCCAGCATCGCCGCCGTGAACAGTGCGATGAAGGAGAAGAAGCGCGCCTGGCGCGCGTCGTGGGCCATGTAGCCAACTGAGAACAGGTGGATGCATGTCGAGGCCACCGTCACCATCACCAGCATGGCCGCCGCGGCCGGGTCGATCAGGTAACCCATCGTGACAGCCGCATCGCCGCTCGCCGGCGCCCAGCGCACCGCGCGCACGATGTTCGGCGCGGGGAAGGCGAATGCCCCATGCTCCGGCCGAGCGCTGAGCGCCGCACGGGTGGTGGCTGTTCCGTCCGGCGCCACCAGCACCCCCTGCAGCACCTCGGCGCCCACGCCCAATGCCAGCACGGTGGCCGCTGCCATCAGCAGCGTCGCCAGCCACGCGCTCCCCGCCGCGCTCCGGCGGATGGGCGTCAGCGAGATCAGGGCGAACGCCAGCAGCGGGAGGAGCGGGATCAGCCAGGCGTTCGTCAGGAAGAAGCCCATACTCTGCACCATTGAAGCTTGAAGCTTGAAGCTTGAAGATTGAAGATTGAAGATTGAAGATTGGTATTGAGAGCGACCTACAATCGGTAATTTTCAATTTTCAATCTTCAACCCTTTAAAGCGTCAACCTCGTCCGCGTTCACCGTCTGGCGCGTGCGATAGATCGCGATGATCATCGCCAGGCCCACCGCCGCCTCGCCGGCCGCCACGGCGATCACGAACAGCGCGAAGGTCTGCCCGGCCACCACATTCGGCTCGATGTAGCGCCAGAAGGCCACCAGGTTGATGTTCACCGCATTGAGCATCAGTTCCACACCCAGCAGGATGCCCACGGTGTTGCGGCGCGAGAGGGCGCCGAACAGGCCGGTGCAGAACAGCCCGGCGGCGAGGATGAGCACCCACGAGAGCGGCACGGATTCGACGATAGATGGCATAGGATCTCTGCGAGGGGCGGCCCCTCGCGCTCCCCTTCTACGAGTTGGCGACTTCTTGGCCTCCACCGTCCGACGCGCTGAGAGCGGGCAGTTCCTGCGGTGGCTCGCTGACGCGCCGGCGCAGCCGCACCTGCTCGGCCAGTGTCAGCACCCGCCGGCGGGT
>DATMBA010000111.1:0-2188 GCA_035559635.1 Roseiflexaceae bacterium
GGCGTCGTGGCCGCGCTGGGCGGCAAAGCCCCGCCATTGTAGCATACATCCCGCGTGGGGCTTTCGCGCCCAGGCGGGTGAAAGACACAGCAAGGGTTTGCTTCTCGGGGGCCTGCGGCCCCCGGACCCCCGCTGGGCTTACCCCAGTTGGAGGCGCTCCCACTCGGCCAGGCGCTCCTGCTGGGGCCGGTTGAGGCCGATGATCGGGCGGCAGAGGCGGATGCGCTCGATGGCTGACTCGGCGCTATGGCCGCGGGTGACGAGGTAGGCGCCGGCGGTGAGCGGCGCGCGGCCGACGCCGGCGTGGCAGTGAACCATCACCGGCAGCCCGTCGGCGTGGGCGGCGCGGATGAAGGCGCACGCCTCATGGAGTTGCGCCACGCTGGGTGGATGGAAGTCCGGCACCGGCAGGCGCAGCGCCCGCTCGGGCGGCGGGCCGTCGAACTCGTCCGCGCGCTCGGCCTGCAGGCTCAGCACAGCGCGGATGCCCATGGCGCGCAGCAGTGGCCACTGCGCCGCGCGGAACTCCCCGCCCACGAAGAGCGTATCGTCGATGCGGCTGACGTTCAGGCCGAAGATGCGGCGCCACTGGGTGGCGGCGTAGCTCCAGAAGATGCGCGGCGAGCGCAGCGGGACGGGCGCGCTCGAGCCATGGACGTAGAAGGAGGGTGTGGTGTCGTCTGGCATAGCGGTTGCGTGATGTTCGTCGTTGCGCGTGGGCGCCCCTTCCCGTATTATACGCTGGAGTGCGCGCGGCCGCGCGGCCAAAACAGGAGCGGTTTGGCAGCGGGTCGGCAGCGCGCAGCGGAGGGAGAAGCGATGCTCACAGCCTTCGTGATGATCCACGCCGAGCCAGATAAGATCGCGTCCGTGGCCCAGGCGATCGCCAACATGCCCAGCGTGGCCGAGGTGTACAGCGTCACCGGCGAGTACGACATCATCGCCGTGTTGCGCCTGCCGGAGTACGAGCAACTCGCCGAGGCGGTGCCGGAGGGACTGGCGAAGATCGACGGCGTGACGCGCACCAACACCGTGCTGGCCTTCCGGCGCTACTCGGCCAAGGACCTGCAGGCGGCCTGGGACATCGGTGTGTCGTAGGGGCGATGCCACCTCCAAGGCCCTGCCGTCCGCGCGCCGCTGGGCCTGTTCCAACGCACCTACCACTCGTGGCTGCTCGACGCGGCGTGCAGCGACCCACGCCTGCGGCCGGAGGTGAGCGAGCGGCCGCGGCGCAGCAACGCCGTGGTCGTCAACATCGACTACTTCCTGCACCATGCCTCGGACACGCCGTACAGCAAGGGGCACAACTGGGCGCGCGTAACCTCTCGTACTTGCGACGTCGCTGGCCGCAGCGCGGCGAATCCTGTGGCATGTGGACAGCAGATAGCGAGCGGATTAGCGGATTCTGGTCCGCAGCGCCTATCCGCTTATCCGCTTATCCGTTTCCTATCCGCTGTCCCCCTATCCGCTGTCCCCCTATCCGCTTTGAAGGAGGCCCCCATGCACATCGCCGTTGTCGGCGCCGGCCCCGCCGGTCTCACTGCCGCCCACCGCCTGCGCCAAGCCGGCCACCGTGTGGAGGTGCTGGAGGCGCTCGGTGCGCCGGGCGGACGCACCCACGCCGAGCACTTCGGCCCTGGCCATCACTGCGACACCGGAGCCGGCTGGCTGGCCTCGTTCTACACCCGCACCCTGGCGCTGCTGGACGAGTTGGGTTGCCGGGATATGCTGCTGCCGCGCCGCGTCCGTGGCGCCTCCGGCCTGCTGGCGGACGGCGTGCTGCACCAGCAGCCGTTCGCGGACGAGGAGATCGCCGCCACGCCGCTGCTCACAGCGGAGGAGAAGCGCGCCTGGGCCGCCTACCGGGCGCAGTTGGACGCGGTGCAGCCGCCCACGCTGGAGCCGGACCTGGCCTACGATGACCGCGACGCCGAGCAGGAGTTTGCGCCGCTCGGGCCGGGGGTGGTGGAGTACGTCATGCGGCCGCTGTTCGAGGGGCCGTTCTTCTCCCGGCTGCACCTGCACTCGGCGGCGATGGAGCGCGCCTGGCTCGGCGCGCTGCGCGGCTTTGCCTTCTACCAGGTGGCGGGCGGCATGGACGCCCCCTGGCTCAAGCTGGCCGAGACGCTGGAGGTGCGCACGGGCGAGCCGGTGGGTGCGGCGCGGGTGGGCGGCAGGGGGGTGGAGC
>DATMBA010000112.1:0-4495 GCA_035559635.1 Roseiflexaceae bacterium
CACCGCCAGCACCAGCACGGCCAGGGCGGCGATCAGCGCCCGCACCGGCAGGCTGTCCGGCAGCAGGTCTGGCCGGCGCGTCCGGCGCACAGCCGCCCGCTCCGCCCACGGCGAGGAGGCGCTGACGGTGGTCCCCTCCGAGGCCCGCGCGGCGGCGGGCTGGGCGGCAGCCGGCACGACGGTAGGGGCCGGGCGCTTCGCCGGGCGGGCGGCGTGCGCCGCGGTGGGGCGGCGGCCCACCAGCACCGCCACCAGGGAAGCGTAGTTCTCCAACTCGCGCTGGCTGCCGCGGAACGGGTCCCCGTGGGCGAACTCCTGGCGTTGGCGGTTCGCGTCCAGGATGGCCTGGCGCTGCTCGCGCGTCACCAACCCGTAGCGCAGCGCCAGGTTGGCGCGCTTCACCCAGCCATAGGCCGGGTCCTCCAGCGCCAGCCGGTCCTCGGGCGACAGCTCGGCCAGGTGGCCCAGCGCCTGGTCCAGGTGGTCCTCCAGCGCGCCGTGCAGCGCCAGCAGCGCCACACCGAGCGTGTCCCCATCCCCGTGCGCGCGCGCCGCCAGATCGAAGCCGCGGCGCAGCTTCTCGTCCACGCTTCCCACGCTATGCCTCCCTGTGTGCGATGCCGGAGCCACCCCATTGTAGCATATATGTGCGATAGAGAACGGTCTCAGAGCTTGTTTGAAACGCCTCCCGGCTGAGGGCGCGGGGGCCATAGGCCCCTCACGCTCCCCTTCTCCAACAGGCGCTCAGAGAGGGCAAGGTCCTCCCTGAGCTTCCTCACCGGATCACCTCCACGCCCATATAGGGCCGCAGCACCTCCGGCACCACCACGCTGCCGTCGGCCTGCTGGTAGTTCTCCAGCACCGCGATCACCACCCGCGGCAGGGCCAGGCCCGAGCCGTTGAGGGTGTGGACGAACTCAGGCTTCGCGCCATGCGCCGGGCGGTAGCGGATGTTCGCGCGGCGCGCCTGGTAGTCCTCGAAGTTCGAGCACGAGCTGACCTCGAGCCACTCGCCCACGCCCGGCGCCCACAGCTCCAGGTCGTACTTCATCGTGGCCACGCCCAGGTCCGCCGTGCAGAGCTGCACCAGGCGGTAGGGCACCTGCAGCGCCTTGCAGATATCCTCGGCGTTGTCGATCAGCGTGCGCAGCTCGTCGTAGCTGGTGTGCGGCTCGACGAACTTGACCATCTCGACCTTGTCGAACTGATAGACGCGCTTGATGCCGCGCACGTCGCGCCCGGCGCTCATCTGCTCGTTGCGCCAGCAGGGGGTGTAGGCCACGTGATAGATCGGCAACCGGCCCGGCTCCAGGATCTCGTCCCGGTACAGGTTGGTCACCGGCACCTCGGCGGTGGGGATGAGCGTCAGGTCCACCCCCTCGATGCGGAACAGGTTGTCGCCGAACCTGGGCAGGTTGCCGGTGCCCACCAGTATCTCCTCACGCACCACATAGGGCGGGGCGATCTCGGTGTAGCCGTGCTGCTCCAGGTGGACATCGAGCATCCAGGTGATCAGGGCGCGCTGCAGGCGGGCGCCCAGCCCCTTGAGCACGAAGAAGCGGCTGCCGGCCAGCTTGATGCCGCGCTCGAAGTCGATGATGCCGAGCGCCTCGCCCAACTCCCAATGCGGCCTGGGCGTGAAGTCGAAGGCGCGCGGCTCCCCCTCGGTGCGCACCACCACGTTGTCGTGCTCGCTCGTGCCATCCGGCACGTCCTTGTGTGGCAGGTTGGGCAGCATCAGCATGAGCCGGTTGAAGGCTGCCTCCACCTCGGCCACCTGCCGGTCCTGCTCGGCGATGCGTTCGCCCACCGCACGCATCTCGGCGATCTTCGCCTCGCGCGCGGCGGCGTCCTTCATCGCGCCGATCTGCTTCGAGACGGCGTTGCGCATGGCCTTGAGTTGTTCCACCTGGTTCAACAGCTCGCGCCGCCTGGCGTCCAGCTCCAGCACCTGATCCACGATCGCCGGGTCCTCGCCGCGACGCAGCACGCCCTGGCGTACCAGGTCCGGCTGCTCGCGGATGAGCCTGATGTCGAGCATCTTCTACCTCCGGTTAACGAAGCATATACCTCGCTGGATATGGTATGAGAAAGGAAATGATCATGCGCAAGATGCAGCGAGTCACGATCACGCTCACCGCCGAGGTGCTCGATCGCGCCCGTGAGATGAGCGCGGGCAACCTCAGCCAGTTCATCAGCGACGTGCTGCGCGCGCACTGCGAGAACGAGCGGCTGTGCCGGTTGCGCGAGGACTTGATCGCTGCCGCCATCGCGAAGGCGGAAGAAGATCTGGAGACAGTCGACGAAGCGCTCAAGATTAGCCTCAGCCTTGTGCCTATCCAGCCCGGCGAGGGCTAGATCAGCGTGTAGCTCCACGAGACCAGCCGCCCATCCTTATAGGGTGCGACGCCGTGGAACATGCGCGGCGTGCGCTCGAAGACCATATCCAGCCACAACCGATCGCTCTCCCACAGATTGAGCGCGCCGAGCCGCGCCAGTTCCACCCACTCCAGCGCGCCCTCGTGGTTACGCTCCAGCGGCGTGCCGCTCCAGCGATCCACGCGGAACACGAAGGCGAACCAGTCCTCGCCGTTCCTGCCGAAGCCGGGCCAGCTTACCGTCCCGCGCAACACCAGCTCCTCGGCCTCGATCCCGGCCTCCTCGCGGATCTCGCGCCGCATGCCGGATGCCACATCCTCGCCGGGGTCCAGCTTGCCGCCCAGCCCGTTGTACTTGCCGAAGTGCAGGTCGTCCGGGCGCGCGTTGCGGTGGATCAGCAGCACGGACCGGCCGTCTCGTGACATCACGTAGCCCAGCGTCGCCAGGATGGGTGTGTAGGCAGACAATTCGCTATCTCCTTACAGTGTGTGAAGCGCGAAAATGCAAAATGCAAGTTGCATTCGAGATCGTTTCGCACCATCCTCACCAGAGTTCGCTTACCCCCACCCTTCCTGCCAGATACTCCTCGATCCTCCGGCGCGAACCTTCGTCCAAGCCCGCGGGGAGCGCATCGAACGGGAAGAAGCGCGCCTCAGCGATCTCGAGCGAGCGCGGTGGGCGGGCATCGCCGCTAGCCATGCAGACGAACACCGCGACGTAGTTGGTGAACTCGCCGCGGAAGGCGTCGTACACGCCGAGAAGGTGCTCGACGCGCGCCGCGACGCCGGCCTCCTCGAACACCTCGCGGCGGGCGGCCTCCTCCAGGCGCTCGTGCTGATTCACCGCCCCGCCGGGGAGCGACCAGGGCGCGCCGCCGCTGCGGTGGCGGACCAGCAGCACCTCGCCGCACGCCCCGTCGCCGCGCACCACCACCGAGCGGACGCCGATCAGCGTCGGGCGGCACACGTTCCAGAGCGCCTCCCGCGCCTGGTAGGCCAGCGCGTAGAGCGCCGCCAGCAGCCGGTTCTCGATCCAGCGCCTCATCAGAATCAAAACGCCCTCCGTCCGCTCAGGGACGAAGGGCTGTGCCCCCGTGGTGCCACCCACATTCAGATCGCCGATTGCTGATTGCCGATTGCCGATGGGGGAGACCCCTCGATCTTCAATCTTCAAGCTTCAATCGTCAATCCCTCTGGCGCTGTAACGGGCGCGCCCGGCGAGGGTTCGACAGCGGATAAGCGGATAGTGCCACCTCCGCTGGTTTTCCCGGCGACTCAGGAGGGGATTCGGTCCGCGCCCGGCTGCCGCCTCGCACCGCCCGGCGGCTCTCTGGAAGCTGGCCTCGGCCTACGTCGTCTCCGTCTTCGTCGTTGCCGGCGATTATAGCACGCGCGGCGGGACGGCGCAATGGGGCCGGAGACGGACTGCGCGCCCTTCGGAGGGGTGCATGAGCGACCTCGCCTCCACAGTTCCCGAGCCATGATGCAGCCCTGCTGGTGTCGCCCGGCGGATGCGTGGTGCATACGGCACATCCCGCGACAACAGCGGGAGGGCGAGGGAGGGCGCAGCCCCCCTCAAACCCACCCGGCTGGCATGTACGTTGACACGCACGTGCCGGCTGCACCCATTAGCGGAGCGGCCCGCAGGGTGCTATAATGCCCAGTACGCCATCCGCCGCATCGCACTGCGTCGCCAGGGACCATGACGCGCGATTCTCTGACACCGGCCACGCCCACCTCCTCGCCCGTGCTGCACGGCCGCTACCGAATTGAAGAGCAGCTCGGCGCCTGGCGGCTCGCCGTGGTGTACCGCGCCTACGACGAGCGGCTGCAGCGCCCGGTGCTGGTGCACCTGTTCCGGCGCGACCTGCTGGGCCAGGAGCCGCTGCGCCAGCGCTTCGTGCAGGAGGCGCAGAACAGCGCCCGGCGCTCGCATCCCTCGTTGCTGGATGTGTTCGACAGCGGCGAGGTCGGCGGGCGGCCGTTTATGATCACGGAGTACGTGTCGGGGCGCACGCTGCGCGAGATCGGCGCGCTCTCGCTTGAGGAGGCCCTGCTTTACTTCCGGCAGGTGGTGGGCGCGGTGGCTGCCTGCCAGGAGGCCGGCGTCCCGCACC
>DATMBA010000113.1:0-1744 GCA_035559635.1 Roseiflexaceae bacterium
CGCTCACGCCCGGCAGCGCCACCGCCACCGTCGCAGAGGGTGGCGCGGCCGGCGGCGAAGCGGCGGCCGGGGCCACCGTTGGTGCCGGCGAGCGCGGCAGGGCCGGCGCAGCCCCCTGGCCGCTGCATGCTGCACACAGCACAAGGAGGAGTGCTGAGGCACTGAAGCGGCTGATATCGCTGAGTCTCGTCATCCGCACCCCGTGTCGGCTATCGGCATCGCCTATCGCCTAATGGTCAGCAAGCGCCGGCCACCGTGTGAGCCAGCCGGACTAATTCGCCCAGCTCGGCGTGGAAGTCCGCCACGATCGCGTCCGGATCCGGCACCAGCCTGGCGTCGCTCGCCACCCCCAGCAACACCGCCCCGGCATAGCTGAAGATGCTCACCCCCAGCCCCAGGTGGCCCGACTGCGGCACCCAGAACATCGTCTTGCTGACCCGCGTGCCGGCCAGATAGATCGGCTCGCGCGGGCCGGGGACGTTGGTCATCACCGCGGTAGCCTTGCTGCCGAACATCTCCACCGCCATGTCCGCCAGCCGCGGCGGCGAGGCGCCGATCAGGTTCAGGATGCCGAAGGCCACCACCGCCTCGGGCGAGCCTTTGATCGCCTCCGTGCGCCGCCGCAGCTCCAGCAACCGGTCGAACGGGTCGTCGATGCCGATCGGCAGCGCCAGGAACACCACGCCGAACCTGTTGCCCAGCTCGGTGACCGGCTCATCCAGCGGGCGCAGGTTCACCGGCACCACCGCGCGGATGTTGAGCCCCTCCACCGGCGCCCCGCGGCGGATCAGATAGCGGCGCAGCGCGCCGGCCACCGCGTTGATCAGCACGTCGTTCACGGTGCCGCGCGCCAGGCGCCCCACGGCCTTGACGTCCTCCAGCGGGATGGGCTGCGACCAGGCGGCGCGCTTCTCCACCCCTAGCTCGCCCTTGAGCGGCGTCGGTGGGTCGGGGGGCATGAAGAGCAGCTTGTTGAGCGCCGCCGCGCCACTTGCCCCCAGCCAGGCTGCCTCCAGGGCCCGCTCCGGGTCGGTCAGCGTCTCCAGGCCCTCGCTCACCAGCATGCCCCCGGCGCGCACCGCCCGGCCCACCGCCGCGCGCACCTGGCCCAGCAGCGCGCCCGGCGCACCCCGCGTACCGTCGCGCGCCGGTGCGTCCTCCGCGGCGTCCGGGCTGTCGTCTGTGAGCGAGAGCAGCACCTGCACCAGGGCGATACCGTCGGCGATCGCGTGGTGCAGGCGGGTGATCACCGCGCTGCCGCCTTCGAAGTTCTCCACCAGGTGGAACTGCCACAGCGGCTTGGTGAAGTCCAGCGGGGTGCTCATCATGTCGCTCACCAACTCCTGCAGCGCACCCTGATCTCCGGGCGCCGGCAGTGCGATACGGTGCACGTGCGACCTGATGGAGAAGTGCGGGTCCAGCTCCCAACGCGGCGCAGCGGCGCGCTGGTGGAGGTTCGCCACCCGCATGCGGAAGCGCTCGAAGCGCAGCAGGCGCCGCTCCACCACCGCCTGGAAACGCGCGAAATCCACCGGCGCGTCGAACATCAACACCCCGGTGATCATCATCAGGTTGGTTGGATCTTCCATGTGGAGCCAGGCGGCGTCCACGTTCGAGAACGGCTCGCTGCGTCTCGCGGCCATACATCTAGCTCCTCGCGCGGCCAACGCCGGCGCTGATGCGCCGAGGGATCATCGTAGTAGTCTGTCAATCCTTGATTGAGGATGGGGTGGGGTTTCAGGGG
>DATMBA010000114.1:0-8037 GCA_035559635.1 Roseiflexaceae bacterium
GGACGGCGCGAGAACGAGAAGATCGAGCTCACACCCTCTCCTGTGCTAGGAATGGCCCCCTGATCCCCGGCCATGCCTCCCATGTAGCCGCGCATGAAGCGCTCGGCCTGGGCCATGTCGCGGAAATGCGCGGTCGTGCCACTCGGCACGTGCTCGATCTGCCCGCGCAGTGCGCCCCCTTCGAGACCATGCACCCGGATCACAAAGGAGACCTGGCGAACCATCGGCGCCCCCACGCACCCACGCAGCGCGAACGTCGTCCGGCGCAGTCTAGGGCCCCCCGATTATTCCGCGCTTAGCTGCCGCTCAAATTCCGCTCAACGAGCGCGCGCCGCCACGATCGCACATCGTACAAACACCGCGAGCGGGCGCTTCGCCCGCTCGCGGTGTTCACATGTCGTGCGCGGTCGACATCTCCCCACTGGGGCGCGGGGGCGGTCTCACATCCTCAGCGCTTCACCCGTCTCGCCATTCAGCGGACTCATACCCTCAGCGCCTCAGCGTTCCCGCATCTCCTCGGCCAGCCGCTCGGTCTCCTCGGTCGGCGGCACCCCCAGCTCACGCGCCAGCGTCTCGCGACACAGCGCATACTGCCGCAGGCCAAGGGCCCGCTGCCCCATGGCGCTATAGCTGTGCATGATCTGCCGGTGCGCCTCCTCGTGGCAGTCGTCCCGCTCGAGGATCTTCTGCGCACATGCGATCGCCTGCGCGTAGCGGCCCGTGTCATACAGCAACTGGCCGAGGTGTCCCAGCATCGCCAGGTAGGTCGTGCGCAGCCGCTCGCGTGTGCCGATCGCCCACTCCTCGTAGCGGTCGTCGCGGAGGAAGTCCCCCTGATACAGCACGTCGGCCAACTCGTAGTGCGCGATGGCACGGGACACATCGCTGGATGCGGCGGCCCGCCCGTGCCTCACCTGCTGCTCGAAGACGTCGGTGTCGCACCATACCTGCAGGTCCTCGCCCAGCCGGTAGCAGCCGTCGGCGAATTGCACGAAACCGCTCGCCGGCGCCGGCCCCCCCAGCTCCTCCAGGCACCGCCGCAGGCCGTGCAGCGTCACGTTCAGGCAGTTGCGCGCCGCCTGCGGCTCGGCATCCGGCCAGAAGGCATCCAGTAACTGGTCGCGGTGCACCGCCGCGCCCCGCTGGCACACCAGGAACTTGAACACCCGCTCGCTCTTCTTGCGCCACTCGACGATCCCCCGGCCGTTGAGGTAGGCGCGGAAGTCGCCCAGCAGGTAGACGCTCAATGTCGGCGCGGCACCCCCCACGGCGCGCGCACGCACCTCCGCCGCCCCGACGTCGCCCGCGCGCGCCAGGCACAGCCGCTCGAGCGTCTCGATCAGCGCCACCGCGGCGCGGTCCTCCAGCCGGCTGGCGGCAGACTGGGCTTGGCGCAGGTGGCTGAGCAACTGGGCATACCCTGCCTCGGCGCCCGGTTCGAAGGCGAGAGAGTAGGCCATACGCGCGTGAGCCTCGCAGGGCGGCCAGCACGTTCCCATCCCCTCGGCGGGCGTGGGGCAGTCCGGCCGTGCGTCGGTTCTTACACTTGTGTAAACGACGCAGGAGACCGTTCATGCACGCCGCCGGGCAACGATTTTGTGTCGTAGGCCGGTGCGCCCGCCGCGCCGTGATACCAGCAATGATCTCAGAGCGCGGCCTGCGTCATACGGAAGAGGGGAATTTTCAGCGAGGGTACGCCCTCCCTGCCCCCCATGTTGCATGTGCTCTTTGGAAATTTAGCATGACGGCCCCATCCCCAAACTGCAATCTTCTTGTAAACAAGACCTCTGTACGATCCTGAGTCGGATATCTAGAATGCAGGGGTGTGCGTTGTACTCACAGGAGGTACGCGCCGCCGGCCGCGGGATGGGTTGGGAGAGCGCCCCCCTCCCGGAAAGACCTCTCCCCTTGTTCGCAGGCCTGGCCTGCAAGCATTCAGCACGGAGCATCTGGCCATGGCGGTCTACACCATCAACCAGCAGCCGGTCTACGTCCAGGAGTGCGGCCCCCCCAACGGCCCGCTCGCCGTCCTCATCCACGGCTGGGCTAGCTCGTCCTTCACCTGGAAGCCGGTGCTGCCCTCCCTCAGCCGCCGCTACCGCTGTCTGGCGGTGGACCTCCCCGGTTTCGGCCAATCCCCCGCGCCCGCCGCCGCGCCGACCATCGCTGGCTACGCCGACATGGTCGCCGATATCATCGAGCGCGCCACCGACCGCGCCGCCCTCGTGCTCGGCCACTCGATGGGCGGCCAGATCGCCGCCACCCTCGCCCTGCGCCACCCGCTGCTCGTTGATCGCCTGGTGCTGCTCAACCCGGCCATGAGCGGCCGCCTCTCCCGCCGCGTCAACATGCTGCTCGCGCCGCACGTCCTCGCCGAGCGCTTCCCCTTCCTGGAGTGGCTGCTCTATGTGCTGGCCAAGACCCCGCTCGACTACACCGATTTCCTCCTCAAGCCTTCCAACTTCGCCGAGCGCGCCCAGGTCTCCGAGGAGGACTACCAGCACATCCGCGCCGACGCCCGCCGCCGTGGCCAGGGGCGGGTCCGCGCCGCCTGCTTCGGCGCCATGCAAAAGGCCGACCTGCGCGGGCAGATGGGCCGCATCGCCCCCCCCGCCCTGGTGATCTGGGGCGCCGAGGACGATATCGTCCCGCTGCGCGACGCCGGCGCGGTGGCCGCCGAGTGGCCCATGGCCGACCTGCGCATCATCCCCAACGCCGGCCACTGGCCCCAGTTCGAACAGACCGACATCACGCTGCGCCATATCGCGCTCTTCCTCGGCCTGCCCCCCGAGACCGCCGCCACCAGAGACGCCGAGCACGACATGACGCGCCTCCAGGAGATCGCCCAGTTCCTCAATAACTCGGAGATCGGTGGGAGCCTGACGCCCGCCCAGCGCCTGCGCCTGGCCTCGCTGCTCCGCTTCCGCAGCTACGAGCCGGGCGAGCTGATCGTCAGCGCCAACACCACCGGCGACGAGATGTTTATCGTCATGGACGGCACGCTTGAGGTCTGGCTCTCTGCCCCCGCATCCGGCGGCGCCACACAGCCGCCGGTGCGCCTCGCGCTCATGCAGGCCGGCCAGGTGGTGGGCGAGCTGGCGCTGCTGGAGAACGCCGAGCGCAGCGCGGACCTGCGCGCCGGCCGCACCGGCGTGATGCTGCTGGCCCTCAGCCGCGAGGCGCTCAACACCCTCGCCGAGGACGAGCCGGCTATGGGCATGCGCCTGATGCAGAACCTCGCCGTCTCGCTCGGCAAGCGCCTCCGCCTCCAGAACTGGAAGCACCTGCGCGCCGAGCAGCACCTGGCCCACGGCGCCGTCACCACCGCCCTCGGCGAGTAGACAACCCCCAAATGTTCGCAAGCCGCTCACGAATCGTTATCGATCCGCGAGCCGCTTTCCGGTACGATAGGTGCGTGTGCGCGCTATCCGTCAGGCGCCCACACACTGCCCCACGTTCCGCGAATCCTTTTGCTTGCCATTATCGGTTCACACATGCTGCCCGGCGCTCCAGCGCCCCACGGCCCGTTCTATGCCGCCCACCGTCGCTGTACGAACACGGAGAGCACCGCGATGCCTGACGCCGACTCGCCCGGCCGCCTCGACCGCCGCTCGTTCCTGAAAGCCGTGGGGGGCGCTGCCAGCGTGCTGCTCGCCCCCGCCCTGCTGCGCTCGTCTGCCGCGCCGCCGGCCCCCGCGCCCGCTTCCCCGCTGAATATCGGCCTGCTGCTGCCCAGCCCTACCCGCTACCCGCAACTGGGCGCGAACCTCCTCGCCGGGATGCAGTTGGCCCTCGAACGCCCCGGCGCCCGCCCGCTGCGCCTGCTGGTCGAGGACTACGGCGTCAGCCCCGGCATGGCCCTGGCCCAGACCCGCGCGCTGATCGAGCAGGCGCACGTCGACCTGGTGCTGAGCACGGTGAGCGCCAGCACCGCCGCGCTGATCGCCGGCCTGCTCCTCGAGCGCCAGGTGCCGCTCGTCGCCGCCAGCGCTGGCGCCAACATCCCCCGCCGCAACCGCGAGAGCCCGTTCATCGTCCGCAGCTCGCTCAGCTACTGGCAGTCCAGCTATGCGCTCGGCGCATGGGCGGCCCGCTCACTCGGACGGCGCGCGTTCATCGCCACCTCGTTCTACGACAGCGGCTACGACGCTAACTACGCCTTCCGCCTCGGCTTCGAGCGCGCCGGCGGCCAGATCGCGGATATGCATGTCTCCCACCGCCCGATCGACACGGCCGGGCTAGCCCCCATGGTCGCCGCCATCACCGCCGCGCGCCCCGACGTGGTGTATGCCGCCTACTGTGGCCACGAGGCGGTGGAGTTCGTGCGCGCCTACGCGGCCGCCGGCCTCTCCGTGCGCATCCCGCTGCTCGGCTCCGGCTTCCTGGCCGACGAGCACATCCTGCCAGAGCAGGGTGAGGCGGCCCTCGGTATCCGCACCGCGCTCCCCTGGGTCCCCGGGCTGGACAGCGCACCCCACCGCGCCTTCGCGCAGGCGTTTACAGCCCGCACCGGCCGCCCGGCCGACGCCTTCGCCGCGCTGGGCTTCGATACGGCCCGCCTGCTCAGCGAAGGTCTGGCTGACCCTGGCGTGAACCCGCATGACCCGGAGCGGCTGCTCCAGGCGCTCGGCGCCGCCGCCTTCGATGGTCCGCGCGGCCACGTGACGGTGGACATAGCGGCGCGCAGCGCAACCGGCCCGATCTACCTGCGTGAGGTCCGCCGCGGCCCACAGGGGCTGCGCAACGTCGCGCTCGCCGAGCTACCCTACCCGACGGAGGACGAGCGCCTGGCCGCGGTGCGCACCAGCGCGCTCAGCGGCTGGCAGAACGCTTACCTCAGTATCTAAGCGCTCGAAGGTCGAGGTCAGAGGCGATAGGCCATTGGCGTTACCGAAACCGCACTTGTCTACCCATCGCCCATCGCTGTACACCTCACGAGGAGGACCAAGCCCATGGCCGAGCCATTCCTGTCCGAGATCCGCATCATGAGCTTCCAGTTCGCGCCGCGCGGCTGGGCGCTCTGCAACGGCCAGCTCCTGCCGATCAACCAGAACCAGGCGCTCTTCGCGCTGCTCGGCACCACCTTCGGCGGCGACGGGCGCATCAACTTCGCGCTGCCGGACCTGCGCGGCCGCACACCCATCCACGCCGGCGTCGGCCACACCCTCGGCGAGCGTGGTGGCGAGCAGGCCCACACGCTGAGCATCGCAGAGCTGCCAGCCCATACGCACACCGTCCAGGCCAGCCCGTCCAACGCCACGCTGCCAAACCCCGGCGGCAACTACCTGGCCGCGGCGCAGATCTATCGCGGCGAGGCCAGTACTATGACACCGCTCTCGCCAACGATGGTCACCAGTGCCGGTGGCTCTCAGGCGCACCTGAACATGCAGCCCTTCCTGACGCTCAGCTTCTGCATCGCGCTGCAGGGCATCTTCCCTAGCCCGAGCTAGGGCGTATCCGCAAAGCGGGAGGTTTAGAGGGGCTGCGCCCCTCCAAAAGAACCGTTGGGAAGATTGTTTGGGGGCTGCGCCCCCCAAGCCCCCGCAAACGCAGTTTGCGGATAGATCCCAGAGGAGGCCCCTATGGCACAGCCCTACGTCGGCGAGATCAGGATGTTCGCCGGGAACTTCGCCCCTGCCGGCTGGATGTTCTGCGAGGGCCAGCTCCTACCGATCAGCGAGAACGAGACGCTCTTCCAGCTGCTCGGCACGACCTACGGCGGCGACGGGCAGAGCACCTTCGCGCTGCCGGACCTGCGCGGCCGCATCCCGATCCACCAGGGCAACGGCTTCATCCTGGCCGAGACGGGCGGGGCGGAGGAGATCACCCTGACGGTGAACCAGATCCCGCTCCACACCCACGCCTTGGCGGCCTCCGCAGACGCCGCCTCGGCCGCGAATCCGGCGGGCAGCGTGCCGGCTGCGTCCAGCCAGGTGACCATGTACATCGAGGATGTCGCGTCCACACCCATGGCCGCCGCGGCCATCGCGCCTGCCGGCGCCAGCCAGCCACACACGAACTTTCAACCCTATCTGTGCGTGAATTTCATCATTTCGTTGTTCGGCATTTTCCCAACCCCGACATAACCGGAGTTACGCGGGGGCGCTGCCCCGCCCCCTGCCAGGGAGGTGGGGCGGGGCTCGTACTTGTCGGCGGACGTCCGCCCAGGATTTTCGCAGGGCTTATGAATTTCGACAGAGTGAGCGGGTGTATGGCCGCGTCCCACGCCGGCGGGTCACCCCGCAGGTTCTCCTTCACGAAGGCCACCTGCGCGGCTGTGTGGCAGCCCGCGCCGGCGGGCTTGGCATCGGCACGTTCGTTCACACTCACGTGTCGGCAGAATCAATGAGGAGGCTCCGATGGCCGACCCATTCGTGGCCGAGATCCGCATCTTCCCTTTCAACTTCGCGCCCACCGGCTGGGCCTGGTGCGATGGGCAACTCATGCCGATTTCGCAGAATACGGCGCTCTTCGCGCTGCTCGGCACCACCTACGGCGGCGACGGCCGGTCCACCTTCGCGCTACCGAACCTGCAGGGCCGCGCGCCGATGCACCCCGGCCAGGGCCCTGGGCTGAGCCTGCACGACCTCGGCGAGACGGGCGGTAGCGAGACGGTCACGCTGACCGAGCCCGAGATCCCGGCCCACAGCCACGCGCTGCGGGCCTCGCCCGACGACGGCGACCTCACGGCCCCGGCGCCCGACCGCTCGCTGGCGCGCTCCGGCGGCGGCTTCGCCTATCAGAGCACCGCCTCCGTGGCGCTTGGCGCGCAGGCGCTGACGCTTGCCGGCGGCAGCCAGCCGCACAACAACATGCAGCCCTACCTGACGCTCTACTTCTGTATCGCGCTGCAGGGAATATTCCCGCCGAGAAGCTGATGGACATGCACCCGCTCTCCGTCTGCCCGCAGCTCCCCGGCCTGGAGCTGGCCGTCCGGCCGATCGGCCCCGAGGACCGGGCGTTTCTCTTCCGGCTCTACGCCAGCACCCGCGCCGAGGAATTGGCGCTCACCGGCTGGGACGATGCCCAGAAAGATGCGTTCCTGACGATGCAGTTCAACGCCCAGCACAGCTACTACCAGGAGCACTACCACGGCGCGGCGTTCGACCTGATCCTGCTCGCCGGCGAGCCTGTCGGCCGCATGTATGCCGCCCGCTGGGCCGACCAGATCCGCATCATCGACATCGCGCTGCTCCCCGAACACCGCCGCCGGGGCATCGGCACGGCCTTCCTGCGCGCGGTGCTGGCCGAGGGCGAGCGCGCCGGCCTGCCGGTGACGATCCACGTCGAGCGCTTCAACCCGGCGCTGCGCCTCTATCACCGGCTCGGGTTCCGCCCGGTGGCTGACCAGGGCGTCTACCTGCTGCTGCGCTGGTCCCCCGAGGAGGTGCGCCATGTTGGATAAGCTCACATCCGCCGACTTCGCGCCCTACCTCAACCAGGCGTTCCGCCTCTACCCAGGGCCGTACACCCCGGATGGCTCGCCCGCCGGCGCGCCGCTGCCGCTCGAGTTGGTCTCGGTGACCGACCTCGGCGACCCGCCGCCCGCCGGCGCGCCGCTGCGGCGCCGGCCCTTCTCACTGCTGTTCCGCGCATCGTCCACGGGCCACCTGCCGCAGCGGATCTACGTGCTGGAGCACGAGCGCCTCGGCCGGCTCGACATCTTCCTGGTGCCGATCGGCCCCGACCAACTGGGGATGCGTTACGAGGCTATCTTTACATAGGAAGTGGTTGCAGGGGAGGGCCAGGGAGGGCTTCGCCTTCCCGAAACCCTTACCCATCCGGTGAGTGTATTTGTTGAAGGAGCTCCCGTGTCATCGCACCCGTCACCTTCCACGTCGCCGCGCGGGTTCCACCTCGCCCACGCCGCCGTGCTCGTCGGGCTGCTTCTCGCACACATGACACCGCCAGCGCCGGCGCAGGCGCGGCCAGCGGGCCAAGCCGCGCCGACTATCACCGCGACCATGTCGGACGCGGTGGCCCTCGACGTCGACGGTGACGGGCGCGCCGACCCCGGCGATACGCTCCGCTACACCG
>DATMBA010000115.1:0-3342 GCA_035559635.1 Roseiflexaceae bacterium
TGGTTGTCAGGATCTGCTGCATGGCCGCTGCCACCTGTGGTATCGTGTTCATGGGAAGCTCCTGCATCATCGTGAGGTCTGGTAACTCCATGATGCCGCAAGAGCTTCCTTCTGTCTGCCTTAGCTTGATGCGTATGGGGCGAGGGAGAGCGCAGCCCTCCTTATTAGAGGCCGCGCGTGAGGAGGTAGGCGAGGGCGCCGACACAGAGGAACGTGCCGTAGGAGATGTACTGTTGGGTCGGGCGGCCGGCGCGGCGCAGCACGAGGATGGCGACGGAGAACAGGCCGGCGAGCAGCATGCCGAGGAAGATCGCCGGCAGCAGGTTGGTAAAGCCCACTGCGGCGCCGATGAAGATCGCGAGGTACACGTCCCCCAAGCCGAAAGGGGCGGCCGCGCCCGGGTACATGGCGCGGGCCAGCATGTAGAAGATCACGAATACGAAGCCGGCCACGAGTGCGCCAACCAACGCGTTCGCCAGGCTATGGCGCGAGATGAAGGACGCCGCGGCCAGCGCCACCAGCGCGCCGCCGAGGATCACCACGGTGTAGATGGAGCGGTGCAGCCAGTCGATCGCCCCGGTGACGATCAGCACCGCTGCGACGAAGGCCAGGTAGAAGAACGGCGTGGCCAGCCCATAGCGCGCGTACAGCAGCGCGAGTGACACGCCAGTGGCCAACTCGACGAGCGGGAAGATCCAGTGAACGGCCTGCCCGCGGCGCCGCGCCACCAGCCAGCCGACGACTGGCACGTGCTGCCAGCCGGTGAGCGGCCAGCCGCCTGGCGCGCCGGCCTGCGGCGCCTCACCCGGCCCCTCCGCTCGCCCGGGCGGTGCCTCTTGCCTGGCTCCCTCGCGCGGCAGCCAGATGATGACAACATTGAGCAGCGTGCCGAGGAACAGGCCGAGGATGAAGATTATGAGGATGGGAGGCATGGCAGCTCCGTCTGCTGAACGTTGCATGTTGCACGGTAGCACCTTGAAGGTTCAACATGCTACCGTGCAACGTCGAGGGCGGCCCGCATCACATCCAGCGGCGCCTGCTGGCCGGTCCACAGTGTGAAGGACAGCCCGGCCTGCCGCACCAGCATATCCTGCCCATCCAGCGTGCGGGCGCCACGGGCGGCGGCATCGCGCAAGAGGCGCGTGGGGCGGTAGACCATATCGAACACCAGCGCGCCGGGCGGGATGAGATCGGCCTCAAGCGGCGTCTCCTCGCCATGCCAGCCGAGCGAAGTGGCGTTGATCACCAGGGTGGAGCCGGCCAGCACCTCCGGCAGCGCTGCGTCGTCCGGGCCGAGCGCGAACAGCCGCAGGTCGTCACGCTCGCTGGCGGCCAGCACGTCGCCGGCCAACGCCTCGGCGCGCTCCAGGGTACGGTTGACGACCGCGATGCGCGCGGCGGAGGCGGCGAGCGCGAAGGCCGCGGCGCGGGCTGCCCCGCTGGCGCCGAGGATCGTCACGGCGGCCCCCTCGAGCGCCAGGCCGGCCGCGTGCAGCGTGCCCACCACCGCCGGCGCGTCGGTGTTATAGCCGGCGAGCGCGCCGCCCTCCTCGCGGACGATCGTGTTGACCGCGCCGATCAGCGCCGCCTGCGGGTCGAGCCGGTCCAGCAGCGGGATGACGGCGATCTTATGCGGCAGGGTGACGTTGGCGCCGAGCACGCCCGCCGCGCGCAGCGACGCCACGCGCGCCGGCAGTTCGGCCGCCGAGGTGTGCCAGCGCTCGTAGCGCGCCGGGATGCCCAGATGGGCGAAGGCGGCGTTGTGCATGGCCGGCGAGCGGCTGTGGGCCACCGGGTCGCCGATCAGGCCGGCGAGGGAGGGGGCGGCTGGGTCGTTGGGCATGGATAGCGATCTCCGGCTCACGTGGTATGACAAGTTGACAGGTTGACAAGGTGACAAGGTGACGTGGGCGGCCACAATATATCCTAGAGCCAATACCTTTCAAATACGGGAGGTATGGAGGGCGAAGCCCTCCACACCCCCACCGGGAAGGGGTTTGCGGGGGGCCGCAGGCCCCCGCCCCCCCACGCTGCGGGCAGCGCCCGCTTATTTGAAAACTATTGATCCTAGAGCGCCGGTAGCGAATCCGATCGGCGGGGGCTTGGGGGGCGCAGCCCCGCCAAACCTCCCGCTTTGCGGATACGCTCTAGCGCGAAGCGCACGCCAGATACTCCTGCTCGAACCGCTGAAACTCCTCGAAGGTGACGGCGAAGTTATGGGCACCGGGGTTGGTGCAGGAGGCGACGAAATACAGGTAGGGCGCCGAGGAGTCCGGCCGGGCGGCGGCGCGCAGGGCGGCCAGGCCGGGATTGCTGATCGGGCCAGGCGGCAGGCCGGGGTTAGCGCGTGTGTTGTAGGGGCTGGCGATGCCGTTGATCTCCTCGGCGCTGAGCGTGTCCAGCTTCGGCCACCAGTTGCCGCGCTGCCCGAGCACGTACTGCACCGTGGGATCGGCCTGCAGCTTGCCACCCCCGGTCTCGGCCTGGTGTTCCGGCTTGAGGCGGTTCCAGAACACCGCCGCGATCTTGGGCATCTCGTCCTCGCGGGCCGCCTCGCGCTGCACGATCGAGGCCATGGTGACGATGTCGTGCACGTCTACGCCGCTCACCGTCACCTCAGTCTCGAAGGAGGCGTACTGCTCGTCGAAGCGCCTGAGCATGGTCTCGACCACCTCCTCGACCGTGGCGGTCACGGCGAAGCGGTAGGTGTCGGGGAAGAGGTAGCCCTCCAGACTCGCGCCGGGGGGCAGGCTGCTGAGCAGGAAGTGGCCCTGCTGGAAGGCCGCGCCGTCGCGCGCGACGCGCAGGAACTCCTCTTCGGTGATATTCGCCAGGCCAGCGGAACCGATCTGCTGGGCGATCTCCTCCAGGCGCGCGCCCTCGGGGATGGTGATCTGGATCTCCTCGACGCGGCTGCTCTGCAGCGCGGCGATGATCTCGCCCATAGTCATGCTGGGGCGTAGCAGATAGCGCCCGGCCTGCAGGTTACCCTCCAGCCCCTGCGAGCGCACCAGGATGGTGAACAGCAGCGGCTGGCGGATCAGCCCCTCGTCCTTGAGGCGGGTGGCGATCTGGCTGGTGGAGTCCCCCTGCTCGACGACGAACTCCACCGGCTCGTCGCCGCCGCCGGCCGGCCGGCGTATCTCGCTGAGCAGGATGTAGCCGGCGCATGCCACGGTGAGCGACACCAGGGCGACGCCCAGGAACAGGGCGCGGAGGGTCTTCGAGAGCACCTATCCTCTCCTCATTCCGTCACGGGCTGGGTGTAGCGGTGGGCGGGGGTGGCTCCTCCACCGGCAGCTCGCCCTGCGGCTCGGTGAGCAGTGAGCGGGCCACCCAGCC
>DATMBA010000116.1:0-8585 GCA_035559635.1 Roseiflexaceae bacterium
GCCAGGCGGCGAGCGCCGCGGCCCGGGCGGCGTCCGGGTTGTCTTCGGTGGAGGGCATGTTCGGCGGCATCATGCCCACGGCCCCTCGATGAGCGCGCGGGTCTCGGCAACCGCCTCGGCCCAGATCGCGTACATCTCGTCGTCGCTGCGCTGGTAGAGGCCGGCGAAGTTGCCGTCGCCCAGGCCAGCGCGCACCGCCGCCGGCCCGCGCTGGCGCAGCGCCGCCACATCCACCGGCCTTTTCTGCGCCTGCGGCTGGACCACATCCGCCAGCCGGGTCCAGGGGAAGTTCTCCATCCACGAGGCGTGCGAGGCCAGCGGGTCGATGGACTGCACCTGCGCCCAGACGCGCGGCGCGTTCCACCAGTTGTGCCACTTCACCTGCGCCGTGGGGTGATCGGCCAGCCACTCGTCCGCCAGCGCCTGCGCCGGGGCGTTACCGCCGTGCCCGTTCACCACCACCAGCCGCCGGAAGCCCTGGGCGTGCAGCCCATCGAGCAGGTCGCGCACCACGCGCAGGTAGGTCTCGACCCGCAGCGTGAGCGTGCCGGGGTAGGCGCGGAAGTAGGGGGTGACGCCGTAGGCCAGCACCGGGAAGACCGGCACGCCGAGCGGCGCAGCGGCCTCGGTCGCCACCCGCTCGGCGAGGAGGCTGTCGGTGCTGAGGCTCAGGTAGGCGTGTTGCTCGGTGCAGCCCAACGGAAGCACCGCCCGGTCGTCACGGCGCAGATACTCCTCGACCTGCTGCCAGTGCATCGCGCTGATATGCATAGACGGTTCTCCTGTAAGACAAGGTTCGCTGCGCGGCTTCTCACCTTACAGTTTGGGGAGGCTCGGAGGGGCTCTGCCCCTCCGAAAACGAGATTGTGTGGGGGCCGCAGGCCGCCGCACCCCCACGCTGCGGGCAGCGCCCGCGTATGTGAAAAGTATTGGCCCTGGCTGTGTGCGCACGCGAGCGCACGGATGCCTATCCGCCGAGCAGGCGCCGGTACTGCACGAAGCCCGAGCGGGTGGCAACCTTATCGTAGAGCGCCATCGCCTGGGCGTTGCTCTCGTGGGTGAGCCAATAGACGCGGCTGGCGCCCGCCTCGCGCGCCGCCACGGCCACCGCCTCGATCAGTGCCCGGCCGACGCCCTGGCCGCGGGCCTCGGGCGCGGTGAAGAGGTCCTGCAGATAGCAGTACGGCCCGGTCGTCCAGGTGGAGAGGTGGAACAGGTAGTGGACGATCCCGACCAGCTGGCCGTCGCGGAAGGCGCCAAGGGCGTACAGCGGCGCCTGCGGGTCGTGGAAGCGCCGCCAGGTTGCGTCGGTGGTCTCGGGCGGGATCTGAACCTGGTAGAACGCCTGGTAGCCGGCCCAGAGGGGCTCCCAAGCCGCGCGGTCCGCGGAGGTCAGCGGCCGGACGGTGAGCGCTGGCATAGACATCTCCTCGGCAGGATGCAGACACCCCCAGTATACACGCGGCCAGCCACCCCCGTCACTCGTCCCCGCACCTCACGGGTGTGACGACGAGTCGTGCGGGCGCCGACCACGCCCGGCCGCTGATGAAGGTTTACCAACGCATCCGGTCCGTGGCGCAGTCCCACGCCCGGCCGCTGAAGCGGCGGGCTATCCCCTGCCAAGCCCGCCTGCGCGGGCTGCCCCTCAGGCCGCGCAGGCGGCCTGCGGAACAGATCGCCCGCGGGGTGATCCGCCGGGCGTGGTGCCGCGCCAGCATACCCATATCAATAGTCAACGTTCATAAGCCGCGGGCTCTCCTGTGCCAAGCCCGCCGCGGCGGGCTGCCAGCCGCGCAGTCGGCCGTCGGAACAGATAGCCCGCCCATGGCCACCCGGCCTTCGCTGCCTATAACGTGCTGCTCCCCTTTTCCTGCGACGATGGAGCGGCGATCACAAGTGGACGGCGCCTTGTGGCCGCCCGCACGGATCGCCATGCCGCCCGGTGCAGGCGCTGTGGCACGGCGGGCAGCCACAAGAGCTCGCCGTGCCACAGCGTCGCATCCTCGTCCGAACAGTGTTCCTGAGACGCGACGTCGCTCCTTGACAATCAGCCTCCTACCCGTATAGTGTTTCTACTCATTACCTAGATATCTGTTCTGTGAGGAAGTGGTGTCTGGAAGAAAACACTCCTTCACGGTCGAGCTTGCGCTGCTTGGCCTCCTCCGCCAGCACTCCATGCACCCCTACGAGCTTCACCAGCGCCTCCTCCAGTCCGAGCCGCTTGGCGTAGGCAACTGGCCACCATCCTGGCTCGACCGCTGCGTCGATCTCCTGACGCCAATGCCGGCGTAACCATCGCCAGCTTACCCGGATCTGTCGCGCACCCCATGTACATTCCATCGAGCGACCATCTCTTCCAAAGGAGGGTCTCGTATGCCCCATCTGCACCGCCTCACCAGGCTCGCCTTCCTGCTGCTCCTGGTGAGTGCCTGCGGCGGAGCCCCCACTGCGGCGCCGACACCCACCGCTCCGACGGAGCAACCTGCGAGCGTCACAGCACCCAACGCCACCGCGCCCAGTGCTACCGAGCCAGCAACAGACGGCACCCTCACCGTCGCCGCCGCTGCCGACCTCACCCCGGCCTTCGAGGAACTTGGGGCGCTGTTCGAACAGCAGACCGGCACGCCGGTCATCTTCAACTTCGGCTCGACCGGCCAACTCGCCCAGCAGATCGAGCGCGGCGCGCCCTTCGACCTGTTCTATGCCGCCAACAAGTCCTTCATCGAGGATCTCAGCGCGAAGGGACTCGTCATCGCCGACACCATAGAGGTGTATGCCCAGGGGCGCCTCACGCTCTGGACCCGCGCCGACAGCGCGCTCAAGCCGGAGCGCATCGAAGACCTCGCCAGGCCGGAGTACGCCCGCATTGCCATCGCCAACCCCGAGCACGCGCCCTATGGCCAGGCGGCGAAGAACGCGCTCGAAACAGCCGGCATCTGGACGAGCGTGGAGCCACGGCTGGTGTACGGCGAGAACATCGCCCAGACCCTCACGCTGGCCGACACCGGCAACGTCGACGTCGCCATCGTCGCGCTCTCGCTCAGTGTGCAGGGGACGGGGCATTGGACGCTCATTCCGGCCGAGCTGCACCCCGATGTCCCGCTCATTCAAATGGCCGCCGCCATCACCGGGACGCCGAACGAGGCGGCGGCACGGCGGTTCATTGCATTCGTCAATAGCCCTGCGGGCCACGCCATCATGAAGAAGTACGGCTTCATCCTGCCCGGCGAGATTGTCGAATGAACTGGCCCGCCTTCTGGCTCTCCGTCCAGGTCACCGCCATCGCCAGCAGCATCATCTTCGTGCTCGGCCTGGCGGTCGCCCTGCTCCTGGCCCGCGTCCGCCTGCCGGGGCAGACGGTGCTGGAGACGCTGATCCTGCTACCACTGGTGCTTCCCCCCAGCGTGATCGGCTACTACCTGCTGCTCGCCCTGGGGCGCGGCAGCCCGCTGGTTGAGTGGTTCCAGGTCCGCGTGCTCTTCACCTGGCCGGCGGCGGTGATCGCCTCGGTGGTCGTCGGGCTGCCGCTGA
This sequence comes from Roseiflexaceae bacterium, assembly GCA_035559635.1. Taxonomy (GTDB): domain Bacteria; phylum Chloroflexota; class Chloroflexia; order Chloroflexales; family Roseiflexaceae; genus CALJIC01. The sequence goes on from DATMBA010000116.1 coordinate 3,532, forward strand.
TGATCCAGAGCAGCCGCGCCGCGCTCGCCAACGTCGACCCGGTGCTTGAACAGGCCGCCCGCACGCTGGGCTCGGGCGAGCTACGCATCTTCTGGCGCATCACGCTGCCCCTGGCCCGCCGCGGCATCCTGGCCGGGCTCATCCTCGGCACCGCCCGCGCGCTCGGTGAGTTCGGCGCCACGCTGATGATCAGCGGCAACATCCCCGGCCGTACCCAGACCCTGCCGGTCGCGATCTATGACGCCGTGCAGTCCCAGCGCTACGCCGACGCCAACCTGATGGTGCTGGTGATGACCGGGCTGGCCTTCGTGGGCCTGCTGTGGGTACGCCGGCTGGAGCCACCGCCGCAGCGCTACCGCGCCGAGGCGCAAACGGAGGAGCCGGCCGATGCCGCCACAACTCCAGGTTGAGATCGTCAAACGCCTGGGGCGCTTCACGCTGGACATCCAGCTCACGGCGGGTCCTGAGATCCTGGTGCTGTTCGGGCCGTCCGGCGCGGGCAAGACCCAGACGCTCCAGGCGATCGCCGGGCTGATAACGCCCGATCACGGCTCGATCACCCTCGACGACACGGTGTTTTACCGGCACAGGCCCGGCGCACGAATGGTCAATCTGCCGGCGCGGAAGCGACGAATCGGCTACGTGTTTCAACAGTACGCCCTGTTCCCGCACATGACCGCCCTGGCGAACGTCGCCTTCCCGTTGGCTGGACAATCCAATGCCGAGGCGCGTGCTCGCGAACTGCTCGCGCGGATGCGCCTGGAGCACCTGGCCCACCGAATGCCGCAGGAGCTGTCGGGCGGGCAACAGCAGCGCATCGCCATCGCCCGCGCCCTGGCCGCCGAGCCGCGGGTCCTGCTCTTCGATGAGGCGTTCTCGGCCCTCGACCGCAGTATCCGTGAGCAGCTCCACGCTGACCTCCGGGCGCTCCAGGAAGAGCGGCAGCTCATTGTGCTCTACGTGACCCACAATCTGGACGACGCCTTCGCGGTGGGGCACCGCCTGGCGGTGGTGCGCGATGGCCGGGTGGAGCAGGTCGGCCCACTTGACGATGTGTACACTCGCCCGGCGAACCGTCACGTCCTGGAGATCCTCGGCATCCCGAACGCGATCACCGCGCAGGTGATCGAGGCGAGCGCGGCTGGCCTGCTGCTGGATTGGGACGGGCTGGTGCTGGCAGCCCCGCCGCTCGACCTCACGCCCGGCGCCGAGGTGACGGCCTACATTCGCCCCGAGGACATCCGGCTGATCTACCCTGACCGGCCACTTAACCGAATGGTACGCCAGAACGTCCTCAACGGAACGGTGATCGAGCACCGCCGTGGGCGGCACGTCAACCAGCTCAGGGTGAAGCTGGCAGGTCGGCACATGATCGACGTCGTCTACCCCGCCACGAGCTACAGCGGGCTTGATCTATCCCCTGGCAGGGCCATACACCTGGCGTTACGGGTCGAGAGTATCGTCATCATTGCGCCACGCCAGCCAGTGCGCCCGGTAAGCAGAGCGGCTTGGGAGACACGAGACAGCACCATTGGCGACATCACGCATGGCTGAGACGGCACCACCGTCGACACCGGCAGAAGGCTCGTCAACGATATCAACCGCGCGCCCGAAGATCGCATCGTCTGGGAGGATGTGGAGGGCTTCGTCCTCCACACCCCCACCGGGAAGGGGTTCGCGGGGGCCTGCGGCCCCCGCACCCTCACGCTGCGGGCAACGCCCGCGTATTTGAAAAGTATTGGCCCTACTACTTTGTCACCTCGACTGTAGCGCCGTATACTATCGAGCATGAGTGGCGGTCGTGAAAGTGTCGTCGCTGCATCGCTAGCTCGCGAGGCGATGAAGGCACTTGGAATCTTACCGCAGGCCTGCCGACTTTCGCTCCATGCCTGGCTCCATGAACGACGAAACCCACCGATGGCTCGGTGGGTATCGGCTTCTAGAAGCCCTGGATGTGGAGCGGGAGACGGGATTCGAACCCGCAGCCCTCTGCTTGGGAAGCAGATGCGCTACCATTGCGCCACTCCCGCGCTGTACGTGTACTGTAGCAGCTTTCGCGCCGCTTGTCAAGGATGGCACTTGCCAACCGGCGTGTCCCGAATGGTTCTTCCGGCAGGTGTGTTGACACACACCTGCCGGAAGGGGTGGGTGTGAGGGAGGGCGAGCCCTCCCTCGCCCTCCCCCTATCTTTCAAGGGGCTTACCGGATGCATCTCTTAAATGGTTCATCCGGCACGTCTTGTGTCATGCTGAGCGCAGCGAAGCATCTCCTGTATGAGACCCTTCGCTATGCTCAGGGTGACGACCAACGTGGTGGATGCACCACTTAAAGGGTGTGGGCGTTCGCGCGAGTTTCTGTAAACTGGCGGCTCATTTCCGCAAGCTGCTGTGTTGGCGTGGGCGATGGCTCAAGTCGGATCCGAGTCGTGCGTTGCATATGAGTATGGGCCGGCGTTAGAGGTGAGATGGAGTGACGATGGCGCTCACGAACAAGCAATTCCGCCAGCAGATCGTCGGCCTGGCGCGCACCGGCGCGCCGGCTGAGCCGCGCTGCCCGTACGCGCCGCCGCCTGGCCAGTGCGGTGGCTGCGCCTTCCAGGCGGTGGCCTACGCCGACCAGGTGCGCGCCAAGCACGCCGCGCTGCGCGGGTTGTGGGCGCCGCTACTGCCGGCGGCGGCGGCCGAGCGGATCGCCTTCGTCGCCTCGCCGGACCCGTACGGCTACCGCACGCGCATGGATTACGTCGCCAGCAAGGAGCGCTTCGGGCTGCGGCGGGGCGGGAAGTTCAACTACATCGTGGACTTGGGCGAGTGCCACCTGCTGCCGCCCGCCGGCTTCGCGGCTGCGCGCGCGGTGTACGAGCGCGCCGTGGCGCTCGGCCTGCCGGACTACAACCTGCGCACCCACGAGGGTTTCCTGCGCTACGTGGTGGTACGGCGCAGCCCGGACGACGAGTTGCTGCTGGCGGCGATCACCGCTGCGCCGGACGAAGCGGGCGCGCGGGCGGCGGCGATGCAGGCGCTGGCGGAGACCGCCCTGGCCCAACCCGGTGTGGCCGGCTTCCACTGGCTGGTGAACGACACCCGCACCGATATCTCATTCGGTCGGGAGGAGCGCCACTGGGGCGCGGCGCTGCTGCCGATGCGGGTGGGAGCGCGCACGCTGCACATCGGCCCAAACACCTTCTTCCAGAACAACGTGCATCTACTGCTGCCGCTGCTGGACGACGTGCGGGCGGCTGTGGCGAACGACCAACGACCACTGCTGGACAACGTGCGGGCGGCTGTGGCGAACGACCAACGACCAACGACCAACGACCAACAGCCCGCGGCTGTGGATGAGCAGATCGTTGCAACTACGCCGGCATCTTCGTTCGCCGTTCGTCGTTCGTCGTTCGTCGTCGCAGACCTGTACGGTGGCGCCGGCACCATCGCGCTGCATCTGGCGGACAGCGCGGCGCACGTGACGTGTGTGGAGTCGGTGGCGGAGAGCGCGCAGTTGGCCACACAGAACGCTGCGGCGAACGGCTGCGGCAACGTCGAGGCCGTAGCCGCGGACGTGCTGGCCTTCTTGCGCGCGCAGCCGGCCGGGCGGTACGACGTGGTGGTGGCCGACCCGCCGCGCACCGGGCTGGGGCCCGAGGTGTGCCAGGAGTTGCTGCGGTTGCGGCCGGCGCGGGTGGTGTACGTCTCCTGCAACCCGCTCACGCAGGTAGAGGATGCACGGGCGCTGGCGGAGGGCTATCGCCTCACCCGGCTCACCGGCTACGACATGTTCCCCCAGACGCCGCATATGGAAAGCCTGGCGGTGTTCGAGCGGAATGAGGACTGAGTTGGCAACCTCTGCAACCACGTTCTGCGGCTCAACGTAGATTCCAGCGTGATCTATAGCGCCCGGCGCTGAGGATAGGATCTCCACGCAGACAGCCTCGAGGCTCAGTCCTCAGTCCTTGGCACTTGCGGCGTTTGCCGGATAGATGCCCCTATGCTACCCTACAGACGAATTGAGCGCCGATGACCGCTCGCGCAACACTGGAGAGCCGAGGTCGTATGGCCGAGGTCAAGATCCTCTGCCCGATCTGCCACAGGCCGAACACCCGCACGACGGAGAACTTCCGCACGGCGCGCTTCTGCCAGCACTGCGGCCGCGACGTCGTGCTCAACAACGTGCCGGGTAGGGACGGCCCGCGCTACTACATTACGCGCATCATCAAGGAGGGCGGGCAGGGGGCGGTCTACGAGGCGATCGACGACTCCATGCGGGTGTACGCGGTCAAGGAGATGCTCGACCGCTTCAGCGACCCGAAGGAGCGCGCCGAGGCGCTGGAGCGCTTCAAGGCCGAGGCGGCCATGCTGGTGCGCCTCTCCCACCCGGCGATCCCAAGGGTCTACGCCAGCTTTGAGGACGAGCAGCGCCACTACCTGGCGATGGACTTTGTGCGCGGGGAGGACCTGGAGGATGTGATCCGCCGCGAGGGGAGCATCCCCGAGGATCGCGCACTGGCGTGGGCGGCGCAAATCTTCGACGTGATCGAGTATCTGCACGGCCAGCGGCCGCCGATCATCTTCCGCGACATGAAGCCCTCGAACATTATGATCGAGCCGGGCGGCGGTGTGAAGGTGATCGACTTCGGCATCGCCAAGATGCTGCAGGGGGCGCAGCGCGGCACGCAGATCGGCACGCCTGGCTACGCGCCGCCCGAGCAGTATCAGGGCCTGGCCACGGTGGCCTCGGACATCTACGCGCTCGGGGCGACGTTGCACCATATGCTCACCGGGCGGGACCCGCGCGACGAGCCGCCCTTCTCGTTCCCACCGGTGTACGGGCTGAAGCCCACCGTCTCGAAGCGCACCTCGGATGCGATCCAGCGGGCGCTGCAGATGAAGCCGGAGGACCGCTGGCCCTCGGTGCGCCAGTTCCGCGAAGCGCTGCTCCCGCCGCCCCAGGTGCGCGTGGCGCCCGTCCCGCAGCCCGCGCCCGCTCCTGCACCGGCCCGGCCCGCGCCCGCCGCGCTGCCTGCAGCACAGCCACCGCGCCCAGCCCCGGCGGCCAGT
>DATMBA010000117.1:0-2642 GCA_035559635.1 Roseiflexaceae bacterium
CGCGGCCGCCTGCGCGCGCTGGTCGGCGTGTTCGTCGCGGCCACGGTCGTCGCCCTCAGCCTGGCCGGTATCGCCGCCGGCCAGCGCCAGGAGGCCCAGCGCAACGCTGAGGCGGCCCAGCGCAACGCCGAAGCGGCCCAGCGCAACGCCGAGGCGGCCGCCCGCGCCCGCCAGGAGGCCCAGCGCAACGCCGAGGAGGCCCGCCGGCAGGAGGCCCTCGCCCTGGACAGCGCCCGGCAGGCCAGCGCCAGCGCCGAGGAGGCGCGCAACGTGGCGCTCTTCGCCGGGGCACGCGCCGCCCTCAGCCAGGGCAACACCGACCAGGCGCTCATGCTGGCGACGATCGCCGCGGGCGTCGAGCAGCCTGCGCCGCAGGCCGAGCTGGTGCTCTCTGAGGCAGCCTACGCGCCTGGAACCCGCATGCGCCTGCCCGTCCAGGGCGGGCGCGTCGAGACCGTCGCCTTCAGCCCGGACGGCGCGACCTTCCTCTCCGGCTCGGTCGACGGCGTCATGCGGCTGTGGGACGCGGCGAGCGGCCAACTCCTGCGCCCCTTCGAGGGGATGGATGGCCCGGTGCAGGCCGTGGCCTTCAGCCCGGACGGCCGCCGGGCGCTGGCCGGCACCAAGCCCGGCAGCCTCTTCCTGTGGAACATGACCGACGGGGCGCTCGTCCGCACCCAGACCGCCGCGCACGCCGATGACGTCACCGGGGTGGCGTTCAGCCCGGTGGACGGGACGGCCGTCTCGGCCGGCGAAGATAGTGTGCTGATCCTGTGGGACGTGGACAGCGGCCAGGAGATCCGCCGCTTCGCCGAAGGCCACACCCAGGAGGTCCGCGCTGTCGCCTTCACCCCCGACGGCCGCGCCATCCTGTCGAGCGGCAACGACTCGCGCATCATCTTGTGGGACGTGGCCAGCGGCCAGGAGATCCGCCGCTTCGCCGAGGAGCACACCCTGCCGGTCAACAGCGTCGCCGTCAGCCCTAAGGGGGACCTGGCGCTCTCGGCCGGCGAGGACACCCTGGTGATCCTATGGGATATCGAGAGCGGCACGCCGCTCCACATCTTCCGCGACATCAGCCGCGCCGCGAAGGTGGCGCGCTTCAGCCCGGACGGCGCCACGACGCTCGCCGGCCTGGGCGATGGGCGGCTCTGCCTGTGGAATGTGGCCAGCCGCGGCCTGGTGCGCTGCCTGAGCGGACACGGCGCCGCCACACAGGCCGCCGCCTTCAGCCCGGACGGCCGCGCCCTGCTCTCCGGCTCGAACGACGGCAGCCTCCGCCTGTGGGACCTGCGCCATGGCGCACAGTTGGGCGTCATCCGGGGCCACACCGACCGCATCACCTCGGCGGTGTTCAGCCCGGACGGCCGCACCATCCTCTCCGGCTCAGCCGACTTCAGCGCCCGGGTGTGGGACCCCGCCAGCGGGCGGGAGCTGGCCGTGCTCGCCGGGCACAACGAGACGGTGCGTGCGGTGGCGATCAGCCCGGACGGGGACCGCGCCATCACCGGCGGCACCGACCGGGTCCTGATCGTCCACGCCTACCCGAGCGGCGAGATCCTCCACACCCTGCAGGGTCACACCAAGGGGATCAACACGCTGGCGATCAGTCCCGACGGCCACCGCGCGCTCTCCGGTGCGGTGGACGGGACGGTGATCCTGTGGGATCTCGACAATGGCGCGCAGCTCGCCACGCTGGGGCACGGCGCCGAGGTGCGCGCGCTGGCCTTCAGCCCGGACGGCGCCACGGCCCTCACGGCAGGGACCGACCAGCGCATCCTGCTGTGGGACCTGGCCACCGGCACAGCGATCGCGCCCTTCGCGGGGCACAGCGCGCGGGTGCGCGCGCTGGCCTTCAGCCCGGACGGGAAGCGCTTCCTCTCCGGCGGGGACGACAACCTGATGATCCTGTGGGACGTGGCCGCGCGCAAACAACTCCACGTCTTCAGCGGCCACAGCAGCGCGGTGCAGGCGGTGGCGATCAGCCCGGACGGCCGCTACCTGCTCTCCGGCTCGGACGACCGCTCGATCGTCCTGTGGGACGCGGCGACCTACCAGCCGCTGCGGCGCTACGAGGGGCACGCCGCGGGGGTGGTGAGCGTGGCGTTCCGGCCGGACAGCCGGGCCTTCGTCTCGGCCGGGGGGGATCGGACGCTCCGTATCTGGCGGATCGACACGCGCGCGGAGTTGCTGGCCTGGGCCAAGGACAACCGCTACATCCCTGACCTGACCTGTGACCAGCAGGAGCTCTACCGGCTCGCGATGCCGTGTGTGAGGCCTGGTGCCCAAGCGGAGGACCCGTGATGGCCACGATCGAGCGTGCGCTCTCGGCCGAGGTCCAGCGCCGCCAGGTGCAGCTCGCGCAGTTGCCGGCGGCCATGGCACCCTACCTCTGGGAGCTGTTCGGCGACGGCGCGGCGAGCATTCCGCCGGAGTGCCGCATCCTGGACATGAAGTACGAGCCGGGCGAGTATTGCCGCATTCTCTACCAGCTCGGCGGGCGCCTGATCATCGGCAGCTTCCGCTGGGGCGCGGACGAGGGCGACCTGCCGGAGAACGCCCGCTTGGTGGAGCCGCTCGGCATGCGCGCCTTCCTCTTCCAGCACGACCCGGCGCTGCCCGGCCTGGCCACGGTGCTGGAC
>DATMBA010000118.1:0-10910 GCA_035559635.1 Roseiflexaceae bacterium
ACGTCCTCGCGCTCGTCGGCGCCGCGGTAGAACTGAACCCCCTGCACCAGCGACGAGGCGCAGTTGCCGACGCCGATCAGGGCCACCCGAACCGTACGCGTCCCCATTGCTGTGCTCCTCTCGTTGCTCGGTCGCGCCGCAGCATGGATTCAGTGTCTCAAGCAGTTCCCCGGCTTGAGACCGCGGCCCTAGTACGCTGAAGCGTATGGTGTTGCGCTACGCGCGCCGCTTTCTCGCGGGCTAAAGCCCTTCGGAAACCCTGGGCGGACTTCCGCCGCCGTGGACTAGTCCTTCGGCATCGCACACCCTCAGCCTTCTATGGCCGATGCGGCCATAGACCCCGCCACCGGCTCGCCACGCAGCACGCCGTCGAACAGCGCGGCGATCTGCCGCGCGCGCGCGTGCAGGTCGAAGTTGTCGACCGCCGTCTGGCGCGCGGCCGCGCCGAGCCGCGCGCGGAGCGCCTCGTCATTCAGCAGCGCAGCCAGGCTGGCCGCGATCGCCGGCACGTCGCGTGGCGCGGCCAGCAGCCCGTTGTGATCGTGCCGGACCAGTTCGGGGATGCCCGCCACGGCGGTGCTCACCACCGGCAGGCCGCAGGCCATCGCCTCCAGCAGGACCGTCGGGATGCCGTCGCGGTCGCCCGTCTCGGTGACGTGGGGAGTCAGCGCGAAGATGTCGGCGCTCTGTAGCGCCGGCAGCAACTCCTGCTGCGTACAGGCGCCCGCCAGCCGCACCACGTCCCCCAGCCCGAGCGCGGCGATCTGCCCGGCCAGCGTGGCGCGGAGCGGACCGTCGCCGTAGATCACGAGCTGGAAGCGGTAGCCCGCGCCCTTGAGTTGCTGGCATGCGGCCAGGAGATCGGCAAAGCCTTTCTTCTCCACCAGGCGGCTGATCGAGAGGATCAGCGGCGGCCCCGGCCGGCCGGCGCCGCGCGGCGCCGGCCGGAACCGCTCCAGATCCACGCCGTTGTAGACCAACCGCACCTTCGCCGGCGCGAGCGCCGGCGTGATCCGGTGCAGATACTCGACGTTCGGCTCACAGACGGTCAGCACCATACTGGCCGACGCGATGCGCTCGATCAGCGCGCCGGCGTGCGTCTGGTAGAGATCGCGGGCGTGGGTGGTGAAGCTGTACGAGATGCCGGTGAGCATGTGGGCCAGCAGCGCGATCAGCGCCGGGTCGTGCGCGAAGTGCGCGTGCAGGTGCCGGATCACCACCCCGCTCTGCCGCCGTTCGCGCTCCAGCAGCTCAACCAGGTAGACGGCCTGCACGAAGCAGTCATAGCGGCTGGCGGCGGTGTAACCCTCGTCGAACTCGGGGTGACGCATCACGTAGCGGAGGGTGGAGAAGTAGCGGTGGGGCGACGCAAGCGCCAGCCGTGCGTGCTCGGCGAGGATCGTGCGCTTACGCCGCCGCTGCGCCACCTCCAGGTAGGCTACGGGCGCGCGCACGTCGGCCACCTGTGCGTGGACGATCGGCTCGCGCGGGTTGGTCACCGCGAAGATGTGGATGTGCAGCCCAAGCCGTTCGAGCGCCAGGATCTCGTTCAGCACGAAGGTCTGGGAGAGCCGTGGGAAGCTGCGGAGCAGATAACCAACATGTGCCGGTGCGATCATTGCCGACCTCCCGAGACTGCGCATGATGACCACGGTGCTGGAGTTGCTGCATCCGATCCCTGCGCCAGTGCCGCCAGCCCCTGCGCGAGGATGAACTGCACTTGGCGGCGCTGCTCCTCGCCCCGCGGCCGGGGGTGCGGCCCGTAGCCGGCGCACAGCTGCCAGGCGATCTTCAGGCAGGTGTAGACGAAGAAGTAGACGAAGCGCTCGTCGGGTGCCCAGCCGGTGTGCCCGGCATACGAGCCGAGGAAGGCGCGCGCGAGCCGCTGGTACGAGGAGAACGTGCGCCGCCGGCGGTACACCAGCAGATACAGGTTGGCGCAGAAGTGCGCCAGATCGAAGTTGGGATCCCCCAAACGCATCTCGTCGAAATCGATCACGTTCAGCCGCCCGTCCAGGATCAGATGCCCGTAGTGGAAGTCCTTGTGGATCGGCGCACGCAGCTCGAGCCGCAGCAGCTCAGCGCGCTCCTGGAGATAGCGGAAGAGCTGGATCGCCGCCCCGGCCTGGTCGCTGTACGTGCGGCCGATCGCCGCCACCCAGGCATGCAGCGTGACAAGCTCCGCGGCGAGCCGCAGCTGGCGGTCCAGGGGGAGCTGGCGTTGGTGCAGGGTGGCCAGCCAGCGACCGGCCAGGCTTACGTAACGTATCGTCTGCTCGCTGGGAGTCCGCGCATCGAGGAAGCGGCCGATGGCCGGCAGGTACAGGAGCATCGGCGGATCCAGGATGCATCCGAGCGGCTGCGGCACACCGAGGTCCGGCTCACCGGCGAAGATGTCGGCCCACAGCGTCCCCATGATCTGGTGGACCCGCGCCGCCTGGATCGGCTCGGCATAGATCTTCCCGAACACCGCCCAACCCGTACCGCCATCGGCCGGCGCGATGTCGTAGCGGATCAGCCCGCGATTCCCCGGTTTGTAGTCCAGGAGCCGCGCCCGCGTGATGGCCAGGGCGCCAGCGCTGCCCCGCACTGGCGAAAGCAACGCACGAATCGGCCCGGTCATCGGTTCCACATTCAGCGCGACCGGGAGCGCAGGCAGCCCCGGGGCATGGCAGCGCGCCGGGCGCTTTCGTACATCCGTTGAGGTCATAGGATGGATGTTGTCTGCACGTTCGGCTCTCACACACTGTGTGCACACCGCCAACCAAAACGGGCGCAGGCAGGGCTACGCCCTCCCTGACCCTCCCTTGTTCACCTCAGCGAGGGCCGCGCCGAGCAGCTGTGGTGTCAGCGGCCACTCCTGGTACGTCAGGTTGCGGAAGCGGCGACCGACGATCTTCAGCATCGAGGCCGCCTGGTAGAGCGCCAGCCATCCGCCGTCCAGGGCCGGGCCTGCCGCCACGTAGCCGTCGAGGAAGGCCCGCCGGGCCTGTTCGATAGCTGCGGCGTGCAGTGGCTGCCGAATGGCTCGCCAGCGCAGGTATGCCATGAAATTGCCTACGTCGCGTGCGGGATGTGCCCAGCAGAAGCTGTCGAGATCGATCATGGCCAGATGGCCGTTCGCGATCATCAGTTGATCGGTGCGGAACGCGCCGTGGCTGGCGACGGGCGTGCCCTCGGCGCGGCCGCGAGCGAGCGCCGCCAGCTCGCCGATCGCTGCCTCAAATTGGGCCGCCAGAGCGGGATCGATCTGGGCTACCGGCGCGTAGTCCGCGCGCAGCGCATCGAGATCGTCCGCGAATGTGCGGCGTGAACCGGCCGCGCCGGCCGAGGTGTGCAGCCCTCCCAGGCACGCGCCAGCGGCGCGAGCCAGTTGCTCGCGTGTGGCCCGATCCTCCTGAGTATCGAAGATACGGGAATGAAGCTCAGCACCGTCGGCCACTGCGGACTGCACCAGGAGCTGCGCCTCTGGCCAGTAGCCCAACGGCTGCGGGATGCGCGGCATCGCCGGGGCGGTGAGGCTCAGCCGGTAGAGCGCGCGGAGGGTCGCCAGCAGTTGCTCCCCGCCCTGGGCCAGCACTTTGCCGTAGTACGTGCGCCGCCCGGATGACGTCCGCAGCGTGTAGCGGATCATGCAGCGCGCGCCGGGCTTATAGCGCACGGGGGTGATCGTGCAGGTCTTCGGCGCCGCGCCTTCCTCCTCCTCGAGCAACCTGGCGAAGCGCGAACCCATGCAGGCCGGGTCGAGCGCGGGAACCAACCAGGGCAGTTCGGGGTCGTCGGGGAACAGCCGGGCGGTGAGGCCCGCAGGATGCACATCGACCACCCCGATCGCCTGCGTGGGCGCCGCACCCGGCTGCTCCACCAGCAACTCGTAGGTGGTGATGCAGCGTGCCGAGGGATAGTAGGATGTGAAGCACGGGCGGCGCACCCGTATGGCTGGCGCACCGCCGGCCAGCGCGGGACGCCCTGGCCAGCGCTGCTGGAATAGCCGGGCCACGGCGTTGCGGTCGAACGCCAGCGGCAAAGCGGACAACTGCGGATCGAAATCGAACTGGTGCCCCATGCGCCTGCTCCGCGCACTACGCAGCTTGCCCTCGCCGGTGCATCCCTCACATCCCTTGACAGAAGGGGGAGGGTGTGGCGGGGTGCCGCCCTCCCTCACCCCCACCCTTCCGGCACAAGTGTGTCAGCGCACATGCGGGACGCGCCATTAACTTCCCGCGGCACGCATGAGCGCCGGCGCCTGTTTCACGAGATCGATCGTCCTGGTCTGTATCCCCTCTTGTGGCGCCAGCGGCAGCAGCGAGAGCAGCTGAGCGGTGCTGGCCGCCAGCCCCTGCAGGTCGGGCGGCGTCTGGGCTTGCTCCCTCGCGTCGCTTCGCAGGCGGCTGACGATCATCCGCCCCAGGGTGTCGGCGCCCAGGTCCTCCAGGTTCGCCATCCCCACCCACCCTCGCGCGGCGAAGATCATCGCCCGGAGGCGCTGCTCAGCGCTCGGGCCAGCGCGTGGGATGAGAATGGCGGGTTTGCCTACGCGCAGGATCTCGACGGTTGTGTTGTACCCCGCCATGGACACAACCAGATCGGCGGCCTCGAGGTAGCTGAGCGGGTCATCAACGCTGATGAGGACTCGCACCGGCAGGCCGTTGGCGCGCCGCTGCAGTTCATCGCGGAGTTGCTCGGGCATAAAAGGCCCGGCGATCAGCACCAGCACACACGGCTGGTGTGCCTGGACAACCGGGATGGCATCCAGGACCGCGCGCATCATCGGGTAGGCATCGGCACCACCGCCGGCCATGGCGACGATTAGGCTGGCGTCGGGGTTGGCCCCACCCAGGCACGTGGCCCTCGTTGCGGCGGCGTGCCGTGCGGGCGCCGGCGTGCAGACGTAGCCGCAGTAGCGCAGCCGGTCGGCCACCGACTGGGGGAAGCGGTACTGCTCCGCCAGATCGAACACCTCGCGCATGCCATAGACCAGCACCGCGTCGTAGTAGCGCTCGATCGCCTCATACGCGCCCTCCACCTGCCACCGCTGCTGGATCACCTCCGGCGCGTCCAGAATATCCCGCAGCCCCAGCACGATCCTGGTGCGAGCGCCGGCCGCCTTGAGCGCCTCGAAGGTCGCGAGCAACTCGCCCATTGCGCCGTGCGGCATGTGATCTACCAGAATAATATCGGGCCAGAAGTTCAGCACCGTACTGCGAATGATGTCCTGACGCATCGCCCGCACCTTGCTGAAAGGCACAGGGAGACTGACCGTGCGCCAGTCACCTGGGCCGACCTTAATGATCGAGGGGAGCTTCAGATAATCGTGGTTGTGGGTGGGCTGAAAGAACTGGCCGACTCGCGAGTCCGAAAGCGTCAGGATACATGCGTCCGGGCAAACCTCTACCAGCTGCCCTGCGATTGAATGGGTACGCCGCATGTGGCCGAGTCCAAGGCCATCTTGAGAGTACATGACGATGCGTGGATACAATGGCTTCCCCCTTGTGTATGAGACACAGCCTCCAGACGCCATGGGGAATAGCAGGCCCGACAGATGCCACTCAGCCTACTTGGGCGAGGTGCGAGGGGCAATACTTTTCAAGTAAGTGGGCGCTGCCCGCAGCGTGGGGGTGCGGGGGCCGCAGGCCCCCGCGAACCCCTCCACGCCTCCCGTATATGAGAGGTATTGGGGCTCGGGGAGGGCGAAGTCCGCCCCCCGAAACACTCACCCTCTCCGAGGTACCTAGATACGAGCTTAGCCCACTCTTAATCTAGCTCTCCGTCAACGTCCCTGACTTCGTACCTCGCCTGGCGCATGCACGCCGCAGGTGTTCTCGCAAGGTATGCGCGGGCTATCCGTTCCAACGCCCGCCGCGGGGCACCCGTTGGGCTCGGCCGAGCGTAGGTGCATGCCAGCCGACGCTGACGCCGCCCTCCTCTTAGTGCCTCTGCGGATACCCCGGAGCGGGTGGGGTTTCAGGGGAAGACGAAGCCCTCCTCTGCCCCCTCCCCGAGGTATGCGGAGAGGCTCTTAATCGTTGTGTGCTTGCTCGATCACGGGGGAACAGCTATAATAAGGACGACGGTGTGAATCCGAAACCCGAGTGCCTGCCAGCCTTCGGAAAAGGGTCATACTCGTCAAGGGCGAGAAGCGCCGCATACGCTTCTCGCCTTTTCCTTCCTCGCTCACCCGCTCCACTAACTACCGCACACGGCTTGATACAGCACGATGGGCTAGGGGTTCGCTACGCTGGTGTGGCCACATACAGGTACTGGCCGAGCGAAGGGCAACGCCCACCCTTGAACGCCCACCCACCCCAATCACTGTGGTCGCCCACTAACTGGCCCATTCCGTGGGCCCCGTGCCAGGCAGAGTGCGTGTGTGAACATGAAGCTCAGATGAAGAGGTGGCTAGAGTATACCATGGGCCTTCGTAAAATTACCATTAATCGGTTGTAAATGAAGAAATTGTAATCTTTCACGGTGGCACACAAAGGGCATAGCAGAGCGCCAATGTTCGGTGGGCAGGAAGCAGGTTTGTCCTACGAAGTGAGGGTGTGTGGGCTTGGTCCCTCAGAGGCCCTGCCGGAGGTGACGTTGCCGTGGCCTGAAGCGGCGCGCAAAGAACCCCCTTGACAGCCGGCGCGTCGTCGGCTATAGTGTCTCTGCCAATCCTTTCTAGGCCGTCCAGGCGCAAAGGAGGTGATGCCTATGAGTAATAAGCACGAGGGCATCACCGGAGGTGCGGCGTAAGGCGCACCCGGTGATGCCCGGGTTCTGCGTAGAAGCCCTCGCCACCGGCGGGGGCTTTTACATGGCCAACAACCGCGGGGGACGGAGCATGCGCTCCGTCCCCCGCGCACAAAAGACAGGTTTCAAGGAGGACATGGCCCTCCCTGAACCCCACTCCGTGGGAGGGGCCGGGCAGGCCCTACCCCTCCTCTCCCTCCTCGCGGCGCTCGCGCACCAGCGCCGGCTCAGCGGGAACCTCCTCGGCCAGCGGCTCCTCGACCTCGGCCTCGGCGCGGGCCGGCGTCAAGCTGACCAGCGGCTCGTCCGCCGCCATCTCGATCGTCACCTTGTCTGGCGGTGTGATGTCGCCGATGTAGATGGTCTTGTCGAAGCTGTCCAGCCCGCTCACATCCACATTGATCGCGGCCGGGATGTCGGTCGGCAGGGCGCGGATGTTGAGCGTGGTGTGGACCACGTTCAGCACCGCATCGTTGCGCACCACCAGCGGCGACTCGCCGACGATGTGCACCGGCACGGCCACGACGATCTCGGTGCGCAGATCCACGGCGCGGAAGTCCACGTGGATGATCGCGCGGGACACCGGGTGGCGCTGCAGCGCGTGGATGAACGCCGACAGCGTGCGCTGGCCGGGGATCTCCAGATCCACCAGCGTCGTGCGGCCGGCGCGCCGGTACAGGTCGTTGAACAACCGCGCGTCCACCTGCACTGCGAGCGGCGTCACATCCTTGCCGTACACGGTGGCCGGCAGGATACCGTTGCGCCGCAGGGTCTTCACCTTCTTGCCGAGCACGGTGCGCGGCTCCAGGCTCAGCGTTACTCGCTCCGCCATGACTGAAAGCTGCTCCTCAGAGTTGCAAATACCTTCGCCAAAGCTAAGGGAACTTGCCCGATAGCTCCAAAATCGGCAGTCTACCACACATGCAGCGGTGGTGCAAACACGCCGACCTCACCGGGGTGGCGTCCTCTCGCGCTGGTGCGACGCCCCGCCCGGCGCGTGACCGGGCGGGCGATCCGGGGCCCAGGCCACCGGCGCAGCCTCCAGCCCGCGCAGGCGGGCTTCGCAGCGGATAGCCCGCGGCTTCAGCCGCCGGGCGTGGAAGGCGCCCGCACGACTCGTCGTCACACCCACCTTACCGCCTGGGGCGCAGGGCCTCCAGCGCCGCGGGCGCTCGCCGCGCGGCCAGCACCACCGCCCGCTCCCGGCGGTACACGCGCCGGCCGTACCACAGCAGCAGCGGCAGCAGCAGCGGCCACCAGGGGCGCAGCTCGCGCAGGTTCTGCCAGAACAGCCAGAATGGGAGCAGCTTGACCCGTAGCAGCAGGGTGGCCTGCTCAAGCGGTCCCGGCGGGCGCGGCGGCGGCGGAAGCACGCGGCCGGCGATCTTGCGTATCGTCATGGCTCTCTCCAGCGTTTTCGGATGTAGGATCTATGCGCTGCCGCGGCGCTTACGGGAGGGGCCAGCGGAGGGCACGGGCCTCCGGACTCCCGCCTATGGAGAAAGGGGGTGATCCTTCGAATGCGGAGGCTGTCTTCGCTCTACGTCACGCTTCAGCTGCAACTGCGTTCCGCACAGTCTCGGCTCTTCGCCGCGCTTCTGGCGACCCGCCTCGGGCAGGGGTTGGTCGAGTACAGCCTGCTCCTGGGGTTGGTCATCGTGGTGGTGGTTGGCATCGTGACGATCCTCGGCCAGACGGTCAGCGGCGTGTGGTACGATCGCGCCGCCCAGGCGATCGAGGATATCTTCAACTAGTCCTGCCCGCAATTGTTCATTTGTCTGCCACCGCCCCGGGTCTCCGGGGCGGCGGTGTTTCCGCCGCTCAACAGGGCGTGGGCGGTGGCGCCTCCCCTGCACTCCCAAGGGGAGGTTTGGAGGGGCACAGCACTCCAAGAGTATCCCCATGCTACCACGGCGGGCGCGGCGCCACGCGCACGGCGCGCTCGGCGTGGTACGTGACCAGGCCGGTGGGGCCGCCACGCACCCGCCGCACCTGGCTGCGCCGTGCGACCTCCACCTCCACACTCGCCTCGCCGCGCCCGGCGCTGAAGTAGGCCGCCAACCCGGCTGCCTCCAGCAGCGTGCGCTCCGGCACCGCACGTCCGCCGCTCTTGATGATCACGTGGGCGCCGGGGATGCCGCGCGCGTGCAGCCACAGGTCGTCCGGCGCGCCGAGGCGGAAGGTGACCTGCTGGTTTTGCCCGGCGCTGCGGCCCACGTAGATCGTGTAGCCGTCGCTGGACTCGAGCCGCAGCGGGGGCAGCGGACGGGCCGGCTTGCCCTTGCGCCCGCCGTCGCTGGCTGGCAGGTAGCCCTCCGCCTGCGCCTCGCGGGCCATGGCCTCGATCTGCTCGTACCCCTCGGCCAACTCCAGCAGCGCCAGGGTCTCGTCCAGCCCGGCGAGCTTCGCCTCCACCGCACGCAGCCGCTCGGGCACGCCCTCTAGCGCCCCCTTGGCCTTGTCGTAGGCGCGGAAGCGCTCCTGGGCGTTCTCCACCGGGGACTTGCGCGCGTCCAGCGCGATGCGCCGGCCCTCGACCTCCAGCTCGGCCTGGCGCGGCTGCAGGGTGTGCATGAAGGCGAAGATCATCTCACCCTCCCAGCGCAGCTGGTCCAGCTCGCGCGCCCGCTCCAGCTCGGAGGCCAGCGCGGCCCGCTGGCGCTCCAGGCGCTCGCGCGCCTCCAGCAGCCGCTGGCGCAGCGCGGCGCGCCGCTGGCTGTGCGCGGTGAGCTGCTCGCGCGGGGCGTAGAAGGCGTCGATCGCGGCGCTGATCGAGGCCACCGGGCGGGCGCCGGGCATGTGGGTGAGCATGTAGGGCGCGTAGGCCGCCGGCGCATCCTCGCCGGGCACCAGGCACGGCTCCGGCTCGCCCTCCACCAGACCGCGTACCGCCGCCGCCACGCGCTCCCACGGCAGATCCGGCCCCAGCGGCGCGTCCGCCCGCCCCACGGCGCGGAACACCGCCTCGCGCGCAGCCAGCGGCGAGAGGCCGCGATAGGCCCCCACCAGCGCGCGAGCCAGGTCCTGACCGGCGCGCCCCCCTTCACCCGCGGCGCCCTCGGCGAGTGCCTGCACGCCGGTGGCGGTGGTATGGCGCGGGTCGCGCTTCTCCTGCGGCGGCGGCAACTCGTACGGCTCGCCCGGCACGATCGGGCGGCGGCTCATCTTCGGCGTGACGATGCGCGCCGCGCCGAGGATGATGTTGTTATCTCCCACGAGCACGATGTTGCTGCGCTGGTCCATCGCCTCGACGATCAACTCGCAGCGCAGCAGATCGTCCCCGGGGGCCGGCGGCGGCTGGTCCGGCTCGTCGTCCTCCTCGTGCGCGGGTAGCTCGGCCTCCGGTGTGGCGTGCGGGCCCGTGTTGCGCTTCGGCGGGCGTTTGGCTATACTAAGCACCAGCACACGCTCGAGATCCGGCTGCTCGACCGACAGAATCCAGCCGCGCACCGCGTACTTCCGCAACAGCAGGAGCAGCGGCGTCTGGGCGTCCACCCCGCGCGATGGGCGGGCCTGGCTGAGGTGCACGCGCGCGAAGCGTGGGTGGGCCGAGAGCAGTAGGTGGTGGCGGCGGTGGCCGGCGTAGACCTCGAGTGCTACGCTGAGCGGACTGGGCAGGAGCGCCCGCTGGATGCGCCCGCCGACGATCGTCTGCCGCAGCTCGCTCACCACGGCGGCCAGTGTCAGAGCATCGAAGTACATCGCCTCTGGATTATAGCACGCGCCACAGGAGCGCTGATGAGAACTGAGGACCGTAACCCACTGCTCGATGGGAAGCCGCCGTACCCGCTGCTCGTCGTCCTCTCCGGCCCGTCGGGCGTGGGCAAGGACTCGATCCTGATGCGCATGCGCGACGTCGGCTTCCCGTTTCACTTCGTCGTCACCGCCACCAGCCGCCCGATGCGTCCCGGCGAGCGGCCGGGCTACGATTACCACTTCCACACCACGCAGGAGTTCGAGGCACTGATCGCCGCGGGTGAGTTACTGGAGTGGGCCAACGTCTACGGGCACTACAAAGGCATCCCGAAGAGCGAGATCCGCAACGCGCTCGCCAGCGGTCGCGACGTGATCCTGCGCATCGATGTACAGGGCGCCGAGACGATCCGGCGCCTGGCGCCCGAGGCGGTGCTGATCTTCGTGGTGCCCGGCAGCTTCGAGGAGTTGCGCAACCG
>DATMBA010000119.1:0-1270 GCA_035559635.1 Roseiflexaceae bacterium
GCCGATGTTCGAGATCTTCGTCTACTCGCCGCGGGTGGAGGCGGTGCACCTGCGCGGCGGCAAGGTGGCGCGCGGGGGGCTGCGCTGGTCGGATCGGCGCGAGGATTTCCGCACCGAGGTGCTGGGTCTGGTCAAGGCGCAGATGGTGAAGAACTCGGTGATCGTGCCGGTCGGCTCCAAGGGCGGTTTCGTAGTCAAGCGCCCGCCGGCCGGCGGCGATCGCCAGGCGCTGGCCGCCGAGGGTGTGGCCTGCTACCAGACCTTCATCCGCGGCCTGCTCGATCTCACCGACAATCTCAAAGACGGCACGGTGCTGCCCCCGGCCCGGGTGGTGCGCCACGATGGCGACGACCCCTACCTGGTGGTAGCCGCCGACAAGGGCACGGCCACCTTCTCCGATATCGCCAACGCCCTCAGCCAGGAGTACGGCTTCTGGCTGGGCGATGCCTTCGCCTCGGGCGGTTCGGCCGGCTACGACCACAAGGCCATGGGCATCACCGCGCGCGGTGCCTGGGAGTCGATCAAGCACCACTTCCGCCAGCTCGGCAAGGACATCCAGAGCGAGGACTTCACCGTGGTGGGCATCGGCGACATGTCCGGGGATGTGTTCGGCAACGGCATGCTGCTGTCGCGCCACATCCGGCTGCTGGCGGCCTTCGACCACCGCCACATCTTTCTCGACCCCGACCCCGACGCCGAACGCGCCTACCGCGAGCGCGAGCGGCTGTTTCGGCTGCCGCGCTCGAGCTGGGAGGACTACGACCGGGCGCTGATCTCGGCCGGCGGCGGGGTGTGGCCGCGCTCGGCCAAGTCGATCCGCGTCAGTGCCCAGGCGCGCGCTGCCCTGGACCTGCCGGGCGAGGTGTTCACCCCCAACGAGCTCATCCATCACCTGCTCAAGGCGCCGGTGGAGCTGCTCTACAACGGCGGCATCGGCACTTACGTCAAATCCAGCAAAGAGAGCCATGCCGACGTCGGCGACCGGGCCAACGACGCGGTGCGGGTCAACGGCAACGAACTGCGCTGCAAGGTGGTGGGCGAGGGCGGCAACCTGGGCTTCACACAGCTGGGGCGGGTCGAGTATGCGCTGGCCGGCGGGCGCATCTACACCGACGCCATCGACAACTCCGGTGGCGTGAACTGCTCCGACCACGAGGTCAACATCAAGATCCTGCTCAACCAGGTGGTGGCTGCCGGCGACATGACCGAGAAGCAGCGCAACCAGTTGCTGGCGCAGATGACCGATGAGGTGGCCGAGCTGGTGCTGCGC
>DATMBA010000120.1:0-5155 GCA_035559635.1 Roseiflexaceae bacterium
ACGTCCTCGCGCTCGTCGGCGCCGCGGTAGAACTGAACCCCCTGCACCAGCGACGAGGCGCAGTTGCCGACGCCGATCAGGGCCACCCGAACCGTACGCGTCCCCATTGCTGTGCTCCTCTCGTTGCTCGGTCGCGCCGCAACGCGGCGCTTACTGATGGGTTTCAAGGGAGAGCTTTGCCCTCCCTTGGCACCTTCCCCTGCGACAGCTGCGTGTCGTGCCACTAGGGCTATCTGCAAACTGCGTTTGCGGGGGCTTGGGGGCGCAGCCCCCAAACAATCTTCTCAAAGGTTCTTTTGGAGGGGCTGCGCCCCTCCAGACCTCCCGCTTTGCGGATACGCCCTAGGACCGAGTATAGGGGAGCGCGGCGAGGATTCGAATGATGGAGGACGATCGGTCTGTTAACCGCTGAGTGGCCGATGGCTGGCGGCATGGCGACCTGCTTCGATCCGGCCTCTGCCGGCGCACGCACGCGCCGGCAGAGGCCGCTACCCCACCTCCACCCGGCTTACCTTCCAGTCGTTATCCTGCCGCACTAGGGTGTAGCCTTCGCTGAAGATGTAGGTGCGGGTGGAGAGGACGCGCCCATCCGCGCCGAGCGTCTGGACCTCCCAGCGCTCCGTGGTGCAGACGAAGCCGGTGCCGTCCGGCCGGATCTCCTCGCGCACCACCTCCAGGCCCAGCAGCCGCCAGCGCTCCGTCTGGCCGCGGGCGCGCATGCCGGCGATGTAGGCCTGCTCCTGCGCCAGCCACTCGCCGGTAGCCACGGGCAGCAGCGGCGCGGCGTCCGCGCGCGCGCGTGCCTCGGCGAAGGCCACGTTGGCGCGCTGCACCGCCGCAAGCAGTGCGCTTGTGGCGGGTTGGCCGCTCTGGGCGCTCGCCACCTTGCCCAGGTCGGCGTCGGTGACGGCGATCGGCTCCATGGCCACCGGAATGGCCAGCGTGCGCTGGCGGCCGCCCCAGCGCCCCTTCGCGTAGGCGTCGTAGAGGGTGAGCGTGGCCCCCAGCAGCGTCAGCAGCACCAGCACCAACGCCCAGTCGGCGCGGCGGTCCTCGCCGAACACTGCCCGATAAGCGGACATCGGTGCCAGCCGTGTAGTACGCATAGATCCTCCCCGCTCGTCGCGCGCCGCCCTGGCGCGCCTTCATGGTCCATACTCGTGCGCGGCGCACACACTGCTCGCGGAAACGGGGTGGCTTGTCGGGAGGGCGAGACCCGCCCCGGCCCTCCCACCTGTGCGGCGCGCACACTGCCCGCGGAGATGGGGTAGGTTGTCGGGAGGACAAGGCCCGCCCCGGCCCTCCCAGTTTTTGCGTCAGAGGATAGCATCGCCCGTGCCTGGGATGCAAGGGGCGTAGCCGGGTGGCACGCTATGTGCTTGTCTGCCTCCCTTGCCCGCCCCGTCGTCGTGCCAATGGTTTCAATAGGGTGGGGCGAGAGCGTGCATATCCAGGCTGCCGGCGGTTCTGCCGGCCAGAGGAGGGCATGATGAGCCAGATCAACATCAACGATCCGAACACGAGCGATCGCGGCGGCGCCGCTGGCGTCAACCTGGTGGCGGTGGTGATCGCAGCGGTGCTGCTTGTGGTGCTGCTGTGGTTCCTGTTCACCGGCCCGCTCGCGGGTTTCACTGGCCGCACCACCGGCGGCGATACCAACATCAACGTGAACCCGCCGGCCCAGGAGCAGCCGGCCCCAACCGCTGCGCCGCTCCCTGGCGGCGAGCAGCCTGCGCCCGCACCGCCAGGCGGCGAGCAGCCCGCGCCAACCGCTGCGCCAACAAGCCCGTAGCGCATTGCGAAGCTCCAGCGGTGAGGAGGTGGGGAAGGCTTCGCTCTTCTCCACCTCTTCTTCATGTTTGGGAGCTCCGCGGCCCCCGCTCCCGCACCCGGCGAGGCGGTATGCGAGGGGCACAGCCCCGCCACAAAAAAGCTCTTTCTTTCAATATTTTCATCTTCCCGCCCTTGCGCTGCCTGGTATATGGGATGCGGTGGGGCGGCGTGGCGGGGCTGCGCCCTGCCACAAAAGGCTCTTTCTTTCAATATTTTCATCTTCTTGCGCTTTTGCCGCCGTCTGGCACATGTGATGCAACACGATGGGAGCAGACACGCAACGGCGCGTGAAAGGAGGGAAGGCATGGGAGCCCACGAACTGGCCGAGCTCGAGCGGGAGGTGGAGTCGCTCGACGCGGCGACGGCGCGGCGGGTGGCGCGCCTGGTGCTAGAATGTCGCGCCAGCCTGCGCGACGCGCTCGCCGCCGTGCGGATGGCTGATGCGATGGCAGATCCGATCCCGTACGATAGAGCGCCAACCCACCGCCTGCGGCTGGCGCACCTGCTCCCCGGCTGGCGGCACGGCCACGCCAGGCCCCGCTGATTAAAACTTTCTTAAAAACATGGTCCAAAAGGACTATTGAACCGGCGCGTGGCGGGCGGGACAATCAGGCTGCCGGCGCATGCCGCCCGGCGCCGCATACCCGTTCTCACCCGTCGAGCCTATGCACCAGACATCACCACACGAGGAGCAGAGCGCGCGCATCGAGGGGCTGCTGCTGGATATCCAGCGCCGGCTGGACATCCAGTCGATCGCGATCGCGCAGATCCAGGACGAGCTGGCGGCCTCGCGCCGGCGCGACGAGTGGTACCACGTCCAGTTCAGCCAGATGCTGCGGGTGCTGGCGCGCGACACGCGTGAGCTGCGGGCGACGCTGATCTGTTCGCTGTTGAGCGAGGGGCCGGTCAGCGCCCAGACGATCCAGGCGCTGCTGCGCCAGGCGCACGGTCCGCAGGACGAGCCGGCAGAACCTCCACGTCCGGCGCGGAATTAAAGCCTATCTGCCCTCTGTATCCTCTAAAGGTACGTCACCGTCCCCGGCCTTGCACCACGCCCGGCCGGTGAAGCGGCGGGCTAAGCGTTGCCAAGTCCGCCGGCGCGGGCTGCAAGCTCAGGCCGCGCCGGTGGCCTTCACAACAGATAGCCCATGGGTTGACCCGCTTCGTGTAAAATGCACCTTGCTATGCAAGCTCTGTGCGAGGGTGCCGATGACCCTGCTCGAGGACGCCGTCGAGGCCGAGGTTGCGGCACTGGCGGCTCGCTATGGGGCGCCGCGCCGCGTCTCGGCCGTGCTGGAAGGCTCACCGTTCAGCCCGCTCGCCAAGCCGGATCGCTACGGCGAGGTCTGCATGGTGGTGCGGCGGCCGAGCGGCCGGCTGCTCACGGCCATCAAGCGCTTCTACCCGCCCGGCGCGTTCCGCCTGCTCACCGGCGGCATCGCGCGCGGCGAGCCGATCGAGGCGGCGCTGCTGCGCGAGACGCAGGAGGAGACCGGCCTGGAGGTGGCGGTGCGCCGCTTCCTGGCGGTGATCGCCTACCGCCTCGTAGTTCCACAGGCCGAGGCCAGCGCCCGGCGGCCGGCGTCGGACCCCTCGATCCCAGCGCCCCCCGATTTCGTCACTTTCGCCTTCCTTCTGGACGAGACCGGTGGCACGCTCGGCGCCCACGACGAGGCCGAGCAGATCGCCGCGTACCGCGAGGTGGCGCTCGCGGAACTGCCGGCGCTGGCCGCCACGCTTGAGCAGGCGCCGGACGCGTACGACGAGGAGATCGGCGGGAACTGGCGCGACTGGGGCCGCTTCCGCGCGGTGGTCCACCGGGCGGTGTACGATGTCCTCTCCGAGGACTGAGAACTGAGAGCTTGTTTGAACAACCTCCCGGCTGGGGGCGTGGGGGCCTGCGGCCCCGCATCTCTCCCGCCCGCTGCGCAGTGGCAGGCGGGGGATGGGTGAGGGGTGAAACGCCGCACGCTCCCCGTTTCAAACAGGCTCTGAGGACTGAGGGCTGAGATCTTTCAACGGTTAACGTTCAACGTTCAACCTTCGAGGCAGCCTCATGGAGGTCGAGCGGTTCACAGACGAGGCGCGGGCGGTGTTCGCGGGCAGCCGCGAGTTGATGCGCGCCCGGCGCCACGCCGCCCTCGATGTCGAGCACCTGCTGCTGGCGCTGCTGCGGCGGCCGGGCGGCTCAGCCGAGCGCCTCATGCGGCGCCTGGCGGTGGATGTGGCGCGGCTGGCCGGGCTGGTGGAGCGCGAGCTGGAGCAGCTGCCGGCGCTCGAGGACGGCGAGGAACTGCCCGAACAGGTGGTCACGACGGGGCGGGTGCAACGGCTGCTGGAGCGCGCCCGCGAGCAGGCCGCGCAGCTCGGGGCGGATCACATCGGTACCGACCACCTGCTGCTGGCGATCTGCGGCGAGCAGGGCGGCCCCGGCGCGCGGGCGCTGGCGGCGCTAGACGTGACCGAGGAGCGGGTGGCCCTGGCCCTGGTGGATCTGCGCCACCCGCTCGCGATGGCGCCCGCCCCGGCCTCCCCGCCCCACGCGCCGTCGCTCGAGGAGCGTGTGACGGCGCTCGAGCTGGCACTGGCCGAGCTGCAGCTGCGCCGCCCCGCCGCCCCGTCCAGGGACGTCGATGCCCACGCCGAACTGGAGCAGGCCCGCCAGCGCATCGCCTTGCTGGAGCGCCAGAACCGCTACCTCGAGGAATTGCTGCGGATCACCCAGGATACCCTGGCCTACACGCGCGGCCTGCTGGACCAGGCGATGCGGCGGGGTGCGCCGTGATGCGCCTGGCGGACATCGCACCTATGACCGTACTTCTACCTGCCCGCGGAGTTGGTGGAGACAGAGGGGGCGCGGCGCCGCCCTCGCAACGAACAAGGGGCAGGTTCCAGGGAGGGTTCTCCCTCCCTGGGCCTCCGGTCCTCACGTCAGCCGCTCCCGTAGCGCCGCGGCCGCAGCGCAGACCAGCGCCCCCAGCAGCGCCGCGCTGAGCCAGAGGTAGCCCAGCGCCCACGGCCGCGCTGCCTGCCTGGCCGTCAACTGGCCGAACCCCCACGCCAGCACGGCCACCAGTAGCGCTGGCAGCGGCACGAGCCACAGCACGGGCGCGCCGTCCTCCCGGGCCGCCGGCAGCAGCTCCAGCCACGGCAGGGCGGCGATCAGCACCAGCCCGACAGCCCGCAGCTGCATCCCGAGCGCCAGCGCGGCCACGCGGGGGCGCTCCAGCCCTCCGGCGCCTGCCCTTCCGGCCCGCAGCAGGCGGACGCCCTGCGTCCGCGCCGGGTCACACGCGAACGGACCGAGCTCGAGCAGCGGCGG
>DATMBA010000121.1:0-1232 GCA_035559635.1 Roseiflexaceae bacterium
CTGGCGGTTGGCGGCCGTTGGATACTGGTCGTTGGTCGTTGGTCGCTGGTCGGCCACCCGCCGGTACAGCAGCGCCAGCGCGCCGAAGAACAGCAGCCACCAGCCCGGCGCCTCCCAGGGATGCACGGCGTAGATGCCGCCCAGCAGCGCGCCGCTGAGGAGCAGTTCCAGCCAGCCGCGTGGCGAGAGGAAGGAGATGGGCAGCGTCGGGCGCGCCAGCGCGGCCAGCGCCAGCGCCAGGATCAGCAGCCCGTGCGGCAGCGCCAGCAGGTAGGGGTGCAGGTCCCCCAGGTAGAAGCTGAAGAACGGGAACTCGGTGATCGCGTGGCGCCGCTCCACCCCGCCCGGCGCCGGCAGGTCGTCCAGCACGCTGCGTGAGGGCCCCCACCAGTCGAACGCCCCGCCCGCCGCGGGGACCCACCCGCGCACGACGCCGAAATCCGGCGCGGGGGGCGTGGGCTTGCTGAGGCTGATCTCAGGCGCGCCTGTGAGACGCTGCCAGAGCGCCTCGGCCAGCTGCCCGCCGTCCAGCAGCCGTGCCTGGGAACCGCCGAGCGCGAGTTGCAGCGCGCCCACCTGGTTTCCGGCCAGCAGCACCAGCGCCACACCCAGTAGTGCCGCCGCGGCGATCCCCGCCTGATGACCAACGGCGAACGACGAACGACCAACGCGCAAGCCACCACCCCTGCTCGAAGGCCTCGCACCCCCTTGGTTGGCGCGCTCACCCTCCGGCCGTCCCTCGTCGCCCTCCCGTCCCCATCCGCCGCTCGCCGGTGGTCGGTCGTCGGTGGTCAGCGGTCGGTCGTCGTTCATCGGTCGGTCGAGCGCGGCGAGGGTGGCCACCAGCCCGGCCACCATCAGTGCCGTGAGGGCCAACAGCGTGGCGACCGACAGGTTGAAGGCCGCGCCCACGCTCACCCCCGCCAGCAGCGTGAGGGCCGCGAAGGGCACGTAGCCCAGGTAGTAGTAGTTGACCGGCTCGCCGGCGAACCACAGGTCGGCCGGGGGGTAGGTCGGGTCGCGTAGAGCGGCCTGAAGCAGCGCCAGATCCATCGGCTTCTCGGTGCCGCTGATCGCCGGCCCGGCGGCGCCGTTCCAGCGCAGCCAGAGGCCGAACAGCAGCGCCGCGAGGAACAGCGCCTCGGCGCCCGCTAGCGTGCGCCAGCGGGCGCGGATCAGCGCGGCCGTGGCGCGCACGCCCGCGCGCCGCAGCCCCCACAGCCCGGCGGCGG
>DATMBA010000122.1:0-3062 GCA_035559635.1 Roseiflexaceae bacterium
GGAGGGGCGAAGCCCCTCCGAGCCTCCCCAGACTGGAAGGCTGGAGGCCGCGCAGCGAACCCATGTCTAAGGGAGGATGTGGAGGACTTCGCCCGCCACATCCTCACCTCGGTGGGGATGTGGGGGCGGTGTAGCTCACGAAGGCCAGGTGGGTGCTGTCCGGCGACCAGGAGGGGACGTTGATGGTGCCCTGCCCGCCGTAGAGGTAGGCCAGCACGCGCGGCTCGCCGCCGGCGGCCGGCATCAGGCGCAGGTAGACCCGCTTGGCCGGCGGGTGGGCGCTCGGGTCGATCGGTTCGGCGTAGCTCAGGAACACGATCCAGCGTCCGTCCGGCGAGATGTGCGGGAACCAGTTATTATACGTGTCGTCGGTCACCTGCTCCTGCTCGCTCCCATCCGGCCGCATTCGCCAGATCTGCATCGTCCCGCTGCGCACCGAGTTGAAGTAGATGTATGCGCCGTCCGGCGTGTACTCCGGCCCGTCGTCCAATCCAGGGGCGGTGGTGAGGCGCACCTCCTCGCCGCCCTCGGCGGGGATGCGGTAGATGTCGAAGTCGCCACCGCGCAGCCCGGTGTACACCAGGTAGCGGCCGTCCGGCGACCAGCCGTGCAGGTAGGAGGGGCCGCGCGCGGTGACGCGCCTCGGCGTGCCGCCGCCCACCGGGACGGTGTAGATGATCGAGACGTTCTCCTCGGCGCTGCTGCTGCTGATCCCCAGCGTGGCCCCGTCGAACGAGAGGACGTGGTCGTTATTGTTCCTGGTGACGTCGCCGGTGTCGATCAGCGCTGCGGTGCGCTCCGCCAGATCGAAGCGATACAGCCGCCCTCCGCTGTTGTAGATCAGCGCTGCGCCATCCGGTGTCCAGTTAGGCGCCTCGAACAGCTCGGACGAGGTGTGGACGATGCGGCGGTGGCCGTTCGTGACCTCCACGATCTCCAGCCGGCTGGCGAGCGGGGCGCGCTCGGATGCGGCGGGGACGACGACGCGCACGTTCGAGAACCTGGCGGTCTCGAGGATGGCTTCGTCGTGCGCGCAGACGAACAGCCCTACGTAGACCTCGTCGCCCACGTCCACGCCGGCGATCTCCTCAGTGGCGAAGGGGTCGCCGTAGCGGGCCACGGACATGCGGTAGGTGGTGCCGGCCCGCTCCAGCTGCAGCACATCCGCGCCGGCCACCGTAGAGCGCACCTCCTCGGTGGGCGCGCCCGGCGCACGGCGGAACTGCAGCGCCACCAGCCCGTCGCCGTGGGCGGCGGCGCTCACGTGGGGCGCGCCAGGATCCAGGCCGGCGCGGACCATCCAGCCCAGCTTGCGGTGCGGGTTCGCGCCCATGCCTACGAACGCGGCCCGCGCCGTCAGGATGAAGTCCCCGGTCATACGCAGCCACACAAAGTGGAAGGCGTCCCGCTCGCCCCAGATGTTGGCGCCACCACCCGTGACGGTGTAGACCTGCCACTCCTCATCGTACGCGCAGGAGCCCGCGCTGCCGACGGCGCCGACGTCCCCCTGGCCGGCGAACAGGCCAGGGCCGTGGGGCGCCGATGCAGGTGCTGAAGCCATAAAACCACCTTCACTGGGGCGCAGCCCCTCCGAACCTCCCCAGACGGTACGGCTAGAGGCCGCGCAGCGGAACCTTGTGGAGTGTGCAGGGAGGGCTATGCCCTCCCCGCGCCCCTCTCCTCCGCAGCCATCCCAAGTCCGCTCAAGCGGGCCACGCACATCCCGGCCATTGTATCACGGCGCGAGGGGGAAGCCCAGCTGGCCCGGCCGGGCGTGGTTACATGCCAGCCGATTTTGACGCTGCCCTACCCCTCGTGCCCCTCCGCTGGAGCGGCCAGGCCCGCCATGCGAGCGCCAGCGTGGGGTGATGTAGCGCCGCGCCAGGACGATGTCCCCGCCGTTTCGCTATCAATGCAGCGCACGATCCTCAGCCGTAATAGAGCTCCCAGAGCTGCGCCACCACCAGCGCCTCGAGCGCGAGCATGCCGGCCACCAGCAGAGCCGTGCCGTAGACACGCAGGCGCGCCGGCCAGAGGGCGCGCCAGCCGGCCACGAGCGCCAGCACGGTGGGGATGATCGCCGGGAAGCCGTAGCGCGCCGAGGTGATCGCCGGGGTGACGTCGATCAGCGGGTGGATGCGCAGCACGGCGTTGCCCCACACTAGCGCCGCCGCCAGCCCGAGGAAGGCCAGCGCCGGCATGAGATGCGTCGCGCCCGGTGCGCCGCCAGGCGCCTCCCTCCCGTGCGCGGGGGCGGGGCGATCGGCTCGGGCCTCCCGGCGTGTAAGCAGCCAGCGCGCGCACCCCGCCAGCGCGGCGAGCGCGAGGCCGCGGAACAGCCACAGCCACCCCTCGCCGGGCAGCACGCTCCCGCCCCAGCCGAAGCGGCTGAAGAACATGTCGGCCATGGAGGGCGCCACCTGCAGGAAGGTCTGCCGCCCGGTGCGCTCGACGTCCAGCAGCGAGACGAGCGTGGCGCTAGGGGAGCGGCGCGCGTAGCGGGCGATGGCCGCGTCCAGCCAGGGGCGCACCCTGGGGCCGGGGTCCTCGGCCGAGGGGTTGCGCAGCAGGTTGGTGAAGCGCCGCCCGCCCCAGGCCCCGCCGCTCCCGCCCGCGTCGTCGAAGGCCGGGGCCGCGCCGGCGGCGAAGCGCCCCCTGGCGATCACCGCGCCGTCCACGTACACCTCCAGCGGCGCAGTGGGCGGCTCGGCCACTGCGATCACGTACTGCAGCCGCTGCGCCTCCTCCGGCACGGTGTAGACCCACGAGACGAAGCGCGGCGTGGTGTTCACGGCCACCGGCTCGGCGGCGATCGTGTCCAGGCCGCCGGTGTTGACCAGCACCCCCTGGAGCACGGTCTCCGGCCGGCTGGCCCACAGCCAGGCGCCCACGGTGACGCGCCGCCCGCGCAGAACCCCCAGGTGGCGCCCCAGGACGGGGTTGGAGAGTTGCTGGGCGCTGGCGTCGGGCCGCAGCTCGAGCCGGACGGCGTGCGCGCCGAGGGGGGCGTCCGGTCGGGCGGCGCGGGTGGCAGCTGGCTGCCCCGGCCAGGCCCAGCGGTA
>DATMBA010000123.1:0-6257 GCA_035559635.1 Roseiflexaceae bacterium
GGCAGGGCATATGCGTTCTGGGCCACACCACGCCCGGCCCGTGAACGGGCGGGCTATCTGCTGCCAAGCCCGCCGCCGCGGGCTGAGCGGCAGCCCCCACCGGCGGGCTGTGCCATGGGGGGCCCGCCGCTTAGAGCCTGTTTGAAACGCCTCCCGGCTGGGGGCGCGGGGTCCTGCGGCCCCGCATCTCCCCACCTGCCGCTGCGCGGCAGGCGGGGAGATATGTGAGGGTGAAACCCCTCACGCTCCCCTTTGCGCGGCCTGATGCAGCCCGCGCAGGGGGGCGTTGCAATAGGTAGCCCGCTGCTTCAGCGGCCGGGCGTGGGATGGCGCCACGGACCCGTTTCAGAGGTTAACGGTCATCAGCCACCGGGCGCTGCCGGGTGTGGCGAGCACGCATACGCCCTGGCGCCCAGGCAGGGCAACTTGACAAGCGGGGGGTGCGGCTATATGATAGCCCCGCTATGAAGATGCTTGCCTGCAATCTGTGCGTGCTGCGTCGCCCCTTCCGTCGTCCGAGCCGTCTGCGCTCGGAGGGCGAAGCGGGCATGCGCGCCGCATAGGCGCCACCCCGCAGGGTACGCGGCAGATCGTACACTCGCCCCCCGGACGCAGACGCGATCCGGGGGGCTTCGTGTACCATGTGCGAGTGGCGCGGGGCGCGAGGCCGCCCTTGCCGGAGGCCGTTGCACCCCGGCGCGGGGCGCGCGAGGGGCCGCCCCGCGCAAAAGTCTCTTTCACCCAGGGCCGTGTGCCCACCGCACACACCTGTGGAACAGGAAGCGAAGCATGATCAACATCGGAATCTGCGGGGTGACAGGCTACGCCGGGTACGAGTTGCTGCGCTGGCTGCGGCGCCACCGCCAGGCGCGGGTGGTGTTCACCACCTCCGAGTCGCAGGCCGGCAGGTCGCTGGCCGAGGTGTTCCCCGGCCCGCTGGACGCGCCGCTGGTGGCGCTGGACGACGCGCCGTTCGCCGAAGCGGACGTGGTGTTCCTGGCACTGCCGCACGGCGCCGCGGCCCAGGCCACGAAACGCGCCCTGGCGGCCGGCGCGCGGGTGGTGGACCTCTCGGCGGACTTCCGGCTCGCCACGCCCGAGGCATATAAGCGCTGGTACGGCCACGAGCACCCGGCCCCCGAGCTGCTGCCGGCACCCTACGGCATCCCCGAACTGAACCGTGCCGCCCTGCGCGACGCGCGGCTGGTAGCTACCCCTGGCTGCTACCCTACCAGCGTGATCCTCGGCCTGGCCCCGCTGCTGCGCACCGGCGCTCTGGCGGACCCTACCGTGATCGTCGACTCGAAGTCCGGCGTCTCGGGCGCCGGGCGCGCGCCGAAGCAAAACCTGCACTTCGTCGAGGTGAACGAGGGCCTGACCCCCTACACCATCGGTCACGTCCACCGGCATGTGGGCGAGATGGAGCAGGAGGCCTCGAAGATCGCCGGCGCCGCGGTACAGATCATCTTCAGCCCACACCTGCTGCCGATCACCCGCGGCATCGTGAGCACCATGTACGTGCGGGTGCCGCCGGAGCTGAGCGAGGAGCGGGCGCGCGCCCTGTACGCCGAGCTGTACCAGGGCGAGCCGTTTGTGCGCGTGCTCCCCCCCGGCCAGCTCGCGGCCATCGCCCACACCGCCAACACCAACGCCTGCGCGATCTCGATCACCCAGGCGGTCCCTGGCCTGCTGATCGTGGTCTCTAGCCTGGACAACCTGGTGAAGGGCGCAGCGGGCCAGGCGATCCAGAACATGAATGTGATGTTCGGGGTGGAGGAGGTCGAAGGGCTGGTGTAGTAGGATACCCCGGATAGCGTGGGGTTGCAGGGGAGGGCTGCGCCCTCCCCTGCAACCTCCCCGAGGTATGCGGACAGGCTCTTACTAGGCTACGTAGATGGTGTGAAATGTACTTCCTGGTCATCAAAGTGGGTGGCAATGAGTTAGACGACCCGCAGTTCGTCGAGCGTTTTGCGCGCGCCGTGGCGGCCATGCGCCCCGCGCCGGTGCTGGTGCACGGCGGCGGCAAGGAGATCGGCGCCGTCCAGCAGGCGCTTGGCGGCGAGCCGCGCTTTGTAGCCGGGCTGCGTGTGACAGACGAGACGGCGCTGCGGGCGGCCGAGATGGTGCTGTGCGGCAGCGTCGCCACCCGCCTGGCCGCGGCGCTGATCGCGGCGGGCGCGGACGCGCAGGGCCTCTCGGGGGTGGACCGCGGGCTGATCCGTGTGGAGAAACAGCTGCACCCCGCGGGCGACCTCGGGCGCGTTGGGCGGCCCATCGCCGTGCGCGCCGGCGTGCTGCTGGAGCTGCTCGCGAAGGGCGTGGTGCCGGTGGTGGCACCGGTGTCGCTCGGGCCGGACGGCCCCTATAACGTGAACGCGGACGAGGCGGCCGGGGCGATCGCTGGCGCGATCGGCGCGGCCGAGGTGGTGTTCGTCACCAACGTGCCGGGCGTGCTGGTGGGCGGCGAGCGCGCGGCGCGGCTGAATCGCGCCCAGGTGGAGGCGCTGATCGCCGACGGCACGATCGGCGGCGGGATGATCCCCAAGGTGCGCGCCGCGCTCAGCACGCTGGACGCCGGCGTGCGCGCCGCGCGCATCACCAATCTGGCCGGCCTGGGTGATGCGGCATCTGGCACGGTGATCCTGGCCGGTCGCGATGCCACCCCCACGTAAGGACGCGCCGGCGCCTGGCAATGCTCTACGGCGCATAAGGACAAGGAAACATAAGACCATGACCACTCTGGTCCCTGAGGCCCAACTCCAGATACGCCCGCTCCAGCCCCCCACAGTGCAGGTGCGCCCGGCGTCCGAGGCAGATATTCCGGCGATCGTGGCGATCGTGGCCGAGCACGTGCGGCAGGGCCACCTGCTGCCGCGCAGCGCCGAGAACATCCGCGCCAGCCTGCCCACCTGGCTGGTGGCCGAGGTGGGCGGCGCCGTGGTGGGCATCGGCTCGCTGCTGCAGATGACGCCGGTGCTGGCCGAGATCCGCTCGCTGGCGGTGCTGCCGGCCTACCGCAGCTATGGTGTGGGCGCGGCGATCGTGCGCGGGCTGGTGGCCGAGGCGCGCCGGCGCGGCTTCCTCACCGTCTTCGCCCTCACCCGCGCGGTGCCGTTCTTCGAGAAGCTCGGCTTCACGGTGACCGGCCACGAGCGCTTCCCCGAGAAGGTCTGGCGTGACTGCGTGCTCTGCCCGCTGCAGCAGCGCTGTGACGAGACGGCGGTGGTGATGGAGCTCTGACCGTGGAGTTACGTGGGGCCTGCGGCCCCCGCACCCTCACGCTGCGGGCAGCGCCCGCTTATTTGAAAAGTATTGGCTCTAAATAACGGTATAATGTCTGGCATACCAGAACACGGGGGAAGATAGGCAGGCATGAGCGAGCGAACACCGGCGCTGCTGGCGCTGGAGGATGGCACAACCTGGCCGGGCTACGCCCTGGGCGCGATCGGCGAGCGCGCCGGCGAGGTAGTCTTCAACACATCGATGACCGGCTACCAGGAGGTGCTGACCGACCCCTCTTACTACGGCCAGATCGTGGTGATGACCGCGCCGCATATCGGGAACACCGGGGTGAACTTCGACGACGAGGAGAGCCAGCGTCCCTGGCTCTCCGGTTTTGTGGTGCGCGCCGCGAGCCGGCGCGTCTCGAGCTGGCGCGCTACGACGTCGCTGGATGCGTACCTGGCGGAGCGCGGCGTGGTGAGCATGACCGGCGTGGACACCCGCGCGCTGGTGCGCCACATCCGCGAGCGCGGCGCCATGCGCGCTGTGATCTCTTCGCGGCGCACCGACGCCGAGGCCCTGGTGGCTGCCGCCCGCAGCGCCCCCTCGATGACGGGGCTTGACCTGGTGCCGTATGTGACGTGCCCCGAGCCGTACCACTGGGTCGAGGGGATTGGGGGATGGGGATTGGGGGATGGTGGGGCCAGGCCCCAACCCCCATCCGCTGCCCCTCAACCCCTGCACGTGGTAGCGTACGACTTCGGCATCAAGCGCAACATCCTGCGCCTGCTGGCCGAGCAGGGCTGCCGCGTCACGGTGGTGCCGGCCAGCACCACGGCCGCCGAGGTGCTGGCGCTGCGACCGGACGGGGTGTTCCTCTCGAACGGCCCCGGCGACCCGGCGGCGGTGACGTATGCCATCCAGTCGGTGCGCGAGTTGCTGGGTAAGGTGCCGATCTTCGGCATCTGCCTCGGCCACCAGATCCTGGGCCTGGCCCTGGGCGGCAGCACCTACAAGCTGCACTTCGGCCACCGCGGCGGCAACCAGCCGGTGCGTTTCACCGACACCGGGCGGGTGGAGATCTCCAGCCATAACCACGGCTTCGCGGTGGCGGCCGACTCGCTGCCGGAGGGCGTGGAGATCACGCACGTGAACTTGAACGACACCTGCTGCGAGGGACTGCGTGCCCGCGACCTGCGGGCCTTCGGCGTGCAGTATCACCCGGAGGCCGCTCCCGGCCCGCACGACGCGCGCTACCTCTTCGGGCAGTTCGTCGACCTGATGCGGGGGGCCTGAGCCGCGCGACGCCGCCCTCCGTGAGGTGATTGGTCATAGACGATAGGTCCCGGCTTCGGCAACCGCCGTCACCTATGGCCGATGACTGATGAGCCAGGCACAAAAGGAGCAGGCGGCCATGTCACGGTACGACGAACTGAGGGTGTTCTACACCAGGAGTCCAGGCGAGCGCATGGCGCTGCTCGAGCAGGAGATGCGCGCGCCGCTCGCTGAGGCGGCCCGCCTCGCCGCCGAGCTTACGGCAATGGACGACTCGGCGGCGCCGGCGCTGTTCGGCGGGCGGCTCGGCGAGCTGGTCGAGATCGTCGGCATCTCGGCCGCCAAGCTGGCCGCGGTGGCCGGCCAGGCGCTCGGCCTGTCCGAGCGCGCCCGCGCGGTGGGCGGGCTGCGCGACGAGGACCTGCACGTGTTCCGGCATGACATGCTCACACCGATCGGCACGCTGCGCGGCGTGGCCGGCATGCTCGCCCAGGCCGGCGGAGGCGACGACGCGGGCCTGCCGCCGGACTTCGCCGCCCGAGCCAGCGCGCTGGTGGCGGCGATCGACGAACTGAAGGACGTGCTGGACGCGCTCACCGACACGCGCGGCCGCACGAGAGGTTGACTGGGGACCGACGAAGCATGCAACATCAGGACAGCGTTCATCCTGCCCCGATGCGGTCCTCGGTCTTCCGTCACGGCTTCGGTCTAATACGTTTTGACAACCGAAATCGGTAGCTGGATTTGCGGCTTTCGCCGGTCAAGGCCGCCTGAAGGCCCGAATCCGGGGGAAGGTACTACCGATCTTGATTGTCACCACTCATTCGGGAGTAACACCTGAAATTATGCCCAGGCGCACCGACATACACTCGATTCTTGTGATCGGCTCCGGCCCGATCGTGATCGGCCAGGCGTGTGAGTTCGACTACGCCGGCGTCCAGGCCTGCAAGGTCCTGCGCCGCGAGGGGTTCCGCGTGGTGCTGGTGAACTCCAACCCGGCCACGATCATGACCGACCCGCAGCTGGCGGACGCCACCTACATCGAGCCGCTCACTCCAGAGGTTGTGGAGAAGATCATCGAGCGCGAGCGGCCCGACGCGCTGCTGCCCACCGTCGGCGGCCAGACCGGCCTCAACCTGGCTATGAAGCTGGCCGCCTCCGGCGTGCTGGAGCGGTACGGCGTGAAGCTGATCGGCGCGCAGCCGGAGGCGATCGCGCTGGCCGAGGACCGCGAGCTGTTCAAGCAGGCCATGCTCAAGGCCGGCCTGGGCGTACCGCTCGGCGAGACGGTCTCCACCGTGGAGCAGGCGCTCGAGGTGGCCGCCCGCATCCGCTACCCGGTGCTGGTGCGTCCCTCCTTCACGCTCGGCGGCTCCGGCGGCGGCCTGGCACACGACGAATCTGAGCTGCGCGAGCTGGCCGACCGCGGCCTGCGCGCCTCGCCGGTGACCCAAGTGCTGATCGAGCAGAGCGTGCTCGGCTGGAAGGAGTTCGAGCTCGAGGTGATGCGCGATGGGGCCGACAACTACGTTGTCGTCTGCTCGATCGAAAACATCGACCCGATGGGTGTTCATACCGGCGACTCGGTGACGGTGGCGCCGGCGCTGACGCTGACCGACAAGGAATACCAGCGGATGCGCGACATGGGCCGCCGCATCATCCGGCGCGTCGGCGTCGAGACCGGCGGCTCGAACATCCAGTTCGCGATCAATCCCGCCGACGGCCGCATTGTCGCGATCGAGATGAACCCGCGCGTATCG
>DATMBA010000124.1:0-3161 GCA_035559635.1 Roseiflexaceae bacterium
CGGCGGTACGTGTCGCGCATGGTTGGCCTCCCTTCGAGTCGTTGGTAGCGAACCTCGTTGGGAATCCTATCAGCTGCGGCACGTACTCGTTTCAGGACCGCAAGGCGAACAGGTTTTCTGTACGGTAGTCAAAAGTTTTACTAACTCATCGGGTCCATGGTGCCCTCCCACGCCCGCCGGCGCGGGCTAGGGTGCAGGCCGCGCCGGTGGCCTGCGTGACGGATAGCCCGCAGGTACCCTGCGTGAACGCCTGCGGCGTGCACGCGCCTTCGCGTGGTGCGCCGCCAGGATACCCCAGTACATAGGCAACGTTCAAGCACCCCGCCTGTGGACGGCGAGACCGGTGCGGGGGCTGCACCCCCACGTCCCCGCCTGTGGAAAAGGGTAGGGTCTCAGGGAGGCCATGCTCTCCCCTGAGCGCCTGTTTGAAACGGGGAGCGTGAGGGCCTATGGCCCCCGCACCCCAGTCGGGAGGCTTTTCAAACAAGCTCTGAGACCCTACGCCGTATAATGCGGGCGAGCGTTCTCAGAGGCGCGCAGCGAACGAAAGGACAGCGCACATGCCCGACCGCACCTACGTCCACACCCAGTCCGCCTACGGCGGGGATGGCTGGCGGCCGCGTACGCGCACGACGCGCGAGGAGATCGGCGCGCTGTGGGGCGCCTGCGGTGCGAGCAGCGAGTGGTCCCGCCTGCGCGCGGTGCTGCTCCACCGCCCCGGCGCGGAGTTGGCCGCCTCGCTGGACTTCAACGCCGTCAACATGCTCGAGCCGCTCGACGTGGCGCGCGCCCAGGCCCAGCACGACGCGATGGCACAGGTGTACCGGGATGCCGGGGTGGCGGTGTACTACGCCGAGCCGGAGGGTGTGCCCACGCCCAATCAGATGTTCATGGCCGACCTGTTTTTCATGACGCCCGAGGGCGCGATTCTGGCGCGGCCGGCCTCCGAGGTGCGCGCCGGCGAGGAGCGCTGGGCCGCCCGCCGCCTGGCCGAGCTTGGGGTGCCGATCCTGCGCAGCGTCAGCGGCGAGGCCACGTTCGAGGGCGCCGACGCGATGTGGATCGACCCGCGCACCGTGATCCTGGGCCGCGGCTTGCGCACCAACGATGCCGGCGCGGCCCAGGTGACGGCCGTCCTGCGCGAGATGGGCGTCGAGGTGGTGCAGGTGGACATGCCGTTCGGCACCATGCATCTGATGGGCATGCTGCGGATCGTGGACCGCGACCTGGCGATCGCCTGGCCGACGCGCTTCGTCCACCGCGGCGTGGAGGCGCTGCGGGCGCGTGGCTACCGGGTGGTGTTCCTGCCGGACGAGCGCGAGCCGCGCGACAGCCATGCCTTCAACTTCGTCACGCTCGGTCCGCGCGAGATCCTCATGCCGGGCGGCAACCCGCGCACGCAGACCTTCTACGAGTCGCTCGGCATCGCCTGCCGCACCGTGGCGGTGGACGAGCTCTCCAAGGCCGCCGGGGCGATCGGCTGCCTCACCGGGGTCGTCGAGCGCGCCCCCGTCCCGTTCTAGAGCCAATACCTTTCAAATACGGGAGGTATGGAGGGCGAAGCCCTCCACATCCTCCTCCGGTGGGGTGTGGGGGCGGCGCATCCGCCCCCGCACCCCACCGCTGCGGGCAGCGCCCGCTTATTTGAAAAGTATTGGTTCTAGAGCATCGGTCACGTATGCGTACAGCGCGCAGGAGGCCGCCGCGCGCTTCGCGGGCGCTGGCCTGGCCGGGGTCCTGCAGAAGCCCTTCGGCCTGCGGGACCTGCTCGGCGCCGCGCGGACGTGCCAGAGAGCGCACAGCGGGACCAGAGGGCGACCGAGTGACCGTTGGGCGGGGCAGAACCTCTTCCACCTCGCGCTGCGCATCCGTGCCCGCTCAGCGCCTGCGCGACACCTGGGCCTGTAACTGTGCGATACGTGCCTTCGACTCGGCCCGCGCCTCACGCAGCCGCGCCGGGGTAGGGGCGCTGGCGCGCATGGCGTCCAGCACCACCTGCTCGGCGGCCACGAACGCGTCGGCGATGTCCAGCAACTCCGCCACGATCTCGCGCGGGACCGTCGTCACCCCGTTGCGGTCGCCGTGCAGCAGGTCATCCGGGCGCACCATGACCCCGCCGACGTGCACCGGCGTGTGCAGATCCAGGATGTGGGTGTAGCCGTGCGAGCAGATCGTCCCGCCGGTGAAGGCCGGGAAGCCGATCGCCCGCACCTGGTCCAGGTCCCGCCCGGCGCCGCTGGTGATGATACCGGCGGCGCCGAACGCCTGGTAGACGGTGCACATCACCTCGCCGAAGGTCGCCGCCGCCGTGGGGCTGTCCAGGTCCTGGAACACCACCACCGCCGGGCCGCTCAACTCCGCGAAGCGCTCCACCTGGCCCTCGAGCGCGGCGTAGGCGCTGCCGGAGGCGGGCGCGGTGGCGCGGAACGTCGCCGTGGCCGCGAACCCCACCATGGGCGGCAGGTCCGGGAAGCAGGCCTGGATGCGCCCGTCCATGTAGCCGGCGTTGCGCGGACGGATGTCGAACAGCTCGATCAGGTTACAGACCGTCGGCGTATCGTAGCGGCGCAGCCGCTCCAGGTGTTGGGGCGTGATGGTGGTCATCGGTGGTGTCCTTCGCACAATCATCTTTTTCGGCGGAGCAGCGCCCCTCCAAACCTCCCCGATCACCACGAGCCGCCGTCGCTGCTCTCGCCGCCGGAGCCCGACGAGCCGCTCGACCAATCGGAGGAACTGCCGCTGGAGGTGTCGGATGACCCACTGGCATAGGTGCTCGACGTGTCGGCGGCGCCAAGAGGCTGCGCGGCGGCGCGGCGGGCGGCCTCGCGGCGGTACTCGTCGGGGGAGACGACCTTCCAGATCTGGAAGGCGGCGTCCTCGATCGCCAGGTAGTCGCGTCGCAAGCGCTCCACCTCCCGCGCCGGGTCGTCGGCGTCGGCCACAAGTGCGGCCAGCGCATCGCGCTGCCGGTCGGCGCGCTCCAACCGTTCCTCCACCTCCGCCAGCTGCGCGCAGCGGTCCGCTGGCGGAGACGGGGAGCTTCCGCTGCGCCTGCGGGCCGGGCGGGTCGCCCGGGCGCGCTCGCA
This sequence comes from Roseiflexaceae bacterium, assembly GCA_035559635.1. Taxonomy (GTDB): domain Bacteria; phylum Chloroflexota; class Chloroflexia; order Chloroflexales; family Roseiflexaceae; genus CALJIC01. The sequence continues at coordinate 3,087 of DATMBA010000124.1, forward strand.
GCCGGCGCGCGCCAGCTGCACCCGGCGGCTGGCCCTGGCCGCCTGTTGCTCCAGGTAGGCGTAGGCCTCGGCGAG
>DATMBA010000125.1:0-7402 GCA_035559635.1 Roseiflexaceae bacterium
CCACCGCCGGCGCCGGCACGAAGCTCGCAGCCGGCACGCGCGCCACGATCTCCGGCGTGGCGTATAGCTGCACCGCGTGCGCCAGCACGCTCAGGTCCCCTGGGCCGGCGGCGATGCGCTCGGCCACCTCCCATTGCACCAGCACCACCAGCAACTCGGGCCGCAGGCGCGCCTCCAGGAAGTGGCGCAGCACCGGCGAGGTGATGGCGTAGGGGAGGTTGGCCACCACTTTGAATGACGAACGACGAACGGCCAATGACGAACGCTCGCCTGCGTCAGCTTCAGCGTCCGATATCGTAACGACGGCGCGCTCGTCCCCGGTCGTTGGTCGTTGGTCGTTGGTCGTTGGTCGTTGGTCGTGAGCGGCAGCGAGCAACTCTTCCGGCGGCAGCTTGAGCACGTCGGCCTGCACAATTGTGAGGTTGCGCGCGCTGGCGAACTCCTGGCGCAGGCGGTCGGCCAGGCGCTTGTCCAACTCCACCGCCACCACGGTGCCGGCGCGCCGCACCAACTCCCAGGTGAGCACCCCAAGCCCCGGCCCCACCTCCAGGGCCGTGTCGACCGGTCCCAACTCGGCGGCCGCCACGATCGCGGCGAGCGCCTGCGGGTCCACGAGGAAGTTCTGGCCCATGCCCCGCGACGGGCGCAACTGGAGCGCGCGCAGCGCCGAGCGCACCCGGGCAGGGTCGAGGTAGGGGTTGTTCATAATAATCGCAGAGGGCACAGCGAGGCGGCGGTTTACCGAGATAGCGTGCGCGGTAGGCCCGCCCTGCTGCGCCCTTACAGCGGCACGATCACCCGCACCGTGGTGCCCTGGCCTGGCGCCGAGTGCAGCTCGGCCAGGCCGCCCACCAGCGTGGCGCGCTCCTCGATGTTGAGCAGGCCGAACGAGCCACGCTTCTCGTAGGAGGCCTTGACCTTCGCCAGGTCGAAGCCGCGCCCGTCGTCCTGCACTACCGTCTCGAGCGCGCTCTCCGTCTGCCTCAGGCGCACCCAGATATGCTCGGCCCTGGCGTGCTTGAGCGCGTTGTTGATCGACTCCTGGATGATGTTGAACAGCGTGCCCTCGGTCTTGGTGTCCAGGTGCGCCGAGACGTTCTCCACCTCCAGGATGATCTGCGTGCCGTTGCCCTGGAAGCGCTCCAGGTACTGCGCCAGCGTCACGTCCAGCCCCTGCGTCTCCAGCGCCAGCGGGCGCAACTCGAAGAGCATGGTGCGCACCTCATGGGTGGTGCGCTTGGCGAGCGCGCCGAGCTTGTCCAGCTCGGGCAGCACCCGCGCCGGGTCGCGCTCCAGCAGGCGCTTGATGAACTCGACGTTCATGGTGATCGCCGCCAGCGCCTGGGCCGGGCCGTCGTGCAGGTCGCGCGCGAGTTGGTGGCGCACCTCCTCCTCCTTGGAGAGCAACTTCTCGCGCTCCTGGCGCAGGTCGTAGATCAGCTGCGCGTTCTGCAGCGCCACCAGCGCGTAGGAGGCCAGCGCCACCAACTTGCCGAGTTGCTCCTCGTTGAAGGCGCCGGCGCGGTCGCTGGCGACGATCATGACGCCATAAGTGTTCAGGCCGCTGCGCAGCGGCACGAGGCAGGCGGCGCGGCACCCGGTGAGCGCCGCGATCGGCAGCAACTCCGGCTCCAGGCTGATGTCCGCCACGATGCACGGGTCGGCGGCGCGCAGTGCCTGCCCCACCACCCCCTTGCCTACCGTGAGGCGCTGCGCGCGGTCCTGCTCGCTCAAGTTGTACGACGCCGCGACGAACAGGGTGTCCGGCTCGCCGGTGGAGAGCAGCACCAGGCTGCAGGTGTGCGGGACAAGCTTGTGGCACTCGGCGAGCGCCACGTTGAGCACGTTCTGGTAGTTGGCGGTGGTGGACAGGGTGTAGGCCACCTCGTAGAGCGCCCGCATCTGGTCACGGTAGGCGTTGGCCTCGGCGAGCGCGTCAAGCCGCTGCTGCTCGGCCAGCGCCACGCTCATGCGGTTCGAGGTGCTCCAGCGCTCGGCCAGGCCCCCCGTGATCCACGGGACGAACACCAGCCCGGCGCCCTTCATGAGCAGCGACACCAGCCCCACCGGGTCGTCCGGCAGGGCGCCATTGGCCGGGCCGACGCGCGCCAGCAGCCAGGCGGCGCAGTAAGCCACCGCGGTGACCAGCCCGGTGAGCAGGCTGCGCGGGGGCTGGAGGCGGAACGCGGCGCTCACCAGCGGCAGCAGGTAGAGCGGGTAGAAGAGGTCGCGCGGGTCGCGGTTGAAGTAGGTGTACAGCGTGATAAAGGCGATATCCACCACGAAGGCCACGCTGAGCACCGGGCGCAGCGCATGGATGAACAGCGCCACAGTGACCAGCAGGCTGAAGAGCGCATAGGCCCACGCCAGCAACGCGAAGGGGTGGCCGGAGGCCAGCGGCGGCCAGACCGGCTGCTGGCTCACCAGGGCGCTGATGGCCAGCAGCAGCAGCACGGCGGCCCAGCGCGCCGCCGCGTAGAAGCGGTCGCCGCCCAGCATCCGCCGGCTGTCGCGCGCCGTGGCCGGGCGGGGCGGGGTTGGGGATGTAGCTGCGATGTCCAAGGTCTCTCCGGGAAGGGAGGCCCCCCCTACAGCGTCTTCAGCGTCTCGATCGAGGACCGGACCGCGTCGGCGCTCTTGCGCACCAGCGACATCTCGGCCTCGTCGAGCGGCAACTCGATCACCTTCTCCACGCCGCCAGCGCCGAGCACACACGGCACGCCGAAGTAGATGTCGCGCAGGCCGTACTCGCCCTCCAGGTAACAGGCGCACGGGATCACACGCTTCTTGTCCCGCAGCACCGCCTCCACCATCTGCACCACCGCGGCGCTCGGAGCATAGTAGGCGCTGCCGGTCTTGAGCAGGTTGACGATCTCGCCGCCGCCCTTGCGCGTGCGGTCCACGATCGCCTCCAGCCGCTCCGGCGTGATGAACTCAGTCACCGGGATGCCGGCGATGGTGCTGAAGCGCGGCAGCGGCACCATCTCGTCGCCGTGGCCGCCCATCAGCATGGCCTGCACATCCTCCACCGACACGCCGGCCTCCATGGCGATGAACGTGCGGTAGCGGGCGCTATCGAGCACGCCGGCCTGTCCCACCACCCGGTTCTTCGGGAAGCCGCTCACCTGCTTCGCCAGGTAGGCCATGGTGTCGAGCGGGTTGTTCACCATGACGATGATGGCGTTCGGCGAGAGCGGTGCGGCCTTCGAGATGCAATCGCGGGTGATATTGGCGTTGACCTTGATCAAATCCTCGCGGGTCATGCCTGGCTTGCGCGGCGCGCCAGAGGTGACGATGATCACGTCGGAGCCGGCGGTATCGGCGTAGTCGTTCGTGCCGGTGACGCGCACATCGAAGCCCTCGATCGGGCCGGCCTCCAGCAGGTCCAGCCCCTTGCCCTGCGGCACGCCCTCGATGATGTCCACCAGGACGATGTCGCCAAGCTCCTTGGCGGCGATCCAGTGCGCGGCCGTCGACCCGACGAAGCCGGCGCCGATGATGGTGATCTTGGGGCGCATTATGATCTCCTTCGGCTATATATGTGGTGGGCTGGCTCTCCAGGGAAGGCTACGCTCTCCTCTGGCCCCTCCCGCCGTGGGCTGGCTCTCCAGGGAGGGCGGCGCCCTCCCGCACCGCGCTCAGTATACCACTTCGTGCGCCCAGATCCGGTAAGCATGGAGCGACCTCAACTCGCCGCGCGCCCGGCCCGCGCGCGCAGCTTCTCCAGCGCCGCAGCCAGGTCCGCCGGCAGGGGCGAACTGAACTCGGCCCACGCGCCCCCGCCGGGGAGCCGGAAGCCGAGCCGGTGGGCGTGCAGGAACTGGCGGGTCAGCCCGAAGGTGGCGCGCGGGCGCCTGGGGCCATACAGCGGGTCCCCCAGCAGCGGGCGGCTCTTGTGGGCGAAGTGGACGCGGATCTGGTGGGTGCGGCCGGTCTCCAACCGGACCTCCAGCAGCGTGTACTCACCCAACTCCTCTAGCACGCGCCAGTGGGTGCGGGCGCTGCGCCCGCCCGCCACCACCGCCATGCGGGTGCGGTCGGTGGGATGGCGGGCGATCGGCGCGTCGATCACGCCCTCCGGCTCCTTGAAGCGGCCGTCCATCACCGCCAGGTAGACCTTGGCCATCGTGCGGGCCTGCTGCTGGGCCTGCAACTCGCGCAGCGCCCGGTCGTTGCGCGCCACCACCAGCAACCCTGAAGTGTCGCGGTCCAGCCGGTGCACGATCCCCGGCCGCAGGTCGCCGCCGATGGCGATGTCCGGGTAGCGGGCGAGCAGGGCGTTGACGAGCGTGCCGCGGGTGTGGCCGGGCGCGGGGTGCACCACCATGCCGGCCGGCTTGTCCAGCACCACCACGTCGGCGTCCTCGTAGACCACCTGGAGCGGGATATCCTCAGCCACCAGGTCGGTGGGTTGGGCGAGCGGCCGCCAGACCGTCACCACGTCGCCGGCGCGCAGGGGGGTGCTGGCGCGCGCATCCCGGCCGTTGACGCGGATGTGGTTGTCTTCGATCAGTTGCTGGGCATAGCTGCGAGACAGGTCGGGCGCCTTCGCGGCCACGAAGCGGTCCAGCCGCTGGCCAGCGTCCTCGGGGGACACCACCAGCGTGAAGGTCTCACCTTCCAACTCCTCGGTCATGGGGACTATCACCGGCCGGGGGGCTCGCGGCCGAGCAACTCGCCAAGCAGCGCATCGTCGGGCGGGGAGGGGCGCCGCTCGGCGGCCTCGCCGACGAACAGCAGGTAGCCGGCGAGCATGGCCACGCCCACCGTGATGGCGGCGTCGGCCACGTTGAAGATGCCGGGGAACCAGCTTACGTGCACAAAGTCCACCACATACCCCTGGCGGACGCGGTCGATGATATTGCCGATCGCCCCGCCGACGATCAGGCCGAGGCTGAACTGGATCCAGGGCCGGCTGCGCGGCAGGTGGAAGCGGTAGAAGTAGATCGCGCCCAGGCTGATCAGGATCGAGGTGATGGTGAAGAAGTGCGGGATGCCCTGGAACAGCCCGAAGGCGACACCGGTGTTCTTCACCAGCGTGAGGCTGAGCCAGGGAGCGAGCAGTGTGACGCTGGTCCCCTCGTCCGGGCCGAGCAACTCCCAGATCCAGCGCTTGGCGATCTGGTCGAACACGACGATGCTGGTAGCGATCAGGCCGGGGGCGATCCAGTAGTGCCGCAACTCTTTCACTATGCGCATCTCGATCTGCTTCCGCTATCTTACCGCTCGCGCTCGATCTCGGCCTGGCAGGTGATACAGTAGATAGCGTGCGGCAGGGCCTCCAAGCGCTCCTCGGCGATCGGCTTACCGCAGCGGGCACAGATGCCGTACGACCCCTGGTCCATGCGATGCAGCGCCGCGTCGATCTGGGCGATCAACTCCTCGGCATTACCACGCAGCGCGATGTTACGCTCGCGCAGGAACAGTTCGCTGGCATCGTCGGCGAGATGGTTCCCCACGCCGTAGTCATCCTGCTGGTTCTGGTTCTCGATCTGGAGCGCGTCGATCTGCGCGAGCAACTCAGCACGCTCGTCCTCAAGGCGCTTCCTGATCGCCGCGAGTGTCTCGTTCGCAATCATAGCGTGCGCTCCTTCCTAGCGCTGCCTGGCGCACCAGCGCTCCTCGCCGAGCATAGCTATCCTGCCGGATATGTGTAGATAACAGGACGTACGCGGTGGCACGGCCCCCGCACCCACGGGGAGGTGAGGAGGGGCTGCGCCCCTCCAAAAAGAATCCTCGTGGATTTTTCGGGGGCTGCGCCCCCACACCCTCATCCTGCGCTCGCGCGGGTCTATGCCTCAGTTAGGGCCACCAATTCCCACCGCTCTAGCCGTGTATACGAGCATTATACCATCCCTACGCCGTATCTACCGAACGATAGCCACCGAGACCGCCGGGCGCGAACGCCTCGCCCAACGCATGCAACAGCGCTGCGACGATCAGCAGTTCGTCGCGCAGGGCCTCGCGGGGGGCGTCGGGGCTGCGCGCCGCCCAAAGGTCGCTCAGGTCGGTGACGTTCGTGCCGATGAGTTGGGTGTAGGCGAGGGTGGGCCGCTCGCCGTCGCTGCGGTAGCCGCGCCGCACCTCCACCGCGATATACTCCGCCGGGCCGGGCATATCGGGCGAGACGCGCCGCAGTGCCGCGCGCACCGCGCTGTTGAAAGCCCGCACCAGGTCCACATCGCTGCGGTCCGCCGCGCCGCGCACGTCCACCGTGTAGGTCCAGGCCAACTCCAGCACGCCAGGCGAGATCTCGCGACCCTCGGAGTAGAGCTGATGCGCCGGCGTCCAGCTGAAGCTCAGCTCCACCCAGGGTGGCGAGGCGCCCTCGGTGAGCGGCTCGGGGTGCTCGGGGAACAACTCGACGCGGTAGGAGCGGTCCAGCGTCTCCGGGTGCACCGCCTCGTAGAGCGCGTGCTCGTGCAGGCCGGCCATGAGCCAGGCGTCCTCTAGGCCGGCGGCGAGCTCTTCGTAGGTGATGACGGTCACGGCGTCCTCTCGCTGCGCGAAATCGTCCCCATATTGTACCGCAAAGGCAAGAAGCGTGCACGCCGCGCATCCTTGCCGCTAGGGCCACGTCAACGTCCACCCTGGCGTCCCACGCCCGGCCCGTTCACGGGCCGACTATCCATCGCTCAGACCGGCTGCGCGGCCTGAGCCACAGCCCGCGCCGGCGGGCTTGGCAGGGGATAGCCCGCTGCGGGGTGCCCTCTGGACCCTGCCGGGCGTGGTGCGGCGCCATAAGCCTACGGAGTTCGTAACCGTGCATCAGCGGCCCGGCGCTGCCGAGCGTGGCGAGAACGCTTACACCCTATGCTCGCTGCCACGCTGTGCCGGAATGCGCTATACTCAACCCTATGCATCTGATGACGCTCCCGATCGACGAGGCCATCGGCCACATCCTGCGCCACAATATCGTCGGCGCCACCGGGGGCAAGGCGCTGCCGAAGGGCCGCCGCCTCACGCCGGAGGACGCGGCCCGCCTGCGCGAACTGGGTCTGGCCGCGGTGCGCGTGGCGGTGCTCGAGCCCGGCGACGTCCACGAGGACGAGGCGGCGCGCCGGCTAGCCGCGGCGGTGTGCGGGCCGGGGGTGGTGGCCACCCCCCCCGTCCACAGCCGGGTCAACCTGCTCGCCGCGGCGGACGGCGTGGTGGAGGTGGACGCGGATACGCTGCTGGCGATCAACGACATCGACGGGTTGACGGTGGCCACGCTCCCTGGCCACACGCTGGCCCGCGCGCGCAGGCGGGTGGCGACGATCAAGATCATCCCGTTCGCCATCCCCGAGGAGGCGCTGGCGCGGGCGGAGGCGCTGGCGCGGGCGAGCGCGGGCGTGGTGGCGCTGCGGCCGCTGCGCAGCACGGCGGTGGGCGTGGTGCTGGTGGGGAGCGCGGCGGCCCG
>DATMBA010000126.1:0-4398 GCA_035559635.1 Roseiflexaceae bacterium
GCGGCCCCCGCCGGCGCCACGCTGGCCGTGCGGGTGCGCAACTACTTCCCCGGCGAGCGCATCTCCACCTGGCTCAACACGCCGGACGGCGTGCGCGAGACGCGCCTCGCCACCACCGCCGGCGAGCAGGGCCAGGCCGACATGGAGCTGCATACGAGGGAGCTGCCGCCCGGCGCCTACACCCTGGTGGTCTACGGCTCGTCCAGCAAGATCACAATGGTCGTGCCATTTACGATTCATTGACAGGAGTTCCGCGGTCGCCCGCGAACCGGGGGCGCGGGGCAGAGCCCCGCCGGGGTTTGGGGGCCTACGGCCTCCAAACAGAGTCTTCTCACCTCTGTTTCGGAGGGGCTGCGCCCCGCCACACCTCCCCGTGGGGTGCGGGGGCAGGCCCACCGCGTACGTCCTGTCATTAATGGCCCCCGCCGGAGAGGCTCGGAGCGGCGCGTCCCCCGACCCCGCTGGGGAGCCCTGGAGGGGCTTCTCGCCTCCAAGATCAAAATGATGAATCATCCTGACACCCAGATGATCCGCGTCCCCGAGGAGGTGCGCGCCGCCGGCGCCGTGGTGGCGCTGGAGAGCACCGTGATCTCGCACGGGCTGCCCTACCCGCACAACCTGGAGCTGGCCCGCGCCATGGAGGCCGAGGTGCGCGCCGCTGGCGCCGTCCCGGCCACGGTGGGGGTGGTGGCCGGCGCGCCCGTGGTAGGCATGGCCTGGGCAGACATCGAGCGCTTCGCGCGGGCCGCCGGCGTATTGAAGCTCTCGCGACGCGACATCGCCTACGCCGTGGCCACAGGGCGGGACGGCGCCACCACCGTCTCGGCCACCATGGCGTTGGCGGCGTTGGCGGGGGTGCAGGTGTTCGCCACCGGTGGGATCGGCGGAGTGCATCGCGGTGCGCGCGAGAGCTGGGACATCTCGGCAGACCTGACGGAGCTGGCGCGTACGCCGGTGCTGGTGGTCTGCGCCGGCGCGAAGGCCATCCTGGATCTGCCGGCCACCGTGGAGTACCTGGAGACGGCGGGGGTGCCGGTGCTGGGCCTCGGCACGGAGGAGTTCCCCGCATTCTACAGCGCACGCAGCGGCCTACCGGTGCCGCGGGTGGAGAGCGCATCGGAGGTGGCACGGGTCTGGCGGGCGCACCGGGCGCTAGGCGGCGCAGGCATGCTGTTGGCGGTTCCGCCCCCGGCCGAGGTGGCGCTGGCGCCGGAAGCGGTGGAGGGGCCGATCGCCCGCGCCCTGACGCGCGCCGAGGCGGCAGGCGTGCGCGGCCCGGCCGTCACCCCCTTCCTGCTGGCCGCCGTGGCCGAGGAGACCCACGGCGAGAGCGTCCGCACCAATGTGGCCCTGCTGCGCCAGAATGCGCGCGTGGCCGCACAGGTGGCCCTGGCGCTCGCCGGGAGTTGATCCACGAAGGACGCGAAGGCTCGGGCCACGAGACCACCGTGGGGGCTCGGGGGCCTGTGGCCCTCCACGCCCCACCGGCGGCGATGGTGAGCAAGCACACGTTGCGCGAGGTTGCCAGCAGAATCATTCATGTCCTTTGTGGATTGGGGACACTGAATCACAGGTGAGGATGAGGATGACCCGGAGCAGCAGGCGCCCCAGTCGCAGCCGCGGCCCCGCGCGCCGCAAGAGCAACACCAGCACCTACATCGGCATCGCCGTGGTGGCGGCGGTGCTGCTCGCGGCCATCGGCTTCGCGCTGGCCCGCACCGCCGGCCCCAACGTCGGCGAGCGTGTGCCGGACCAGGGGCAGGGGCTGCACCTCCAGAACCCGGACGACACGCCGCCGGTGGCGTGGAACTCTAACCCGCCCACCTCCGGCTACCATTGGGGCGGCGGCACCGCGCCGTGGGGCATCCACAGCGAGCCGATCCAGGACACGCTCACGGTCCACAACATCGAGCACGGCGGCGTGATCATCCATTACCGCCAGGGGCTGGACCAGGCCAGCGTGGACCGGCTCACTGAGATCGCACGCGGCCTGCTGCGCCAGAACCCGTGCGTCGTGATGGTGCCGCGCCCGGCCGACCAGATCGACGCGCCAGTTGTGCTCACAGCCTGGAACTACCTGCTGCGCCTGCAAAGTGTGGACGAGGCGGCGATCCGCGCGTTCTTCAACGCCCACATCGGCCGCGGCCCGGAGGCGGCCTGCCGGCCGTAGGTGCAGCAGCGGCCGCCATCCGCGATTCGAACCATATGGCCCTGCCGCTGCTGCACCTACGGCATCGCACCGGGGACCCCGTTGCGGCGCCGCCTGGCCACTACCAGCGCCGTGGCGGCCAGCGCCGCGGAGAGTGCGGCCCCCGCCCACACCCGCCGGGCGGCGTGCATGTCGCTGAGCACGGTGCGGGCGGTGTTATAGCCGCTGGCTGCGAACACCCCGCCGCCAGGGTGAGTGCTGGCGCCGGTGAGGTACAGCCCGCGTACGGGGGTGCGGTAGCGCGCTAGCTCCGGCAGCGGCCGCAGGAAGAACATCTGGTCGAGCGACATCTCGACGTGCATCACGTTGCCGCGCAGCAGCCCCAGCCGCCGCTCGATGTCCAGCGGGCTTTGGATGAAACGCTCGAGGATCTTGCCGCGCATGTTGGGCGCGTAGCGGTACAGCACCTCCAGGATGCTGTCGGCCACCTGCTCGCGGATGTCGTCCCATCGCTGCCCGCCCGCCAGCTCGTAGGGGAAGTACTGCGCCCAGAGGAACACCGTGTGCCTGCCGGGCGGCGCCACCGTCGGGTCGATCGCCGAGAAGGTCATGGCGATCACCGCCGGATGGCGCGCCGGGAGGCCACGGCTGTAATCGCCGAAAGCGTCGCGCAGGTACTGGAGCGAGGGGCAGAGCAACTGCAGGCCGTGGTGGCTCTCGTTCGCCCGCCCGCCCCCCGGCAGGCCGGCGTAGTCCGGCAGTTCCGCGGCGGCGCAGCGCAGTGCCATGCCGAAGCCGTTGCCCACCCGGATGCTGCGCACGCGTGCGGCCAGGCCAGGCGGCAGGTGCTCCTCGCCCACCAACTCCAGCATAGTGCTGACGACGTGGGCGTTGGAGATCACCAGCGGCGCGGAGAGGCGCTCGCCATCCGCCAGCTCCACGCCCTCGGCCCGCCCCCCGCGCACCAGGATGCGGCGCACCGGCGCCTCCAGGCGCACCTGGCCCCCGGCGGCCACGAGCGAGCGCGCCATGGCCTGCGTGAGCATACCGCTGCCGCCTCGCGGGTGCTTCGCGCCGCTCAGGTGCAGCATCGCGTACCAGCCGAGGTGGTCCCCCGCGCCCAGCTCGTCCGGCGGCGGGCCGGACTGCGCGCCCAGCCAGGCCATGCAGGCCCGCACCGGCTCGCTCGCGAAGGTCTCCGTGACCAACTGGCCGTAGGAGGTGAGCAGCTTGCGCACCGTCTCCAGCGTCCCGCCGAGCCGCCCGGCGCGCGCCTGCGCCCGCGCCACGCCCCCCACCAGCCGCAGCGGATCCGGCGGGCTGAGGAACGTCTCGAACACCGCCTCGTTGAGCGGGCGCCACTCGGCCACGAAGCGGCCATAGGCCTCCGCGTCGCGCAAAGACACGCGGGCGATCGACTCGCAGGTGCGCTCCACGTCCCGGTAGAGCGCGAAGGCTCCCGAGCCATCCGGCAGCGGGTAGAAGGCAAAGGGGTCCATCTCACAGTACTCGAGGCCGTGCCGCTCCAACTCCAGGTCGCGGATCACCGGGGTGAGGTGGATCATGATGTGAGCTGAAGAGCCGACATCGATCCGGTAGCCGGGGATGACCTCCTCGGTGCAGACCGCGCCGCCCACCACCGGGCGACGTTCGAGCACCAGCGTGCGCAGGCCGGCGCGCGCCAGGTACCCGGCGCAGGCCAGACCGTTGTGCCCGCCGCCGACGACGATCGCGTCGTAGTCTGTGATACGGGGCATAGGCCAGGGTCCTTTGTGCTCTGTGCGGGGAGCGCGCGAGGATATCCTCGCAGCCATCCCAGCATCATGTCCGACACCTTGCCGCCGCACAGAGTGCCTATCCGAATATCTTTGGGCCGTGACCTGCGCCGCTCACGGCCCCGCGCCCTGGCCGGGGGTGGCGGCCGGCGCGGTCACGGCCTCGACGTTGTTCTGCGGCACCCAGCCCTCGTAGCCGCCGTAGGACACCTTCACCCAGATGGTGTCCTCGGCCGTCGTCGGCGGCATGTCCAGCAGGGTCACGACCGTCCCCTCGGGCAGCGGCGGCGGGAGCGTGGGCGTGTTGAAGCCCGCCGGCTCGTGCATGAAGCCCGTCGCGCCGCCCAGGCCGACGATGCGCCCCTGGCGGATCTCGGGCGTCGGCGTGGGGGGCGGCACGGTGGCAGCCGGGGTGATGGCCGGCTGGAGCGGCGGGGCGGCGCTCGAGACCTCCTCAGGCGGGGTGGAGTCACT
>DATMBA010000127.1:0-4177 GCA_035559635.1 Roseiflexaceae bacterium
CACCCGCTCCGGGGTAGCCGGACAGGCACTTAGTATCGTCGAGTCTTCGTATCCTCGTGTTCTGGAGGAGACTGGAGGCAGCCATGCGCCTCATCGTAGTTGGCTGCGGGCGGGTGGGGGCGCACCTCGCCCGCGTCATGAGCGCCGAGGGCCACGAGGTGGTCATTGTGGACAAGAACCCGGACGCCTTCAAGCGTCTCGGGCGCGACTTCGGTGGGCGCACCGTCACCGGGATCGGCTTCGACCGGGACGTGCTGCGTGAGGCCGGGGTGGAGAAAGCCGACGCCTTCGCCGCCGTGACCAACGGCGACAACTCGAACTACATCGCCGCCAGCGTCGCGCGTGACGTCTTCCGCGTGCCGCAGGTGGTAGCGCGCATCTACGACCCGCAGCGCGAGGCGATCTACCGCGAGTTGGGCATCCGCACCATCAGCTCCACGAGCTGGGCGGTCAACACCATCAAGCGCATCCTCACCAGCAGCGAGCTGGACTCCTCGGTACAGTTCGGCAGCGGCGAGGTGGAGATCACCGAGGTGCCGATCAGCGGGCGGCTGGTGGGCCGCTATGTGCGCGACCTGGCGGTGCCGGGGGAGATCGCGCCGGTGGCGATCGTCCGCCGCGGCCGGGCCTTCCTGCCCACTCCCGGCGTCCCACTCGAAGACGGCGATGTGGTGCATGTGGCGGTGCTCGCCACCGCGGCGAGCCTGCTGGAGTCCATGATCCGATGAACATCCTTCTGGTCGGCGGCGGCAAGGTGGGCCGCAACCTGGCCCAGTTCCTGCTCGAACAGGGCCGTCACACTATCACCCTGATCGAGAAGAGCGACCGCGTGGCGCGCGAGCTGTTCAAGACCCTCCTGGGCGTGGTGGTGGTCGAGGGGGACGGCTGCGACCCGGCGGTGCTGCGCGAGGCGGGCGCCGAGAGCGCCGACGCTGTGGCCGCGGTGACGGGGGACGACGAGGACAACCTGGTGATCGCGCTGCTGTGCAAGCGCGAGTTCCGCGTGCGCCGGGTGTTCGCGCGCGTCAACAACCCGAAGAACCACTGGCTCTTCACCGCCCGCATGGGGGTGGACGTGGCGGTGGACGACACACAGACGCTGGCGCGCAGCCTGGAGGCGGACATCAACATCGGCGCGGTGGTCCAACTGCTGCGCCTGCGCGAGGGGCGCGTGACGCTGCTGGAGTTCACCGTGGCGGCTGAGTCCGGCGCGGTGGGCCGGCCGGTCCACGCGCTAGGGGTGCCGCCCGAGTGCGTTCTGGCGGCGGTGCTGCGCGGCGAGGAGGTCATCATCCCCTCCGGGGACACCCTCATCCACGCCGGAGACCAGGTGATCGCCATCGCGCGGGTGGGCCAGGAGGAGGCGCTGGCGGATGTATTTCGGTGATCTCCCTGCGGCGAGGCTCGGAGCGGCTTCGCCCCTTCGGGGGCCTGCGGCCCCGTAGCCCCCGCCCGGATTCGCATGACCCGTAGACGCAAAATCCACCTCCGCCCCGCCTCGCGGCCGCCGGTCCCGCCCGACCCGCGCCACCTGGCAGTGTGCCGCGCGGACGGGCACTTCGTGCGCCATCTGAACCCGGCCGAGATCAGCGACCTGATCGCCCGGCCGGGGCAGTTCGTCTGGCTGGATATCCAGGACCCGCAGGAGAGCGACGCGGCGCTGTTGAAGGAGGAGTTCGGCTTCCATCCGCTGGCGATCGAGGACGCCGTGCGCCACCAGGAGCGGCCCAAGGTGGACACCTACGAGGGCTACTACCTGCTGGTGTTCTACGCCCTCGGCTACGATACCGCGCACAACCGGCTTGTGACGCAGCCGATGAACCTATTCATCGGCGCCAACTATATCGTCAGCGTCCACCACGGCCCGCTGAAGGTGATCGAGGAGACCATCGGGCGCTGGCAGCGCAACGAGGAGGGCATCGGCTGGGATGCCGGGGCGCTGCTGTACGCGCTGCTGGATGCGATCGTGGACGACTACTTCCCGGTGATCGACCAACTGGCTGAGAGGGTGGAGCGCATCGAGGAGCAGATCTTCGAGCGCTTCCGCCCCGAGGCGCTGCAAGAGGTCTTCGTTCTCAAGCGCGATCTGCTGGGCGTGCGGCGGATCGTGGCCCCTGAGCGCGACGTGCTCAACGTGCTCATCCGCCGCGAGGTGCCGATTTTCAACCCCGCCAGCGTGGTGTTCCTGCAGGATGTATACGACCACCTCATCCGCGTGACGGACAGCCTGGACACCTACCGTGACCTGCTCTCCAGCGCGTTGGACGCCTTCCTCTCCATCCAGTCCAACCAGCTCAACGAGGTGGTGAAGGTGCTGACGATCGCCTCGATCGTGCTGATGTCCGACGCGCTGATCGCGGGCATCTACGGGATGAACTTCCAGTTCATGCCGGAGTTGAGCTGGCCGTACGGCTACCCCTTCGCACTGGGGTTGATGGCGGTGGTGAGCGCGGGGCTGGTGGCGTACTTCCGCTGGCGGAAGTGGCTGTAGCGAGTTTTGCGGTTCCCTCCAGTGAACGGCATCGATCGGGGAGTCCACAACTGAGTACGTAAAACTTAGGCGGGGTAGAGCCTGCCCGCCTCCACCCGCATCTTCTTCGCCCGGCGCAGGAAGGCGGCGTCGAACTCGTCGGTGGCGGTGGCGGTGACGAGGGTCTGCTGGCCCGGGCGGTCGATCGCGGCCAGCAGGTGCGCACGCCGCTCGGCGTCCAGCTCGGAGAGCAGGTCGTCCAGGAGCAGCACGGGCGCGTCGCCAGCGCGCTGGCGCATCAGCTCGGCCTCGGCCAGCTTGAGCGCCAGGGTGGCGCTGCGCTGTTGCCCGCGCGAGCCATAGGTGCCCACGCTCACCTCGCCCACACTCAGCAGCAGGTCGTCGCGGTGCGGGCCAAGCACCGTCTGGCCGCGGCCGATCTCCTCGTCTCGCACGCGCAGCAGGTGGGAGAGGAAGGCGGCCTCGATGTCGCGCTCGCTCGCGCCCTCGGCGAAGCTGGCCACGCTGCTCTGGTAGCGCACCACCAGCGGCACATCGCGGGCGGTGACGCGGCAGAAGATCGGGCTGGCCAGCGCGCTCAGCTCGCGCACGGCGCGCAGGCGCTCGCGCAGCACGTAGCTGCCGGACACCGCCAACTCGCGGTCCCAGAAGGCCAGTTCGTCGTCGGCGCTGCGCGGGATGCGGCGGCTCTCGCGCCAGGAGCGCAGCAGGCTGTTGCGCTGCTGCACCACCTTCTGGTAGTGCGAGAGGGTGCGGACGTAGCGGCCATCCAGCTGCGAGAGGGTCACGTCCAGGTAGCGGCGGCGCTCGGCGGGCGCGCCCGTGACCAGCGCGATGTCAGACGGGGTGAAGAGCACTACCCGCAGGTTGCCCACCAGGTCCAGCGCGCGCACCGCCCGCCGGTCCACCCGCACGGTCTTCACAGATGCGCCGAGCAACTGGCCGTCGTCGTCGGCGCGGCGCTGCACCACCACCTCCAGGCGCACCCGGTCGTCGGCGCGCTTGACCTCGCAGGTCAGGCGGGCGAAGGGCGGCACGCCGATGTCGCCCTGGGCCTCGAAGCGCACCACCTCGCGGTCGGCGCCAGCGCGCGGCGAGCGGGTGGTGGCGAGGAAGTAGAGCGACTCGAGGATCGTGGTCTTGCCGGCGGCGTTCGGGCCATAGAACAGCGTCGTGCCGGGGTCCAGCGTGATGTCGGCGCGCTCGTAGTTGCGGAAGTCGCGCAGACTGAGGTGTGTTACATGCATGTGTGTCCGCGCTCCCGCGCGGGAAGGCGGGAGGGCACCGCCCCTCCCGCACCCTTGGTAGGATTCGTACGGGGGCCTGCAGCCCCACCCCCCTTAGGCGATATGCTCCAGCTCGAGGGCGCGCAGGGCGCGCAGGTCGGCGCAGCCGCTACAGAACATCGCCACGCGCAGCTCGGCAATGAAGGCCTGTAGTCCTTCGGCCACCGCCTCCGCGCCGCGCTCCTCCACCGCTGGCGCCAGGGCCGGGCGCGCGGTCGCCGCCAGGTCTGCCCCGAGGGCGATGCACTTGGCTACATCCACGCCGTTGCGGACGCCGCCGCTGCCGATCAGGGGGGTGTCCGGCAGGGCGGCGCGCACCTGGCGGATGGCCTCGGCGGTAGGGATGCCCCAGCCGGCGAAGGCGGCTGCCACGCGCGCGCCCGGCGCGGTGGTGTGGCGG
>DATMBA010000128.1:0-8316 GCA_035559635.1 Roseiflexaceae bacterium
TCCCCTGGCCCCTCCCTTAGACTCACTGAGAATAGCGTGATGGGGTTAAATATACATAGAGTATAATTCTTAGATAGTAAGACAATAAGAGTATAAGGGAGAGCCGCGCGTATGTCAAGCCGCATGCCGGATCGAGCGGAGCTGGTCGGCGAGGTCCACCGGCTCGGACGCGAGCTGAGCGCACGAACAGTGCTGTTCCACACCGCGGTTGCCGAGCGTCTCGGGCTCAGCGTGACCGATCACAAGGCGCTCGATCTGCTCACCCTGTCGGGTGCAATGACGGCCGGCGAGCTTGCCGAGGTGACCGGCCTCACCACCGGCGCGATCACCGGCGTGGTCGACCGGCTCGAGCAGGCCGGGTACGTTCGGCGCGTCCGAGACGCCGCCGACCGCCGCAAGGTGATGATCGAACCACTCGACAACCCCGCGCTCAAGCGGCCGCTCGAGGCGGTGTTCGACTCCTTCAGCGCCCGGCTGGACGAGATCGTGGCGGATTACGACGACGTGGAGCTCGCGGCGATCACGGACTTTGTCAGGCGCATGCTGGCGCTGCTGCATGCCGAAACGAGCAGGCTACGCGAGGAGGCCGCCGCGGCCAGAAAGTCGCGTGGGGGCGAGGAACCGTGACGTTGCGCTTCAGCCACGAATTGCGCCTGCCGCGCGTCGTCTTCGGCGCCGGGGCGCTGGCGCAGCTGCCCGACGAGGGAACCCGGTTGCACCGCCGGGCGCGGGGGCGATGCGGGCGATGGCGGCATCGGGGGCGATGGTGGCATCGGGGGCATCGCCCGTAGGGGCGCAGCAGGCTGCGCCCCTACGGCATCGCCGGCACCCCGGTCGCGATGATCACGATGGTCGCCGATGACCACGATGCCATGCACGTGGTCGGGCATCACCACGAACGTGCCGAGGGCGATGTGTGGGAAATGTTCCGGGATCGCGAACCAACACACGAAGACAATACCGCCGAGCGGCGACAATCGAACGCGACCGTGGCGCATGTATCCGAAAGGGTTCCCCGTCCGTGCGCGCAGATCGTGACGAAGGAGGCGCCGCATTGGGTGTAATCGTATCTGCGCAGGCGGATCGAGCAGCGGTGGCGGCGGGTAGGGTCGTAGGGCATATCCCGGCTCCGTGAGGGCGAATCCACATCCATCACACTGCACACATGCCGAAAAGGATGTCGGTCGGCTGGTTCTGTGCTACGCTCCGTGTGTCGTCGCCGCTCACTGATGAGGAGGATGTATGACCAACACCCCACCCCTCACCGAGCGCCCGGCCTGGCGCGCGCTCGCGGCCCACTACGAGCAGCTCAGGGGCGCCCACCTGCGCGAGCTGTTCGCGCAGGACCCAGGGCGCGGCGAGCGCCTGGCCGCCGAGGCCGCCGGGCTATTCCTGGACTACTCCAAGCACCGCGTCACCGACGAGACCCTGCGGCTGCTGGTGGCGCTGGCCGGGGAGTGCGGCCTGCGCGCGCGCATCGAGGCCATGTTCAGCGGCGAGAAGATCAACGTCACCGAGCAGCGCGCCGTGCTCCACTTGGCTCTGCGCGCCCCGCGCGACGCGCTGATCGAGGTCGACGGGCAGAACGTGGTGCCCGAGGTCCACGCCGTGCTCGACCGCATGGCCGATTTCGCCGATCGCGTGCGCAACGGAGGGTGGACCGGCGCCACCGGAAAGCGTATCCGCAACGTCGTCAACATCGGCATCGGCGGCTCGGATCTCGGCCCGGTGATGGCGTACGAGGCCCTGCGCCACTACAGCCGGCGCGACATAACCTTCCGGTTCGTGTCGAACATCGACGGCACCGACTTCGCCGAGGCTGTGCGCGACCTGGAGCCGGCCGAGACGCTGTTCATCGTCGCATCCAAGACGTTCACCACGCTGGAGACCATGACCAACGCCCGTTCGGCGCGCGCCTGGCTGGTGGCGGCGCTCGGCGAAGAGGCCGTCGCGAAGCACTTCGTGGCCGTCTCCACGGCCGCCGGCGAGGTGCGGAAGTTCGGCATCGACACCGCCAACATGTTCGGCTTCTGGGATTGGGTCGGCGGGCGTTACTCGATGGACTCGGCGATCGGCCTCTCGACCATGATCGCGATCGGGCCCGATGGCTTCCACGACATGCTGGCCGGCTTCCACGCCATGGACGAGCACTTCCGCTCGGCGCCGTTCGAGCGCAACCTGCCGGCGATCATGGGGCTGCTGGGGGTGTGGTACGCCGACTTCTTCGGCGCCGAGACGGTGGCGGTGCTGCCATACGACCAGTACCTGAAGCGCTTCCCGGCCTACCTGCAGCAGCTGACGATGGAGAGCAACGGCAAGTCGGTGACGCTGGACGGCGCGCGGGTGAACTACGAGACCGGCGCGATCTACTGGGGCGAGCCGGGCACCAACGGCCAGCACTCGTTCTACCAGCTCATCCACCAGGGCACGAAGCTCGTCCCGTGCGACTTCATCGCGTTTGCGCGCAGCCTCAACCCGCTCGGCGGCCACCACGACCTGCTGATGGCGAACGTGTTCGCGCAGGCCGAGGCGCTGGCGTTCGGCAAGACCGCCGACGAGGTGCGCGCCGAGGGGACACCGGAGTGGCTGGTACCGCACCGCACCTTCGAGGGCAACCGCCCTTCCAGCACCATCCTGGCCGAGCGGCTTACGCCGCGCGTGCTCGGCGCGCTCGTGGCGCTCTACGAGCACATGGTCTTCACGCAGGGCGTGATCTGGAACATCGGCTCGTTCGACCAGTGGGGCGTGGAGCTCGGCAAGGTCCTGGCGCAGCGCATCGCGCCCGAGCTGCAGCGCGCCGAGGAGCCCGAACTGGCGCACGACAGCTCGACCAACGCGCTGATCCGGCGATACCGAACGCTGAAGGCTAAACGCTAAACGCTGAGAGGCTGCATTCCAGTGGCAGGCAAGGGTCGCCGTGCAGGCCCGGCTGCCGGCGTTTGTGCTGCCTCAGCCGGAGCGCCTTCCCGCTTCAATAGGGGCGAAGCATCCGCGCACCACGATCCCGGTAATGACACGATCCTTGTGCGCGAATGCTTCGCCCCGGGGACGACGACGGCGGCGGGGTACGGCATTGGCGCGTGGTACGGCATCGTGGCGGGCACAGCGGCGCCCGCATTGTCCTATGTCCCTCGCCGCTACGCCAGCGCCCACACGCTGCCCTGAGGTGTCTTGGTGATCTCGATCTGAACCGGGAAGAGGTCCTTAAGCTCCTGGATGTGGGTGATCACCAGGATGCGCTTGAACTCACCCTGGACCGAGGTGATCGCCTCGACCAGCCGCTCGCGGCCGCGGGTGTCCTGCGAGCCGAAGCCCTCGTCGATCACCAGGGTCTCCAGGCGGGCGCCGGCGCGCCTGGCGAGCAGCTTGGCGAGCGCGATACGGATGGCGAAGTCCAGCCGGAATGCCTCGCCGCCGCTGTAGGCGTCGTAGACGCGGGTGCCGAGGGCGTCGGCGATCTTGATCTCGAGCGTCTCGACGGTGTCGCCCTTCTTGGTTGCCCCTTGGGTCTCGAAGGTCAGGTGCATCTGGTTGTCGGTCATGCGGGCGAGCAGGCTGTTGGCCTCGCGCTCGATCTCCGGGATGGCGGTCTCGATCAGCATGGCCTGCACGCCCTTCTTGCCGAACGCCTGAGCCAGTTCGTCGAACAGGCCCTTGCGCTCGGCGGTGGCGCGGCGCTGCTCCTCCACCCGCAGCAGCTCCTCGGCGGCCTCCTCGCTGCCGCGCAGGTTGGCCTGCCGCTCGCCGAGGTCCTTCTGGCGCACACGCATCTCGGCCTGCAGCCGGCCAAGCTCGGCAGCCGCCTCGTCCCGCTCGCGCAGGGCGGGGGCCAGGGCGCGCAGTTCCTCGTCCAGCGCACGCAGCTCGGCCTCAGCGGCCGCCAGTTCGTCCTCGCGCCGCCGCAGCGCCTCCTCATCGCGCGCCAGGGGGTCACGGTTCTCGGCCAGCCACTCCTCGGCGCGGGCGAGCCGGCGCCCCTGCTCCTCCCAGGATTGCAGCGCCTCCACCTCGGCCCGGGCGGCGTCGTAGCGCTCGCGCGAGTAGCCGAGCGCGGCCACCTGCGCTTCCAGGCGCGCCAACTCCGCGCGCGCGGCGTGGGCGTAGTCCCCGGTGGCCAGGCGGGTGGCGAGCGCGGATGCGGCCTGCTCCTGCTCGTGCGCCGCCGGGTCTTCGGCCTCGATGCGCGCCAGCTCCTCCTGCACACCGACCAGGCGCGCCTGGAGGGCGCTCTGGTCGGCGGCGCGCTGCTCCAGCTGGGCCACGCGCATCTCCAGCGCGTTCATCTCGCGCTCCAGCGTCTCCAGCGCGCCAAGCCCGGCGATCTGGGACTCGACCTGCGAGAGCTCCTGGCGCAGCCCGCGCTCGTACTCCCCCCTGAGGAGCTGCATCTGCACATCGTCCAGCTGGCGCTGGCGCTCGGCCTGCTCGCGGCGGCGCTCCTCGGCGGCGCGCAGCGCGCCCTCCATACGGGCGATCTGCGCCGCCACCTCGGCCGCCGCGGCCGTACGGCGGGCGAGGGCCTCGATCTCGGCGCGCAGTGCGGAGACCTGAGCGGCCACCGTCTCCTGCTCGCGCTTGCACTCCGTGCGGCGGGCCAGCAACTCGCCGCGCTCGCGCTCGTACTCGGCCTCGATGTGCGAGCTGTCGGCCAGATCGCTGCCGCACAGCGGGCAGGTGCGCAGATCCCCTTTGAGCATATCGATCTTCTGGCGGATCTCCCGGCCACGGGCCTCGATCGTCTTGATCTCGGCCTCGAGCGAAGCCGCGCGGGCCGCCAGATCCCGCTCGAGGCGGCGGCGCTCCTCCAGGCGTAGCGCCTCCTCGGCGAGGCGCTGGCGCTCCTTCTGCGCCTGGGCCAGCTCCTCGCGCCAGCGGGCCTCGTCGCGCACCTCCTCGGCGAGCTTCTTGATCTGGCGCTTGAGGTCCTCGCGGGTGGCCACCAGCGAGTCGCGGCGGAGGGTGATCTTGCCCTCGATCGCGGTGCGCTGGCGCATCAGCTCGTTCACCACCCGGATGCGCTCGCGCAGGTCGGCGCGGCGGGTGCGGGCCTGGGCCAGCTCCTCGGCCAGCGGCCCAAGCCCCTCCAGTTGGCGGCGCAGCTCCTCGATCTGGCCGAGCAGCGCCGGCTTGCGGGCGGCGCGCTCGCGCAGGCCGCGCAGCTCGCTCTCGGCCACCATCAGATCAGCGCGCAGGCGGGCCTCCTCCGCGCGCAGCTCCTGGCCGAGGGCCGCGCGGCGCTCCTGCAGCGCGTCGTACTCGTCGCGCAGCGCCTCGAGCCGGGCGCGCTCCGCCAGGGCGGCCGTCAGCCGCGCCACCCCCTCCAGGATCTCCGCGCGCCGTTCTATCATCTCGAGCGCGCGGGCCACGTGGCCGCGGCGCTTCTCCACGTCCGCCCGCAACTGCTCGCACTCGGCGCGCGCGCGGTCCGTCTGGCGCAGGCGCTCGTCGCGCAGCGCCCGGCGGCCCTCGAGCGCCTGCGCCCGCGCAGCGGCGCGCTCGCGCTCTTGGTGGGCGGCGGCGATACGCGCCTCAAGCTCAGCGACCAGCAGCTCGGCGCGGCGCAGCTCCTCGAGGTACACCTCACGCTTCTCGGCTCGCTGGCGCAGGGTCGTGATCTGGCCCTCCAGGCCCCGCGTCTCGCCCTCCAGCTTGCGGGCGCGCTCCCTGGCGCGCGCCTCCAGGTCCTCGTACACCTGCAGGCCGAGGATGCTGGCCAGCACCTCCTTGCGGCGGCCAGGCTCCTTGCGGGTGAACTCGTCCGCGTGGCCCTGGCGCAGGTAGGCCGAGTTGGCGAACAGCTCGTAATCCATGCGCAGCGTGCGGGTGATCGCCTCCTGCGTCTCGCGCACGCCGGCCTCGCCGATCGCCTT
Source organism: Roseiflexaceae bacterium (assembly GCA_035559635.1). GTDB lineage: Bacteria > Chloroflexota > Chloroflexia > Chloroflexales > Roseiflexaceae > CALJIC01. The sequence continues at coordinate 5,871 of DATMBA010000128.1, forward strand.
CCATCCCTCGCCGTTGCGCGCCTGGAACTCGAGCCAGGTCTGGCCCACCCGCTTGCCACGGCTGCGCTTGCGGATCACCCGGTAGTCGTGGCCGTCCAGGCTGAAGACCAGCTCGACCTCCATCTCCAGCGCGCCGAGGGCGATCAGTTCGTCCGCGCCGAGCCTCGCCTCGCCCCACAGCGCCCAGGTCATCGCGTCCAGCAGGGCGGACTTGCCGGCGCCATTCTCGCCGGCCAGGCAAGCGATGGTGATGCCGTCCAGGTCGAGTGGTGGTAGGCCCTCGCGGTAGCACATGAAGTTGCGCAGGGCGATCTTCCGAGGAATCATGGGCGCCTCTGGGGAGTAGCACACATTTGCTTCTGAGACGGGCGTATTATACCGCATGCGCGCGCGCACAGATCTCGCGGATGCGCTTTTCGCCCTGATCGGGATACCTCATCAGGCCCTGGTGTGGGTGAGGTCAAAGTTGTGCTCCCAGGTCGTGCCGTCGTGGCAGATCTCCCAGGCGCCGGCGATGGTCTTGCGGTCATCCGTTCAACGCTCAGCGGCTCGATATACGCCAGCATGGTGCCGGCGCGCCGGAAGCCAGCGCGCTCGTAGACGCGGCTGGCGGCCTCGTCGGCGGCGGTGAGGAAGGCCGCGCTGGCGCCCAACTCGAACGCCGTGCGCGCCATGTGCGCGGTGAGCGCGGTGGCCACCCCGCGCCGGCGGAAGGGCGCGAGCGTGGTGATCCCCACCAACTCCGCCAACCCACCGCGCGGCGGGTTGAACATCCCCGCGCCGGCGGGTTGGCCGTCCAGGTAGGCGGTGAAGGCACGCCCGCTCGCCAACTCGCGCCGGAAGCGCAGGGCGTCCTCGTCGCTGAACACGCCGCTACCCTGCGGGTTGAAGCCCAACTCGTTCGTCGCCAGGTACTCCTTGATCGCCTCCAGTGGGGCGGTAGCGTCGAGCGCTGCGACCGACAGCCCCGGCACATGGGGCGGCGGCCGCCAACTCTCCGGCGTGCAGACCATGAGCGGCTGCCTGGCCTCTTCGAGCAGCCCGCCGGCCAGCAGCGCGTGGCCCAGGCCGGGCGCGAACTCCTCGATGAACTCCAGGCGCAGCCGGCGGTGGCGGCGGCGGAAGGCGGCGCGCAGTGCATCGAGCTCGGCGCTCAGGTCGCCGGCCAGCGGGGCGTCCGGCACCGCGTAGTTCAGCGAGGTCAACAGGTCTCGCGGGTGGAAGAAGGCGGTGAACGGCGGGATGTGCTCCGCCAGGCATTGCGCGCGGGCGTTCTCGCGCATGGCGGATTGGAGACGCTCGATCAGGGTCATGTCGTCGTCATGGTTTCGCCACGCCTCCCCAGCCTGGCAGGCTGAGGAGGCGCGGAAGGGCGAAGCCCCTCCAAGAAAGAGTTTTTGTGGCGGCCTTTGGCCCCTGCGCCCTCCATGCTCATCGCCACGATGGGCGGCGGGTCCATGCGGGCCGAGGTGGTGCGCCCGCCGGAGCGGGTGCGTGACGCCGCCGGTGAGTACGCCTGATCAGCACTTCACAATCAGCTCGGACAGCCGGCGCCGGTAGGTGGCGCTCACCACCTTCTCCCACACGTGCGGCAGATCGGCCAGTCGGCGCGTACAGGTCTCGTCCAGCGTCGCCAGGTAGTCGCACGCGCCTGCGTCCTCCGCCAGGCCCAGCGCGCGCACGTACGCCCGCGCCACAGCCGCGTCCTGCAGCGCGCCGAGGGCCTCTTGCAGCGCGGCCAGCGGCGCCAGCAACTCCTCGACCCTGGGGCCGAGGGCGTCGGCGAAGAACTCCAGTGTGTAGCGCAGGCGCTTGCCGGCGATACGCGCCCGATGCAGCGTCGCCTCCGGCGCGCCCGGCAGCACGACCTCGAAGGCCCGCAGTTGCTCGTAGCGCCGCCAGATCGCGCTAGGCGCCACGTCCCGCACCCGCGGCGGGGCGCCGGTCTCCGGCAGCGTCGCCACACCGGCCCCCGGGGTCGTCAGGAAGGCTGCGAAGCGGCGCTTGAAGCGCGTGTAGCGGCCTTCCTGCAGATCGGCCCGCAGCCGCGCGCGCGCCGCCTCCCGCTCCGCCGCCACCGCGGCGGCCAGCGGCTCCAGCGCGCCGCACTCCTGTTGCGGCAGTGTGTCGCGGTGGGCGAGCAGCGCGGCCAGGAAGACGTCCGCGTCGCGCAGGGCGCCGAGCGAGGCGGCCACGCGGCGCAGCCCGCGGCGGTGCACGCGGATAACCTGGGGGGCGAACAGATCCTCCGCCACCTGCAGCGCAGCGCGCAGGCGGCGGGTGGCCACGCGCATCTGGTGGACGTCCTCGGGGTCCTCGTCCGTGCGCACGGCGTCCTCACGCGCCAGCATGCGTTCGAAGAAGCGGCGCAGCACCCGGCGGGCCCCCTCGGCCGCCGGCTCGCCGCCGCGCAATGGGCCGGGGACGTGGATGGCGGGCAGCTTCC
>DATMBA010000129.1:0-4181 GCA_035559635.1 Roseiflexaceae bacterium
CCCCTGCATCGATGCGCGCATCGCCGCGCACCACGCCGCGTGGGGGGTCGGGGCTGCGACCCCAACCCCTCACCCCCGCCGCTACCGCGGCGTCTTGACGCTCACGATGTTCGAGTAGGCGGAATTGCCGACGGCGTTGAAGGCGCGCACCCGGTAGCGATAGGTCGTGTTCGCGTTCAGGCCGGTGTTGCTGTAGCTCGTCACGTTCGCGCCCACCGTGGCGATCTCCGCGAAGTTCGTGCAGTTCTTCCCGCTGCAGCGCTCGATCCTGAAGCCGTCCTCATTGTTCGCGTTATCGATCCAGCTCAGGTTGACCTGCGTGCGCGAGGCGGCGCTGGCCGTCAGATTCGTCGGCGCCGCGGGCGCCGTCGGCGCCGCGCTGAGGCTGCTGGTCCCATCCACGACCAACGCGAACGGCTGCGGACCGTTCGGCACGTTGAAGCCCCGGACCTCGATGGTCCACGTGCCTGCCGCAGCCGACTGGATGTAGACGTTCTCGACGTTGTTGCGGCGATCGGCGCTCCCGCCGCTGGCGCTCCAGCCGCCGCTGAAGACGTTGCCGCGGTAGGTCGTGCCGCCCGGTGAGGTGACCGTCACATCCAGGTCATTCACCAGGTTCACGCTGGCCGCCTCAGTGGAGGGCGCATCGCTCCAGACCACGCTGAACTTCACCGGGCCGCTGGCCGAGACATCCGCGGTGTAGACGGCGACCCCGTTGGTCGTCAGGCCGGCGTGCTCCCCGAATCGCTGGCTGCCGTCGGTGGCGGCGTCCAGGTTGATACGCCCCCACCCCTCGTGGTTGTTCGGGATCGGGAAATCGTTGTCGTTCGCGCCGTCGTTGTTCTCGTCCAGCAGGTCCACCGCCGCGTTGATCAGCGTGGCCTTGACGAGCGCGGCGCTCGCGTCCAGGTTGTACACCTTCTTATAGAAGTCACGCACGACAGTGGCGGCGCCGGCGGCGATCGGGTTGGACATGCTGGTGCCGCCGAAGTACTTGTACGCGGCACTGATCGGCATGCCCCAGCCGTCCGACTGGTAGGCGTTGTTCTGTGGGTTGAGCGGGTCGCCGTACCCCTCCTGGTACAGGTCCGCGTAGGGCGCCAGGATCCAGGTGCCGGGGGCCACCACATCCGGCTTGATCCGCCCGTCGTCGGTCGGGCCACGGCTGGAGAAGGCCGCCATCTGCTCCTGGTTGCCGGCGGTCAGGTCGCCGGCGATAGGGTTGGCCGGGTAGTCGCTGCCCCAGCGCTGGCCGTAGGTGCCGAGCAGGTTCTGCCCGCCCATGCTCGGGCAGTTCTGGCCGCTCTGGTAGGTCGCATCGCGCGAGGTGTAGGTCAGGGTCGTGTCGCAGGGGTAATTGTCGCCGCGTTGGTTCTCGCTTGCGCCCACCGTGATCACATTCTTGGCCGTGGCCGGCGCACCGATCGAGTCGTTGTCGATCACCCCGTTGGCATTGGCGTCGGTGCCCTCGTTGCCGGCCGAGAAGGTGATCGTCATGTCGCGGTGGGTCCAGATGAAGTCGTCGGCGTTGGCGCTGTAGGCGGTGTAGTCGCCGGCCGCGGCGCTGCCCCAGGAGTTGGCGTGGATGCGCGCACCGGCACTGTAGGCCTGCTGGAAGAGCTGGCGCAGGTCGGATGGCAGGCCGGTGAGATAGTAGTCGTTCGGGTAGCCGAAGGTCTTGCAGAAGTTGGAGGTGACGACATAGTTCTCGGTGGCCTGGAACACCAGCCTGGCCGCCGGGGCGATACCCCGGCCGAGCTGCCCCGCACTCGCGCCGTTGCTGAGCACCGAGCCGGCCACGTGCGTGCCGTGGCCGCTGTCCACATCTCGGGCGCCGTCGTCGACGATCTGCTGGAAGCAGCTGTCGGTGGCGCCGGGCCAGTTGAAGATGCTGCTGACGCGGCCGCTGAAGTCGGCCGGGGCGCTCGCCGCCGTCCCGCCGTAGAAGCCCGTGTCGGCCACCGCCGCCGTCTGCGTCGAGCCGTCGTAGCCGCGGCCGCTGGCGCCGCCATCCGCGGCGTTGGCGGCGTTGGCGCCGATGATCACGCGCGCGTACTCGTCGTGCTTCTCAGGCAGCAGGAAGTTCTGCACCCAGGCCACATCCAGCACGTGGGCGATCGCGTCGAGTTGGGCCGAGTCGGCCGCCACCAGCAGGATCTGGCCGTCGCGCCCGAGCACCGTCGCGCCGCTGGCCGCGATCTGTGCGGCCGCTGCGGCCGCATCCGCGCCGCGCTCGATCCGCACCGTGAAGGGGTGAGCGCCCGCGCGGTTGAGCGCCGGGCTGAGCTTATAGGCCGGGTGGAACAGCTCAACCGCCAGCACCTCCGGGAGTTGGGCCACGCGCGCTGCCTCGGCCGGGTTCATGCGTGCCTTGAAGGCGAAGTCCGGCACGTAGTCCAGCAACTCGGCGCCCGCGGCCGCGGCGGCGTCCTTCCAACCCTGCTCCACCGGACCGCGGAACTGCACCAGGTAGTAGCCACGCTGCCCCTGGGCGTAGCCGCTGATCGTCAGGCCGGGCGGGATGTTCGGGCGCTCGCCGCGGGCCGGGGCGAACTCGGCCGCCTTCAGGCGGATGGCCGGCGCGCCACCCTGCACGGGCGGGGCCCCCTGTGCGGTGAGCGCACCGAGTGCGAGCGCCAACGCGACGATCAGCGCGGCGGGGCGGGTCTGCCTCATGCACGTGCTCCTTCATTCACTTTGAGGCGCGGGCTACGAGGGCTATGGCCCCCACACCCGCTGTCTCAGCGCCTCAGGGCGTCGGGGCGTCGATGCAGGCGCCGTAGATGTCGCTGTTGCAGAAGGCCGGCGCGCCGTCCACCAGGGATTGGCGGTAGGCGTCGATACATCCTCCCCGCAACATGGCATGCGAGGGATCGTTTCGAGGAGCGCAACCCCTCCAAACCTCCCCATGGGGCGCAGATCGAGGCCACCACCCACACGACAAACGATTCGGACGGATGCGCGCTCAGCGCGTCACCGCGCGCAGGGCGTTCACCTGCCCCGCGCCGTAGAAGCCGTTGTTGCCGTTGCCGCCCTGGCACGTCGCCGCGAAGTCGAACGGTGGGCCGGGGTTGAACGGGTTCGGCGGACAGGGCTGCGGGTCGGCGGTCCGCTGGATGTGCGCCGCCACCACGCCGGGCGGCATGCTGCCGCCGTTCTGGCTGATGATCAGCGCCGCCACGCCCGCCACATGCGGCCCGGCCATCGAGGTGCCCTGCAGGTAGCAGTACTTCGCGCCCGTCACAGGGTCGAACACCTGCCGCGGACAGGGTACCGTCGCGGGGTAGGTCGAGAGCACGCGCCCGTTAGGCGCGGCGGGCGTGACCTGGAAGCGGCTGTCACCACCCGGCGCCACCACGTCGATCACGCCGACGCCATAGTCCGAGTAGAACGACTTCTGCAGCAGGTTGCCGTTGGCGCTCACCGTGATCACGCCGGGGATCTCGGCCGGAATGCGCACGCAGGCGTTGGTGATCTCCCGCGTGATCTCCTCGCCGGGCGGGAAGTCCGGGCTGATCTCGTCGATCGTCGGGTGGGCCAGGTCCTGGTTCTGGTTGCCGGCCGAGGCCACCACCGTCACGCCCTTACTCATGGCATAGCGGATGGCGCGCTGCTCGGCCTTCCAGATCGCGTGCTGCTCGTGGTCGTTGCGGCAGTTGAACAGCCAGGGGTCGGCGAAGTAGCTGTTGTTCGTCACGTCGATACCGTGGTCGCCGGCCCACACAAAGGCGCAGACGACCATCTCCGGGAAGAAGAAGCCGTCGTCGTTGCTGGTCTTGATGCCGGCGATCTTGACGTTCGGGGCCACGCCGACGATGCCGATGCCGTTGGCCGCCGCGGCGATCGTGCCGGCGGTGTGCGTGCCGTGCCCGAGGTGGTCGTTACCAGGCTGCAGCGGCAGCGGCGCGCCGGAGCTGCAGTCCGCGCTGCTGGCGGCGTCGTAGTTCCGTGCGATGTCCGGGTGGGTGAAGTCCAGGCCGGTGTCGAGGTCGCCGACGATCACCTCCGGGCTGCCGCCGGTGATGGCGTGTGCCTGCGGCACGCTGATCTGCACCATGTCCCACTGCAGGCCGAACAGCGGCTCGGCGCTGTCGTCCACCGGCGTGTTCAGCACCACCTCCCCGCCCGCCGCGCCATCGTCGTAGACCCGGATGCCGAAACCGGCGGTGCTGGCGGCCCCC
>DATMBA010000130.1:0-22359 GCA_035559635.1 Roseiflexaceae bacterium
CCCGCCGCTGCCGATCGAGCGCCTCGCCACCCGCACGCGGCTCACCCCCCTGGACGGCGGCCGTACCCGCGTGGATGTGTCGGTGGACATGGCGCCGCGCAACGTCGTGGGCGCCGTCGGCGGGCGCCTGATCGTCGGCCAGCAGATGCTGCGCGACCTGCGCCGCGCCTACCAGACCCTGGGCGCGCTGGCGGTGGCCGCCGGCGAGGTGCCCCCGCCGCCCGCCCGCTCGCCGGCCGTGAACGCCGCCCGCCTGGCCCAGGGGGGCCGCGCGCTGCGCGAGTACGGCATGCGGCCCGCCCTCGTCGAGCGGCTCGTGGCCCACCTGCGCGCCGCCGGCGACCCGGACGTGGTGCGCATGCGCCCCTTCGCCCTGGCGGACCGCTGGGGCGAGCCGCGGCTGGACGTGCTGCGCCTGTTCCTCTACGCCACCCGCGCCGGCCTGCTGGACCTGGAGTGGGACGTGCTGTGCCCCAACTGCCGTGGACCGAGCGTGCGCGCCCGCACCCTGGCCGACCTGACGGGCGAGGCGCACTGCAACTCGTGCAACATCCGCTACGATCTCAACTTCGACGAGTCGGTCGAGCTGCGCTTCAGCGTCAGCCCCACCGTGCGCGAGGCGCTGGATCTGAGCTACTGCATCGGCGGCCCGGCCAACACCCGCCACATCCTGGCCCAACTCTGGCTGCCGGCGCGCGGCGCGAAGGAACTGCGCCTGCGCCTCCCGGCCGGCTCGTACCGTATCCGCAGCCGCCAACTCCCGGCCTACGCGCTGCTGGAGGTCGAGGAGGGCCATCGGGCGCGCGAGGCCCGGGTGCGCTTCGCCCCCCACGATATCGTCGCGGAGGTGCCAGCGCTGGCGGCGGGCGCGGCGGCGCTCGCGCTCGTGAACGAGACCGACAGCGGCCTGCTGGTGGTGATCGAGCAGACCGCCTGGAGCGCCCAGGCCGCCAGCGCCGCGCTCGTCACCGCGCTCTCCGAGTTCCGCCAACTCTTCTCCGCCGAGGTGCTCGCGCCCGGCCTGGGCATCGCCATCCGCACGCTGACATTCCTGTTCAGCGACCTGAAGGACTCCACCCGTATCTACGACACGATCGGCGACTCGCCGGCCTACGCCCGCGTGCGTGACCACTTCGACCTGATGCGGCGGATCATCGGGGAGCACCGCGGCGCACTGGTGAAGACCATCGGCGACGCGGTGATGGCGGTGTTCCCCGCCGCGGACGACGGGGTGCGCGCGGCGCTCGCCATCCAACGCGCCTTCACCGCGGGCGAGATCGCGCGCGGCAACCCAGCGCTGCGCGTCAAGCTCGGCCTCCATCGTGGCCCGTGCATCGCGGTGAACGCCAATGACCTGCTGGACTACTTCGGCTCCACCGTCAACATCGCGGCGCGTGTGCAGGGGGAGAGCGTGGGCGGCGACATCGTGGTGACCGAGGCGGTGATGGGCGACCCGGAGGTGCAGGCGGTGCTGGCGCGCGAGTCCCCGGCCGTCGAGACCTTCCACCGCGACCTCAAGGGCATCTCGCAGTCGCCCACGCTGTACCGGCTGTGGGTGAGCCAGGGTGCCGTCGCCCCGGTGGGCGCCGCGGGGGCGCTCGGGGTGCAGGGATCGTAGCACGCATCCACGAAGACACGAAGGAGAAAGCGTCTTCGAACCCTCGTGTCTTCGCCCCTTCTGTGTCGTGATGGGCGCTCTTTAGCTCTTCTTCCGCGAGCCACGCACGTGTAGCCCCGCGCCGGGTTCGTCGTCCGCGCGCATCTGCGGCTGCGAGCCGGCGGCATCGCCCTGCTGGCGCGCCCCGCCGCCCAGCAGCCCGTCCAGCAGATCGTCCAGGTCCGGTGCGCCATGCGGTGCAGCCCTGCCCTGAGGTGCGCCAGCCGTGCCGCCGCCGAGCGCCTCGGCGATCGAGCGCCCCATGCGATCGGCCTCGCTCGGTGGCATGTGCCCCCCGCCGAGCAGCCCGTCCAGGATGCTCCCGATCGGGTCGGCGCCCGCTGGCCGCCCGGGCGGCGTCCCCTGGCCGCCGAGCAGCCCGCCGAGCAGATCGCCGAGCGGGTTCGGCGCGCCCGTGGGGGCGCCAGCCGATGGTATGGCGCGCCCGCCCGCCTGGTCGCCCATCACCCGCTGGATGAGCACGTAGGCCAGCGCGGTGAGCGCCATCCTGCCGAGCTGCCCGCCGAGCGAGCTGTCGCCGCCGAGGAGGCTGCCGAGCAGCGCCGGGTCCTGGTCACGGGCGCGCTTGGTCATCCGGCCGAGCGCCATCGGCTGCGCGCCCTCCTCCTCGTCGGCATAGGTGAAGCCGTCGAACGGCCGGCGCGGGTCATCGTTCGCCTGCCGCAGCTGCGCCGCCACCTGCCGCCGCTCGTCGGGCGGCACCTGGCTGAAGGCCAGCGCGCTGACCCGCGCCGCCACCTCCGGTGGGAGCTGCGCCATGATCTGCTGGTAGCGCTGCGCGGCCTCCTGCGGCGAGAGCGCGTTGGCCGCGGCGGTGATCCGCTGCACGAGTTGGGGGCCGGCCTGTGGCGATTCGCTCATCAGTCCACTCCTTCTGACGCACGTCTACGGAAGGTACGGCGCTGATGCTACACAAATCGTGCCGACGCTGTGGGAGGAGGTTCCAGGATCGCTGAGACGCTGCAGTGTGTGCGGCCGCTGACCGGGGGAGCGCTGAGACGCTGAGCGCCTGCGGCCGCTGAAAGCGGCCGCACCTCCTCTAGCGCAGTGCAGAACCATTGCACCAGCCGCATGCCGGGAGCGCGGGCGTCCCGCCCGCCTGCGCGCACATCGTGCGCGCGCTCAGCGATCAACCATGTTGCACGTCGCTGTAATCAGCGACTCAGCGTTCCCGCCACGCCGCCACCAACTCCGGCAGGTCTGCGAACACCGCGTCCGGCCGCACCGGGCTGCGCTCCAGGTGCTCGCGGCTCGTCACGCCGGTCAACACCAACGCGCTTGCCAGGCCGGCGGCCAGTGAGCCGGCGATATCGGTGTCCAGCCGGTCGCCCACCGTGAGGGTGCGCGCCGGGTCCGCCCCAAGCAGCGCCACCGCTGCGTGGAACATCGTCGCGCCGGGCTTGCCGATCACGAACGGCGCGGTCTCGGAGCCTTTCTCGAGCAGCGCCAGCAGCGCCCCGCACCCCGGCACGATCCCGTCCTCGGCGGGGAAGGTGGTGTCCGGGTTGGTGCCGATGAAGCGCGCGCCGGCGCGGATGTGCAGGCAGGCCCGGCGCAGCTGCCGGTAGCAGACCTCGAAGTCCATCCCCACCACCACATAGGCCGGGCGCTCGTCATCCTCGCGGAAGTAGCCGTCGCCGAAGAGCGCCTCGCGCAGCCCGGCCATGCCCACGCAGTAGATGCCCGTGCCGCGCGGCGCCTCGGCCTCCAGGTAGCGGCGGGTAGCCACCGGCGAGGTGATGATCCGCTCGGCAGGCATGTGGATGCCCATGGCGCCCAGCTTGGCCTCGTACTGGGATGGCGTCATGGTGGCGTTGTTCGTCACACAGGCGTAGGCCACGCCGCGCTCGTGGCACAGCGCCAGCAGCTCGTTCACCCCCGGCAGCGGCAGCTTCCCACGGTACAGCACGCCGTCCATGTCCAGCAGGAGGGCATCGAAACGGTTGAGGTCGAGCACGATGGTCCTTATCTTTCTGATGTGATCCCCGGCATCTTGCGGTAGCGTCGCTCGAACTCGGCGCGCGTCAGCCGGTCGCCAGAGAGCAACGGCGGCAGCTCAGGTTGCGCCTGAGCCTGCACACCCGTCTTGCGAGCTGTCTCGACACCCATGATCTCACCCCACGGAGCCAACGAATCGCATTCCAGTCATCCGCTATCCGCTTATCCGTTCCCTCTCCGCTGTCCCGCTCCCCTCACATCCGCTCCGGCGCGCGGATGCTCAGCAGCGCCAGGCCGTTTTTAAGCGCCTGTGCGGTGGCGGCCACCAGCCGCAGGCGCGCGGCGCGCAGCTCGGGTGTCTCGGCCTTCAGCACCGAGCAGGCTTCGTAGAAGGCCGAGGTGGCGCGTGCTGTCTCGTAGCACCACTCGGCCACGACGAACGGCGCGTAGCGCTCACCGGCCTCGCGCACCGCCCGCGGCAGCTTCGCCAGCTGCTTCACCAGCGCCACCTCCGCCGGGTGCGTGAGCAACGCCGGGTCGCCGGCCGACCAACGACTAGCGACCAACGACGAAGGATCAGCGCCCGTTTCTGACGGAGTGGCTGCCGATGACGCACGTTCGTCGCCGGTCGCCGGTCGCCGGTCGCCGGTCGCCGGTCGGTCGTCCTCCTCCGCCGCCTTGCGCAGGATGGAGCGGCAGCGGGCGTGCATGTACTGAATGTAGGGCGCGCTGTTGCCGACGATAGAAAGCATGCGGTCCCAGTCCAGCGTGATGTTGCGCCGCGGGTCCTGGTACAGGTCGTTGTAGATCACTGCGCCCACGCCCACCGCCTCGGCGATCTGCTCCTTCTCGGCCTCCGGCAGCTCGGGGCTGGTCTGCTCCACCACCGCGCGGGCGCGGGCGTGGGCCTCGTTCAACAGCGCCTCGAGGTAGATCATGTTGCCCTTGCGCGTGGAGAACGGCCGCCCCTGTGCGTCGAAGATCGTGCCGAAGCCCACGTGCACCAGCTCGGTGTGCTGCGCGTAGCCGAGCGCGCGCATGAGCGCGAAGAGCTGGCGGAAGTGCAGCGACTGGCGCGCGTCCACGGCGTAGATGATGCGCTCGGGGTGGTACTCGTGCTCGCGGAAGACGATCGTCGCCGCGTCGCGGGTGTGGTAGAGCGTACCGCCATCGCTACGCTGCAGCAGGAAGGTCGGCAGGCCGGGCAGTTCCACCGCCAGCGCCATGCCCTCGCCCTCGTCCTCCGGCGCGTCCCCGGCGGGCGCCTCGCCCTCCTCGAAGTCCGGCGGCCCCTCGCGTTGTGCCAGGCCCTTGGCCCTGCTCCAGAAGGCCACCCCCTGGTCGAGCGCCTTGGCGATGATCGGCTCCATCTTGTCCGAGTAGAAGCTCTCGCCGTGGGCCGTGTCGAAGCGCACGCCCAGCCGGTCGTACAGCCGCTGGTTCACCCGCAGCGTCAGGTCCACGATCCACTGCCACAGCTCGCGCGCCTGCGGGTCGCCCTGCTCAAGGCGCAGCGACCATAAGCGCGCCTCCTCATCGAAGGCCGGGTCGCGCTCGGCCAGCGCGTTGTACTTCGAGTAGAGCTGCTCGAGCGCCGCCAGGGCCTCCTCGCCCTCGCCCTGCGGCGTGCCGTCGCGCACGATCGCCATGATCAGCACGCCGAACTGCTTGCCCCAGTCCCCCAAGTGATTGTCTCCGATCACCCGGTAGCCGAGGAAGCTGAAGATGTTGTAGAGCGCCTGGCCGATGATCGTCGAGCGGATGTGGCCGATGTGCATGCGCCGGGCGATGTTGGGCGAGGAGTAGTCCACCACCACCGTCTTGCCGGCGCCGATGTCGTCGGCGCCGTAGCGCGCGCCGAGGCGCTCGACCTCCGCCAACACCTCGGCGGCGAGCCGGGCTGCGTCGACGGTGAAGTTGACGAACGGGCCGGCTGCGGCCACGGCGGCCACCAGCGAGCCCGCACGCGGGCGGACCGCCTGGGCCAACTCCTGGGCCAGCTGCGGCGGCGGCACGCCCAACTCCCGGGCGGCGCGGAAGGTGGGGAAGGCCAGGTCGGCCGGGATGTTCGGCTTCGGCTGCACCAGTTCCACCAGCGCCTCCGGCACCCTCCCGGCGGCCAGGATGAGCTGGTGGGCCTGCTGCGCGAAGCGGTCAAGGGCGTAATCCATTGGGTTATCCTCTGTGCACTGGCCCGCTCCTACGGGCCGAGACTGAACGCACGCTCGGAGCGTGAAGCGCTCCAAACCCTTCTGCCGGAAGTATATGCGGGATGCGGAAGGGGCGCAAACCACTGGTGTAAAAATTGTAACTTTGCGATCATCCGCCCGCCTTGTCCCGTGCGCAGCGCGCGTGCTACCATCATGGCGGATCACCACGCGCTCCGCCGCATCGCCTGGACTGACAAGATGTCGATCGCCAGCCCCCTCCGCCTCAGCGTCCGCGCCAAAGTGCTCCTGCTCACCCTGGGCCTGGCGCTGCCGCCGCTGTTCGTCGTCAGCTTCCTCGGGCTGGCGGCGCTGGACCGCGCGCGGGACACGGCGGTGCAGGTGGGCACCGGCGCGCTGCGCAGCCAGGCGGAGGCCAACCTCGCCAAGCGCGCGGCCGATAAGGCCCGCCTCTACAACGCCCAACTGGACAACGTGCGCCAGGAGGTGGAGGCGGTGGCGGCCTACGCCACCGTCCTGATCGACGCCGGCCCGGCGCCAGCAGCCGAGGGCCGCGTCTGGATCGCGCCGGACGGCCCTACGCCCGCATCCGAGCGGCAGCACGCCGCCGCCGTGAACCGCGCGCGCCAGTTCATCCCGCTCATCCGCTCGGTCGCGCAGCGCAACCAGCTCGTCAGCCTGGGCTACATCGGCCTGGAGCAGGGCGGCGTGGTCGCCTTCGACAAAGACATTATCGACATCCTGGACCAGATCAAGCCCTTCGATGTGCGCCAGCGCAGCTGGTACATCGCCGCGCGGGATGCTGGCCGCACGGTGTGGGTGGACACCTACGTGGACGCCAACACCAAGAAGCTCACCACCACCTGCGCCACACCGCTCTACGACGCCCAGGAGAACTTCGTGGGCGTGGCCGGCTTCGACGTGCTGCTCGACACCATCCGGGACGACGTGCTGCAGCTGGACATGGAGGGGCTGGGCACCGCGTTCCTGATCAACGAGCAGGGCGAGGTGCTGGTGCGCAGTGGCATGCGCGCCGACGGGCTGAAGTGGAACGAGCCGTTCAACGGCGAGAATCTGCTCGAGACGCCGGACGAGAAGCTGCGGGCAGTGGTGGAGCGCATGGTGCGGCGCGAGCAGGGGGTCGAGCGGCTGTTCTTCCAGGGCGGCAACGTCTACCTGGCGTTCGCGCCGATCGACAGCGCCGGCTGGAGCGTGGGCATCGTCGTGCCCGAGGACGAGATCGTCCGCCCTGCGCGCGACGTGGACACCCTGATCGGAAGGCGCCAGTCCGAGCTGCAGAACCAGGTGCTGCTGGTGCTGGCGCTGTTCATGGTGGCCGTGCCGGTGCTGGGCGTGCTGCTCTCCCGGCTGATGGTGGCGCCGCTGCGGCGGCTGCAGGCCGGTGCGCACCGTATCGCCGCCGGGGACCTCAGCATGCGCATGCCGCCGGCCGGCGCCGACGAGATCGGCGACCTGGTGCGCTCCTTCAACCTGATGACCGACTCGCTGGCGCAGAAGGTGGCCGAGCTGGAAGAAAACGTCAGTCAGCTCGCCGGGCTCAACCAGGTCTCCAACCGCTTCCGCGCCATCCTCTCGCTCCCCGAGCTGCTGGCGGAGGTGCCGCGCGGCGTGTGCGAGAGCTTCGGCTTCGAGCGCGCCGCGCTCTACCTGCTGGATGGCAACACCCTGCGGGCCGTGAGCGCCTACTTCGGCCCAGGCGCCGAGGAGCACGCCGCGCAGTTCATCGCCGCCGCCAACGCCGTGCCGATCACCCTGGACAGCGAGACGGTGGAGGCCGACATCGTGCGCACGCGTCAGGCAGTGATCGTGGACAATCCCTGGGACCACCCGCGCGTGGTGCAGGCCAAGCAGCAGGTGGACAAGAGCGAGTCCTATGTGCAGGTCCCGATCTTCGGCCGCGAGGAGCGCATCATCGGCCTACTCTCGGCGGACTACTTCTACAGCCGCAGGCCGATCACCGCCCGTGACGCGGCCCAGCTCATGACCTACGCCAGCATGGTGGGCCTGACGATCGAGAACACCCGCCTCTACAACGAGCTGGAGCGCCAGGTGGCCCAGCGCACCCGCGAGCTACGCGCCGCGCTCGAGCGCGCCCAGCAGGCCGATCGGCTCAAGGGCCAGTTCCTGGCCGCCATCTCGCATGAGCTGCGCACCCCGCTCAACGCGATCATCGGCTTCTCCACCGTGATGCTGGATGAGCTGGACGGCCCGATCTCGCCCATGCAGCGCGAGGATCTCAAGACGATCAACCGCAACGGCCGCTTCTTGCTGCACCTGATCAATGACCTGCTGGACCTGGCGCGCATCGAGGCCGGCCGGCTGGACCTGGAGCTGCGGCCGGTGGACATGCGCCCGCTGATCGCCGATGTGGCCGAGACCGTGCAGGGCCTGCTGCACAACAAGGACGTCCAGCTGCGCCTGTCGCTGCCGCCCAGGCTGCCGCGGGCCTACGCCGACGTGGCGAAGGTGCGCCAGGTGCTGCTGAACCTGCTGGCCAACGCCGTCAAGTTCACCGACCGCGGGTCGATCGCGGTCTCGGCGCAGTGCGTGGTGATCGCCGGCGAGCAGCAGGCCGCGCCCGCATCCAATGGCCGCGCCCGCAGTGTGCTGGCGCGCGATGGGCGCCGGGTGACGCCGTTCATCGCCGTGACCGTGCGCGACACGGGCGTGGGGATCGCCCCCGAGGACCTGCCGCTGATCTTTGAGGAGTTCCACCAGGTGCACGACCTGCAGCGCGAGAAGCGCGGCAGCGGGCTGGGCCTGGCGATCAGCCGCAAGCTGATCGAGGCCCACGGCGGCCGCATCTGGGTCGAGAGCACCGTCGGCCAGGGCAGCTCGTTCACCTTCACGCTGCCGTGCTACCTTGAGGTAGCCAATAGGCCAGCGGCGATGGGCGATAGGGCTGCTGAGTCAGCAGTATCTGCATAGCTCACTGCCACCGCATACGCGCACAGCCAAGGGGCGCAGCCCCGCAAAAAATACCCCCTATTTTTTATCCGGCAGGATTGCTGTATGACCACCAAACCATCCATCCTCTACATCGAGGACAACCGCGACAACCAGCGGCTCGTACGGCGCATCCTGGAGGCGCGCGGCTACGCGGTGCAGATCGCCGAGGATGGGCCGGCGGGCGTGGCCACCGCGCTCGAGACCGCACCGGCGCTGGTGCTGGTGGACATCGGCATCCCTGGGCTGGATGGCTACGAGACCACCACGCGGCTGCGTGGCATGCCGCACCTGCGCGCCACGCCGATCGTCGCGCTCACGGCCGACACCCGCAGCGGCACGCGCGAGCGCTCGATCGTGGCCGGCTGCGACGGCTACATCACCAAGCCGATCGACCCGCGCACGCTACCGGAGCAGATCAAGGAGTTCATCAACGGCAAGCGCGAGGCGGTGCCCGAGGCCTTGGAGGCGCCCATCCTGCGCGAGTACAACCAGAAGCTGGTGGCGCGGCTGGAGCGCCAGGTGCGCGAGCTGAGCGCGGCCAACGCCGAGCTGCAGGAGATGGACCGCATGAAGAGCCAGTTCCTGGCCACCCTCTCGCACGAGCTGCGCACGCCGCTCACCTCGGTCCTCGGCTACCTCGAGCTGTTCGAGCGGCGCACCCTCGGCCCGCTGAACGACGTGCAGACCCAGGCGATCACGGTGGTGGCGCGCAACGCCCGCACCCTCTCGCGCATCCTCAACAACCTGCTCTACCTGCAGGAGGTGCGCACCAGCGAGCTGCGCCGCACCCCCGTCACGCTCCACGACCTGCTGCGCGCGCTGCTGGCCGAGTACCAGGGCATAGCCGGGGACGCGGGCGTGGCCCTCACGGCCGAGCTCCAGCCCACCCAGACGTACCACGGCGACCCTGTGGGCCTTGGCCAGGCGTGCCGCGCGCTGATCGACAACGCCATCAAATTCACCCCGCGCGGCGGCCGGGTCTCCATCGTCCTCGCCGACGAGCCCTCGCGCATCATCCTGCGCGTCGAGGACACTGGCATCGGCATCCCCCGCGCGGCGCAGGAGAAGATCTTCCTGCCCTTCTACCAGGTGGACGACACGCTGGCGCGCCCCTACCCCGGCGCCGGCCTCGGCCTGGCGATCGTCAAACACGTGGTGGAGGCCCACGGCGGCCAGGTGACGGTGCGCAGCACACCGGGCGCCGGGAGCACGTTCACACTGGTGCTGCCGCGTTGATGGGAGTTTCAGGGAGGGCACAGCCCTCCCTGAGACCCACCCCTCACCGCCCGTCCCCTGCACTGATCCGCAGCAGCAGGCCGACGATCAGGAAGTTGATCAGCACCGAGGAGCCGCCGTAGGAGATGAAGGGCAGCGTGATGCCGGTGAGCGGGATGAGGCGCAGGTTCCCGCCGACGATGATAAAGGTCTGCACCGCCAGGATGGTGGTCAGCCCCACCGCCATCAACTGCTCGAAGCCGCGGAAGCGCCCGGGGACGCGCAGCGCAATGTGGTAGCCGCGGAACACCAGCAGCAGGTAGGCCACCAGCACCCCGATCGTCCCCACCAGCCCCAGCTCCTCGGCCAGCGAGGTGAAGATATAGTCGGTGTGCGCGGCCGGCACCACCGCCGGGTAGCCGCGCCCCAGCCCACTGCCGAACACCCCGCCGGACGCCAGCGCGTAGAGCGCCTGGACGATCTGGTAGCCGGTGCCCTGCGCCACCGACCAGGGGTCCAACCAGATCGCCACGCGCGTCTTGACCACCGCCACCACTGTGTAGAGCAGGTACGAGCCGGCGCCGAAGGCCGCTAGCCCGGCGGCCACGTACCAGCCGTTGCCGGTGGCCACGTACAGCATCGCCAGGAACACACTGAACAGCATCAGCGCCGCGCCGAGGTCACGCTGGGCGATGATCAACCCCATGGCCATGCCCCACATGCCGGCCAGCGGCACCAGGTAGGGCAGCGGCGGCAGCGTGAGCGGGCCGAGTTGGTAGCCGCGCCCCACCAACTCGCGGTGCTCGTTCAGGTACGAGGCCAGAAAAATCACCAGGATGATCTTCAGCAGCTCGGAAGGCTGGAAGTAGAAGACGCCGAAGTTGAACCATGCCTTGACACCGCTCTGGTTCGGATCATCGCCGAAGGCGAACGTGGCCAGAATCAGTGCGATACCGAGCGCCAGCCAGACGTAGCGGTGGTGGTCCAGCCAGTCCATCAGTGTCGTGCGCAGGTAACGGCGGAACAGCTCGTCCCAGGGGACGAACAGGATCACCGCCAGCACCACGACGCCGAGGGTGACCCACACCGACTGCTTGGCGTCGATGCCGGTGTAGACACCAGGGTAGCGCACCTCCAGGCTGGGCTCGAGGCGCGCGGTGAGCATCAGCCCCAGGCCGGCCAGCAGCGACACCAGCGGCAGGATGAGTTGGTCGGCGCGCGGCATGCGCCAACTCATCCCAAGCGAGACAGCCAGGAAGAGCAGGAACGGCAGCACCGAGGGCCACAGGATGTCCGCCACGCCGCGCGCGGTGGGCACCAACTCCTTGCTGCCGGTGGCCTCGACCACCAGCGTGTAGCCGGCGGCGAAGAACAGCAGCGCCGTCACCAGCAGCTGCAGTTCGTCGCCGCGCAGGGTCCAGGGGCGCTTAAACATAGCGAGGTCATCGGTGATAGGAGATAGGTGGTAAGGCTTCGGCCTATCCCCTATCCCCACTGTCAGATGTTAAACAGGAAGTGGCACACATCCCCATCCTGCACGATGTACTGCTTACCCTCCAGCCGCACCGCGCCGTGCTTCTTGGCCTCGGCCATGCTGCCGGCGCGCACCAGGTCCTCGTAAGCCACCACCTCGGCGCGGATGAAGCCGCGCTGGATGTCCGAGTGGATCGCGCCGGCCGCCTCCACCGCCGGGGTGCCCTTACGGATGGTCCAGGCGCGCACCTCGTCCGGCCCGGCGGTGAGGAAGCTTATCAGGCCCAGCAGGTCGTACGAGCGGGCGATCACCCGCTCGCGCGCTGGCTCGGCGATCCCCAGGTCGTCCATGAACGTGCGGGCGTCCTCGTCGTCCAGTTGGGCCAACTCGGCCTCGATCTTGCCGGCCAGCGTCACCACGGCGCTGCGCCGGTGGTCGTAGGCCAGCTGCGGCGGGCTAGCGAGCTGCTGCTCGCCGATGTTGATCAGCAACAGCAGCGGCTTGGCGGTGAGGAACTGGTAGCCGCGCACCAGGCGCTCCTCCTCATCGGTCATGTCCACGTCGCGGATCGGCTGGCCAGCCTCGAGCGCCGCCTGCAAGCGCAGCAGCAGGTCCCGCTCGGCCACGCGCAGCTCGCGGTCCTTCGAGGCCATCTTGCCGATCTCGGCGGCCAGGCGCTGCAGGCGGCGCTCGATGATCGCCAGGTCCGAGAAGGCCAGCTCCAGGTCCACCGCCTCCACGTCGCGCGCCAGGTTCACCGTGCCCTCGGGGTGCGGCACGGACTCGTCCTCGAAGGCGCGCGCCACGTGCAGCAGCGCGTCGGCGCCGCCGATGTAGTTGAGCAGCGCCGGGGGCAGGCCGGCGCCCTTGGTCGCGCCACCGCTCAGCCCGCCCACATCCACGTACTGCACGTCGGCGGGGGTGACCTTCTTGGGGTGAAACATCTCGGCCAGCACCTGCAGGCGCGCGTCCGGGACCTTGACGGTGGCGATGTTCGGCTCGAGCTGGCCCGAGCTGTAGGCAGCGGTCTCGGCCGTGCCGCGCGTCAGCGCGTTGAACACCGTGGTCTTGCCACTGTTGGGCAGGCCGATAATAGCGATCTTCATGGCGATCCCTGGCTAGAGCAAACACTCCCGGTATTATACTCGCTGGCGCGCGCCTGGTGGTCCGCCACCAGGATGGATGATGTGGTTGGTGCGTTTTCAAGGGAGAGCTTCGCCCTCCCTTGGACCCGCCCCGTGGATCGGGGCGGGTGGGCGGGGGGTGGCCCGCCCTGGGCCCTCCTCACGCTGCAATATCTCTGGGAAGCAGGGAGATCCGCCCCCTGCGCTCCCCCTCCGTTGACAGAGCTCCGTTCTCGCCACCCCGCCCTGTAATGTGTTCTTAACACCATATGCTCTTTCGGCGCGGGCGCCGATCGGCTATAATACGAAAGCCGCGGGCGTGTTTACTACACCCATTAACGAAGATTAATGTGCTGCTTCAGTCAGCGCGTAACTTCTCCGCGAATCGTCGCGTTGGTACTAGGTGAGGCAGCCTGAACCTTCGTCGACGCGCGGCCGCCAGTGGGACGAACGTCGAGAAGGTTATGCTGACGGACACCGATCCCGAGCTGCCGAGAATTATCGCCAGGGCGCAGGCCGGGGACGCAGGGGCGTTCGGCGAGCTGTACGCGCGCTACGCCGGAACTATCCTGCGCTACCTGTACGTGCGCACGCGCGAGCAGGAGGCCGCCCAGGACCTGACGCAGGAGGTGTTCGTCCGCGTGATCAAGGGGATAGGCGGGTTCGAGTACCGCGGCGAGAAGTCGTTCCTCGGCTGGCTCTACACCATCGCCGGGAACGTTGTGATCGGCCAGGCGCGCCGCAAGCGCGCCGTCTCGACGCCGCTGGACGACAGTGTCGAGATCGCGGACCCGCGCGGGCAGGAGGCGGTGCTGTCGGTCTTCGACCGGGTGTCGCTCCAGCACGCGATCGGGCAGCTCACCAGCGACCAGCAGCAGGTGCTGACGCTGCGGTACTTCGCGGATATGACGAACCAGGAGATCGCCGCCTCCACCGGGAAGACGGAGGGCGCCGTCAAGGCGCTGCAGCACCGGGCGCTGCTGGCGCTGCAGCAGATCCTGGAGCGCGAGGCGGGCGAGACGCCGGCGCGGGCCAGGTCGGTCGGCGCGATGAGCCGGGTCGAGTAGCCGAGCAGGCAGAGGCCGAGTTTGACGCACAGCACACATCGCAGCGCGGCGGCGGGGCTGGCAGAGGCCCTGGACCAGGCGCTTGCGCGGGTCGGCGCAGGGGAGAGCCCCGAGGCATGCCTTGAGGCGTTCGCCCCCTACGCGGCTGACCTGGAGCCGTTGCTGCGGGTCGATGCCCTGCTGCGCGCGGAGGCCGCCGCGGCATCCGCCGCCCTGCCGCCGGAGATGGAGCGCTGGCTCCACGGCGGCGCGCGCGAGTTCCAGGCGATCGCCGAGCGGATGGCGCCGCGCTACGCGCGCCGGCGCGCGCCCCTGCGCGTGCCGCGCCAGGCCGTCCAGCGCACCGTGCTGGCCGTGGCCGTCACCGCCGCCATGTTCGTCGCGGTGGACACCGCCTCGGCGCAGAGTCTCCCCGGCGAGCCGCTCTACTCCTGGAAGATCGCCCGCGAGGACCTGAGCATCCAGCTCGCCGCCGACGCGGAGACCCGCGGGCTGCTGCACGTCAATTACGCCCAGCGCCGCCTGGCCGAGGTGGATCGCCTGGCCGCTGCTGGCGTCTCCGATACGGCGCTGATCGAGCAGACGCTCGCCGGCCTGGTGAGCCACGTACAGGGCGCGGTGGCCGCCTCGTCTACTGCCGAGGGCGCCGATGTGCAGCCAGCCCTCAACGAGTTGCTCACGCAGGTGGACCAACTGCTCGAAGAGGTCCGCAACGAGGCGCCCGCCAGCAGCACCGCCCTCGAGGCGACCCGCGAGCAGATCGAGACGATCGCCCAGCCGCTGGCCGTCGAGATGTCCACGGCCACCAGCCCCACCACGCCACCCGCAACGGCCAGCCAGCCGGCCAGCGCCAGCCCCACGCCCACCGAGCGGCCCTCCAGCACACCGCAGCCGACTCCTGGCGAGCCGGTGGTACCGATCATCATCGATGACCCGCTGACCTTGCCGAGCGCCACGCCCAGGCCGACCGACGCGCCGGATAACCCGACCAACCCGCCGCGCCCGACCAGCACGCCCGTGCCGCCGACGCTCGTGCCGCCGACGGATACCGCGCCGCCGACGGATACGCCGCAGCCCACCAGCACGCCGACGGAGCAGGCCGAGGAGCCGCCGCCGCCGACGAACACGCCGCTCCCGACGAACACGCCGCCGCCTAGCGCGACGCCGGTGCCGGCCACTCAGCCGGCCACCCAGCCGCCGGCGCCCACACAGCGGCCGCCGCGCACACCACGGCCGACGCATACGCCTGAGCCGACGGCCACCAACACGCCTGAGCCGACGGCTACCAACACGCCTGAGCCGACGGCTACCGCGACTGAGGCTCCCTCGGCTGTGACACCCGTGGGGAACCAGGCGCCGTCGCTCCAGTCGGCCTCAGAAGAGTCCACGCCGACCGCCACACCATAGCGTCACAAACGGGGTGGGCAGGCCAGGCCTGCCCACCGCTCCAGCGGAAAAGGGGCGGCGGGCATTGCCCGCCGCCCCCTGTCTGACATACTGGGGAGGCGCGGAGGGGCTGCGCCCCTCCGCAAATGAACGCTGTGTGGGCCGCAGGCCCGACACCCCCGCTAGATCGGCACCGCCTCGCTGATGCGTTTGGATGCGCGCCGCATCTCCATCTTCACCAACCCGAGGTTCACCATCCGCTGGGTGATCACAACAAGGATCAACTCGCGCGCCTCGAGCATCAGGATGGAGCCCTGCTCGGCGTCGATGATCGTGTCCACCAGGGTGCCAACGCCGATACGCTTGGTCGCCTTATCGATCTCGCCGAAGACCGCGGCCGACATCGCACCCAGAATCTCGGCATCCTCCTCGTCCATCAGCGTGCTGGCGACGACGAGACCGTCCTTTCCGACGAGCAGGCTTCCGATAACGCCTTCGACTCGGATCAGGTCTTCGACGATCCGGCGCATGTGCTTTTCGCCTTTCCGTTAGACTCCCATGCGGCTGCGCCGCGTACTGCCAGCGGAAAAAGGTGGGGTGCAGAGAGGGATTCACCCTCTCTGGCCCTCCCATGTTTCTATCAAGTGGAAGAACCGCCAGGCACCCAGCTATAGGCTTCGAGCGCCTCCTGAAAGCGCCCCTGCTTCGAGTACGCATCGCCCAGCGCACGGTGCAGGCGCCGGAGCAGCTGCGTATCGTCGCTATCGGCGATCAGATCCCTCAGATCGTCCACCACCTCGTCGAGCAGCGCGCCGCGCTTGATCAGATCGCGGTACTGCTGCACCGCCAGATCCGCGGGGCCGACCTGACCGCAAACACGAGCGATCGAAAGGCGCAGCACATGGTTCTGCGGATTCGCGTCGAGCTGGCGGAAGAACGCGTCCAGCACGGTATTGCCGGTTGTGATCGGCTGCCGCGCGCGCGCCGGGGCGGGCGCAGGAGCAGCCTGGGTGGGCGCGGCCGCGGCCGGCGGTGGAGCGGATGGCGGCGGAGCGGATGGTGCAGGCGGCATCTCCGGGGGCGCCTCGGGCGGCGTGGGGGCTGGCCCGCCAAGCTCGAGCGGCGTGCGTTCGTCCGCGGCCATGCCCAGCTCGCTGAGCGAGAATGGCTCCAGCGCCGGCTCTTCCTCCTGCTGCGGAGGGGATGGGGGCGTGGCGGGCGCGGGGGCCGGCGGCGCCGACTCACCGAGACCGAGCAGCGCGACCTCGTCTGCGGTCAGGCCCAGCTCGCTAAGCGAGAACGGCTCCAGCACCGGCTCTTCCTCAGGGCGCGGCTGCGCCGGGGGCGGTGTGGCCTCCGCGAGGTCGAGCGGCTCGACGGCGCCGCCCGGAGCGTCAAGGTCGCTGAGCGAGAACGGCTCCAGCGGGCTCGTGTCCTCCGCCTGGGCTGAAGGCGACGGCTGGGCCTCTCCCAGGCCGAGCATCGCGATCTCCTCATCGGAGAGGCCCAGGTCGCGCAGCGAGAACGGGGCCACCTCCTCGCCAGCCACCGTCGCCGTCGGCGCCTCCGCCTCGAACGCTGGCGGCTCGGAGAGATCCTCCTCCTCGTACTCGGCGTCCATATCGATCACCTCGTCGCCGTCGCGGATCTCGATGTTCGCCTCGTGCAGGCGGTGGCCGATCTCCTCGATGCGGGCGGCCTCCTCCTCGGGATTCTCGACGGCGGCGATGATATCGGAGATATCCACGAAGCCCTGCTGGCGGCCGAGGGCGATCAGCCGGTCCAGCGCCAGGTCGCCGCTGATCACCTGCTCGGGGGCCGGCTCCGGCGCGGACGCAGGCGTGGGCGCAGGTGCAGCCGACGCGCTCACCTTGCTCCAGTCCACATCTCCGCCGCTGTCCAGGCCGGCGAGCTCCTCCTCGGTCAGCCCCAGTCGCGACTCGGCGTCGTCGTAGCCCGAGTCGAGGCCCAGGTCGGCGATCTCCTCATCGGAGAGGCCCAAATCGGCGAGCGAGAAGGGCTGCAGCTCGCCGGTGCCGCTGGCCGGCTCCTCGAGCTCACCCGTGCTGGCCGGTGCGGGTGCGGCCGGCTCTAGATCCTCCAGCCCGAGATCGACGATCGCCTGTTCCTCGGCGGCCGGGGCGGGGGCAGGCTCCTGAGCGGCGGGGGCCGGTGTGCCTCCCAGCCCGAGCGCCGCGATCTCCTCCTCGCTCAGCCCCAGGTCCGCGAACGAGAACGGCTGGATCGCCCCACTCGCCAGCGCCTCCTCCAGGCTCTCCACCTCCGGCGCCGGTTCGGCCGGGGGCTGTGCCACGGGCGCGGGCGGCGGCTCAGCAGCGGCCTGTGGTTCCGTCGCCTCCTCGTCGTCGCGCAGCGAGACGTTGTCGAGCGAGAAGAGACCCAGGTGCTCGTCCTCGCCGATCGGCGGGACAGGCGGGGCGGGCGGGGCGGGCGGCACAGTGGGGCGGCGGCTCTGCAGCTTCTCGAAGATCGAGCCTTGGGGCTGCTCCGGCGCCGAGCGCATCGAGGAGACGAATCCTGGCTCCGGCCGTTGGGAGGGCTGCTGCCAGCTGAACCCGCGCGGCCCAGGGAGCGGCTCCTCTTCCTCCGGAGCGCCCTCATACGGCTCCTCGGACGAGAGGCCGGACATGCGCGGGCGCTGGGGCGGCTGCGCCGGCGTGTCTTCGAGCGAGAACGGCTGCAGCGAAGGGGGCAACTCCCCAACCTCGCCCCGGCCAGCGTCACCGGCGCCGATATCCAACTCATCGATCGAGAACGGCTGGAGGTCCACCGGCAGATCGGCGGCATCCCCCGCGGTCAGCGCAGCAGGTGTGACCGGCGGAGCACCTCCTCCGGCGCCCTGCAGGCTTTCCAGGCTGGCGATCTCCTCCTCGCTCAACCCCAGGTCCGCCAGCGAGAAGGGGGCCATCTCGATCTCCGGCTCCTCTGCCGCCGCCACCTCAGGCGCAGGTGTGGGCGTGGGCGCGCCAGCGGCGGGAGCGGCTGCGGGCGTCTCGCTGATGCTCTCGAGGCCGGCGATCTCCTCCTCGCTCAACCCCAGGTCCGCCAGCGAGAAGGGCGCCATCTCGATCTCCGGCTCCGCCGCCGCCGGCGCAGGTGTGGGCGTGGCAGGGGCAGGAGGTGGTGTGGAGGCGCTCTCGAGGCCGGCGATCTCCTCCTCGCTCAATCCCAGGTCCGCCAGCGAGAAGGGCGCCATCCCCATGTCGAGGTCCTCGGCCTCCTCGTCCGGGGCAGGGGAGGGGGCGAGCGCCGGCGTGCTGGCGTGGACCGGCGGGGGTGCTGCGGGCATATCGAGCGCCAGCAGGCTGGCGAGGAAGTCGTCCTCTCCCGCGCCGGCTGCTGCGGCGCCCACAGCGGCGGCCACCGGTGTGGCCTCCGCCGGGCGCATCACCGGCGTATCGCGCTCGTTGGCCGATGCGGACTCCATGGGGCGGGTGGCCGCGATCTGTTCCTCCTGCAACTCCTGAGTACGGCGGCGGCGCCAGGCCTCCTCGTCCCATACCGGGACAGAGGGCTCCTCGGTAGGGCCGGGCGGCAGCGTCTCGAACAGCGCGTGCGCCACCGCCTGATAGGGGTCCATCTGGTAGGCGGCCTGCCAGTAGCGCTCGCCCTCCGGGTTACCGGCGGCCAGCTCCAGGTAGCCGAGGATCAGGTTCGGCTTCAGCGCCTCGGGGTGCTCGGCGAGGACGGCGCGCGCCTGCTCGGCGGCCTCCTCCTCCTGCTCGTTGCGCCAGAGCGTCTCGACGAGCGCCACCTGCGCGTCGAGGCGGTGCGGCTGGTCGGCGATCACCTGGCGGAACTCAGCGATCGCCTGGGAGAGCATGTGGCCCTTGGCGTAGAGGCGGGCCAGACCGGCGCGGCTGAGGCGCAGCTGGGCGTTCTCGCTGCCCCAGGCCTCGGCGTACAGGCGCAGCAACTGGCTGCGCAGCTCGGGCATATCGGGCTTGATCTCGAGCGCCTGCTCGAACTCACCCACGGCGCTGTCCAACTGGCCGCGGCGCTCGTACGTGATGCCGAGGCCGACGTGCGCGGGGATGTTCTCGGGATCGGCGCGCAGCACCCGGGTGAAAGCCTCCTGGGCCCGGTCGAGTTGGCGGTTTGCGAGGTGGGCTTCGCCGAGGATGCGAAAGGCCTCGAGGTTGCTGGGGTAGCTGTCCAGAATGTGCTGGGCCAGGCCGATCGCTCGGTCCAGATCATTGCTTTCGAGCCATTGCCGGGCTTGGGTATACGCCGCCTGCAGGCTCATGCGTGCCATCGCGATCCTCCCGTGTCCGCGCAGCGGTGGCGGTGCGTCGTGGACTGTGTAATCTTTTACGGCTGGAAGTGCACCCTATTGTGGCGAAGGCGCGAGAGCGCCTCATAATGCGTAAAGCTATTCGGCATTATATCGCAAGCGTCAAGGCATGGCAAGGGGCGAGGCAACCGGGGGCCGTGCGGCGTGGCACATCGCTCCCGATTGTAGCACGGAGCGCGGGGCGCCGCAAAGCGCGTGCAGCGCCGCAAGAGGAGCAATGACATTACACTCACGTTGCGGAAGTGATACAGGGGGTGGGGGGCCGTGGCCCCCACGAACCCAGGTGTTCGGAGGGGCTGCGCCGCTCCGAGCCTCCCTTAAAGTATCGGTCTTAGCCCCACAGGCGGCCCTGCTCGGAGCCGCCCTCGCCGTTGGGGGCGGTGCGCTCGACGTAGGGGATGCCGAGGTGCTCGTAGGCGCGGCGGGTGGCGATGCGGCCGCGCGGGGTGCGCTGGATGAAGCCAAGCTGGAGGAGGAACGGCTCGTACACGTCCTCGATCGCGTCCACCTCCTCGGCCAGGGCCGCCGCGAGGGTGGAGAGGCCCACCGGCCCGCCGCCGAACAGTTCGATGATCGCGCGCAGCAGGCGGCGGTCATTCTCGTCCAGGCCCAACTCGTCCACCTCGAGCTGCGCCAGCGCCGCACGCGCCACCTCGAGCGTGATCGTGCCGCCGCCTACCACCTGCGCGTAGTCGCGCACGCGGCGCAACAGGCGGTTGACGATGCGGGGCGTGCCGCGCGCGCGGGCGGCGATCTCACGCGCGCCCTCAGGGGTGGTCTGCACGCCGAGGATGTGTGCCGAGCGGATGACAATCTCGTGCAGCGCGTCGGGCGAGTAGAACTCCAGGCGGTGCACGCTGCCGAAGCGATCGCGCAGCGGGGAGGTGAGCAGCGCCAGGCGGGTGGTGGCGCCGATCACGCTGAAGCGGGCCAGTTTAAGGCGCAGGTTGCGGGCGCTCGGCCCCTTGCCGACGATGATATCCAGCGCGAAGTCCTCCATCGCCGGGTAGAGCACCTCCTCGATGGCGCGGTTGAGGCGGTGGATCTCGTCGATGAAGAGGATGTCGTCCTTCTGCAGATTGGTGAGCACGGCGGCCAGGTCGCCGGCGCGCTCGATCGCCGGGCCGGAGGTGAGCTTGATGTTGACGCCCATCTCGTTGGCCAGCACGCCGGCCAGGCTGGTCTTGCCCAGGCCGGGCGGCCCATAGAGCAGGGTGTGGTCGAGCGGCTCCTTGCGGCCCTTCGCGGCGGCGATGGCGATGGAGAGTTGCTGGACGACCTTCTCCTGGCCGATGAACTCCGCGAGCCGCCTGGGGCGCAGGCTCTTCTCGACCTGCTGGTCGTCCTCGCGGGGGTTGGGGTTGACAACGCGCTCGCCGCTCATGCTACGGGCCTCCGCACGGGTGTGCGATCCTATCGGCATTATACCCGGCTGCTGAGACGGTGACAAGGTGACCGGTTGACAAGGTGACAAGGTGACCGCTCACAACGGCACAGATTCGATTGTGCTCCGACTCAACGTGCCAATTTGTCATCGTATGGAGGGGTGGCAACTCGTTCGCCGCGATGAGCGCTTTGTGGGCAGCGTGGTATCCGTTACCCGGCGAGGAGGCCGGCGAGGGCGATGACGATCCAGATGCGGATGACGCGCCCGAGCAGCACCGCGGCGAAGAACATCCAGAACGGCAGCCCCATGGCGCCCGCGGTGAGGCCGGCCACGTCGAAGGCCGGGTTGGGCGGGGCAGAGAGCAGGAACAGGGCGGCGAAGGCGCGCCAGGGGTGCTGGAGCTGGCGTTGCACCCAGCGGTAGAGGCGGGTGTCCTCCACCACGCCGCGCCCCGAGCGGCCGACGAAGAAGGCCACCGACTCGCCAACCGCCGAGCCGAGTGCGCCGGCCAGCACCACCGCCCACACGCTCTCGCTCTGGCGGGCGATCGGGATGAGGATGCCGGGCCAGGGCACCGGCACCACCACCGTGGCGTTGGCCAGCAGCATCACGAGCAGCGCGCCGGGCGCGGCGTAGTCGCGCAGCGACACCAGCAGCGCCTGGCCACGCGGCGAGCTCAGCGCCAGGTACGCGGCGACGTTGAGCGCCACGAACAGCAGCCCGATCAGCAGCGGCTGCACCCAGGGACGTCCACGTAGCTCGGACACTCGCGCCCGCTCCTTGACACACTGTATCGAGATGACTATAGTTTAGGGCCTACCCGGCGCGTGATGAGGTTTCCGGGGGCGAAGCCCTCCACGGAAACCTCGGCGCGTGATGCAGATGGATGGAGGCGCCCATGGCTACCTTCGACACCCTGGTCGGCGGGAAGCCTGCGCCGGTGCAGGCGACCGCGCGCGCGGCGCGCGCCTACATCCGCAGCCTCGGCGCGGATGTCGCCGAGCGCTTCGAGGGCGGCGAGGCCACCTACCTACGCAGCGGCCAACCCTTCTGCGCCATCGCCGTGGAGGGCGGCGCGGCGCTGCTCCACATCTCCGCCGGCCCCTCCCCTGACTCACGGCGCGGCGAGCGCTCCGTGCTGCTGCGCGTTCCCACCGACCTCTCCAGCGCGGTGCGCGCGCTTATCCGCAGCGCCTATGACTCGGCGCGCTAAGTTACAGGCGCTAGGCGGTCGCCCGCGAATCGGGGGCGCGGGGCGGCGCCCCGCCGGGGGGTGGGGGCCACAGGCCCCCACAAAGAGTCTTCGCGAATCTTTTTCGGAGAGGCTTCGCCCCTCCACACCTCCCCGTGGGGGGAACCGACCGCGTACGTCCTGTAAGTTATGGGAGGATGCGGGCGGGCGTTGCCCGCCCACACTGTCGCTCACTGCTTGCGCCGCCGGCGTATGTAAAGCCAGGCGCCGAGCGCCAGCAGCAGGGCTGGCAGCGCGATCAGCGCCACGGTGGCGAGCGGCGCCGGCTGTGGCGGGCCAGCAGACGGCGGGGGCGCAGCGGGATTGAGCGTGACCCCGGGCGTAGGCGCTGCGGCCGGCGTGGCCACCTCCGCCGGCAGGGCAGGCGCCGCCTGGCCGGCGGTGT
>DATMBA010000131.1:0-8379 GCA_035559635.1 Roseiflexaceae bacterium
GGAGGGCCAAGCCCTCCCCTGAAACCCCACCCCATCCGTCAATCAAGGATTGAACAGACTACTAGCATGGAGCAGCGCATGAAGCATACACAACCGGTGCCGAGAAGCTGGCGTTCGATGCTCGCCGCCGTGCTCGCGATCGCCAGGAAGGACTGTCTGCACTTCGTTCGCTACCCGCTCAACGCGCTCTTTCGCATCGTCGAGCCGGTGATGTGGCTGACGCCGATCTACTTCCTTGGCAAGAGCTTCGCCGGGCCGGGTGGGAACGAGGGCTTCGCGGGGTATGCCGGGACGAGCGACTACATGTCGTTCATTCTGGTTGGCGCGGTGCTCAGCAACTATATCAGCGCGGTGTTCTGGGGGATGGGGTATACGCTCAAGAACGAGATGGACTCCGGCGTCCTCGAGAGCAACTGGATGACCCCGGTGCCGCGAGCGGCGTTTCTTGTGGGGCAGACGCTGGCGAATCTGGCGATCACGAGCTTCAACAGCGCGGTGATGCTCCTGCTGGCCTGGCTTGTATTCGGCTTCCAGGTGACGGGCAGCCTGCTCGGGGCGCTCTCCGCGCTGCTGCCGATGCTCGTCGCCCTCTACGGCTTCGGCTTCGCCTTCGCGGCCATCGTTCTGCTGATGCGCGACGCCAACACGCTGATCGACGTGTCCAACTATCTGATCTCGCTGCTATCCGGCAGCCAGTTTCCGGTCAACGTCCTGCCGCCGTTTCTGCTGCCGCTCGCGCTCGCGCTGCCGCTCACCTACGGGTACGACGCAGTGCGCGGCTACCTGCTGCAGGCCGACACGATCCTGCCGCTGAACGTCGAGTTGGGCATTCTGCTGGTCTTCATGGCGATCATGGCGCCGCTCGGCTACGCGGTTTTCCGGCGCGTCGAGCGGCGCTGCAAAGTGCTCGGGACGCTGGGGATGCACTAGGATGCAGGGGGAGGGTCCACAGGAGGACGAAGCCCTCCCGTGGACCCTCCCATCACCATCACGGTGGTGACCCACTAGGGTCTCTCCGCACACTGCGTGTGCGGGGGCTTGGGGGCTGCGCCCCCAAAAATCTTCTCAGCGGTTCTTTTAGAGGGGCTGCGCCCCTCTAAACCTCCCGCTTTGCGGATACGCCCTAGCACGCTGAAGCGTAAAAAGGATTAATCGCGTCGCACGCCGAAGATGCGCAGCAGGTAGATGAACAGGTTGATGAAGTCCAGGTAGAGCATCAGGGCGCCAATCACGGCTACCCGCCCGGCCGAGGCCTCATCACTCACCTGCTGGCTCATGTGCTTGATCTTCTGGGTGTCCCAAGCGGTGAGCGCCACGAACACCAGCACGCCGATGTAGGTGATCACCCAGTACAGCCCGGAGCTGCGCAGGAAGATGTTGACGATCGAGGCGATCAGGATGCCGATCAGCGCCATGATCGCGATGTTGCCGACCCCCGACAGGTCTCGCTTGGTGGTGAACCCGTACAGGCTCATCGCGCCGAAGGTGCCGGCGGTGATGAAGAAGGTCGAGGCGATCGACGCCGATGTGTAGACCAGGAAGATCGCCGCAAGCGTCAGACCGTTGAGGGCGGCGTAGCCGGTGAAGATCGCCATCGCCATTGCCGGACTCATCCGGTTGATGCCAGCGGAGAGGCCGATCACCGCGATGATCTGGACGATGAACAGCCCGAAGAACATGAGCGGGTTGCCAAAGATCAGGCTGGTTAGCTCCGCAGAGTTGGCGACATACGAGGCCACGGCGCCGGTCACCAGCAAGCCCGCGGTCATCCACGCATAGACGCGGTGCATGACCCCGTTGCGGAGCGCGGTTGTCTGGGCGCTTGTGTAAGGCATGTACGACATCTTGCTTCTCCTTACGTGCGCGGAAGTCAGAGTATACGCGATTGCTGTATGCTCTGTCTCCTTTCGGGGAAACTGTCCCTGCACCATTATACGCCTTCGGGCAGAGGTTTGTTGTGGGCGCCGGAATCGCTGAGGCGCTGCGGGGATGAGGCCGCTGTGGGTGCTGCCTGGAGGCTGCCTGTCCGCCTCAGCGCCATCATCCCTTCAGCATCTCAGTGTTCCCGGCCATGTAATCCAGCCCGAGGTCCAGCGCGCGGGCCGAGTGGGTGAGCGCGCCCACCGAGATATAGTCCACCCCGCTCTCGGCCACGGCGTGCACGGTCTCGAGCGAGATGCCGCCGAGGCCTCCAGCTCGGCGCGGCCGGCCACCGCCTGCGCCGCGCGGCGCAGCTCGGCGGGTGGCATGTTGTCCAGCAGGATGAGCGTGGCGCCGGCCTCCGCCGCCACCAACGCGTCCTCCACGCACTCCACCTCCACCTCCACCCGTACCATCGGGCCGACGGCCGCCCGGGCGCGGCGCACGGCCTCGGCCAGGCCCACGCCGTGCGCGGCCAGGATCGCCAGGTGATTGTCCTTGAGCATCACGCCGTCGTAGAGCGCGAAGCGGTGGTTGAGACCGCCGCCGACGCGCACGGCGTATTTCTCCAGCGCGCGCAGCCCGGGCGTGGTCTTGCGGGTGTCCAGGATGCGGGCGCGGGTGCCGGCCACGGCGGCCACGTAGTGAGCGGTGAGGGTGGCGATGCCGCAGGTGCGCTGCAGCAGGTTGAGCGCCACCCGCTCGCCGGTGAGCAGGCCGCGCGCCGGGCCGCGCACCTCCGCCAGCACATCGCCCGCGGCGAACGGCTCGCCCTCGGCCACGCGTGGCTCAAAGGCCAGCGCCGGATCCACCGCGGCGAATACCGCCGCCGCCACGGGCAGCCCGGCCGCCACACCCGGCTCGCGGGCCACCACCCGCGCCGCAGCGCGCGCCGCGGGTGGGATCATCAGCAGGGTGGTCAGGTCGCCCTGCCCCACATCCTCGCGCAGGGCGGTCTCGACGATGTCACGGATCGTATGGGGGGAAAGGTCCATCAGAGTTCTCCTCGATCAGGAATACGGGCGCGGCCCCCAGGCACGGGCGCCACCGGGAGTAAGGGCGACCCTCGTGGTCGCCCGCCATGCGGCGCATGGCAGCACACCGAGGGAGCGCTGGTATGGCACCGGTGTTCCCGTCGAGGGCACCCACAAGAGGTACCCATACGACAGGGCGGTTGTGGCCGGCGTCGAGCGCGCTGCGGGCGGCCATGCTGCTCGGCCCTACGCGGGCACCGCATCGCTGGCCCAGTGATCTGCGATGTGCGCCAGCAGGCGCGGCGTGCGGCCGCTGGCCTGCACCAGATGGGCGCGCCAGGCCTCCTCGCTGCGCGGGTGGTCGGAGCGGAAGTGCGCCCCGCGGCTCTCGCGCCGCATCAGCGCCCCGGCGACGATGAGGCGTGCCGTCAGGCACGCGTTCGTGGCAGCGATCTCCTCGTGATTGAAGATGGAAGATGGAAGATGGAAGATTGGCAGCCGCCTGCTCGCTTGGGACAACCCCTCGGCGCTGCGGAGTGGGCCGGCGCAGGCGCGCATGATGGATGCCAGTTCGTCCCGCCAGCTCTGCTGAAGCCCGCCGTTTTTGAGCGAGTGTTCGGGGTGCAGATCGGGCACGAGTGGAGGAGCAGCTGCGTGGCGCGGTGTGCAATCTGCAATCTGCAATCTGCAATCTGCAATTTGGCGCAGCGCCGCTGCCCCCGCCCGCCGCCCGAACACTAGGCACTCTAGCAGCGAGTTGCTGGCCAGGCGGTTGGCGCCGTGGACGCCGGTGCAGGCGCACTCACCGGCGGCGAACAGGCCGGGCAGCGTGGTGGCGCCCTGCAAGTCGGTGCGCACGCCGCCCATCAGGTAGTGGGCCGCAGGCGCCACAGGGATCGGCTCAGTCGCGGGGTCCAGGCCGTCGGCGCGGCAGCGGGCGACGATCGTCGGGAAGCGGCGCTCGAGGAACGCCCGCCCGAGGTGCCTCAGGTCCAGTAGCACGTGGTCGGCGCCCTCGGTGCGCATGGCGGCATAGATTCCACGCGTCACCACGTCGCGCGGGGCCAGCTCGGCGCGCGCGTCGTAGGCCGGCATGAAGCGCTGCCCGCCGGGGGTGCGCAGCAGGCCGCCCTCGCCGCGGGCCGCCTCGCTGATCAGGAAGCCGCTGCCCGCGCGGGTGCGGTACACCGTGGGGTGGAACTGGACGAACTCCATGTCGGCTACCTCGGCGCCGGCGCGGTAGGCCAGCGCGATGCCCTCGCCGAGCGCGGTGGGCTGGTTGCTGGTGAGGCCGTAGAGCGCGCCAGCGCCGCCGCTCGCCAGCACCACCGCCCCGGCCACGAAGCGGTGCCAACGCCCCTCGGCGTCCAGCGCAAGCGCGCCGATGCAACGTTCTTCCGCCGGCGGCCACTGACCACCAACCACCTCATGGGTCATCGGTCGGCGGTCGGCGGTCGGCGCCGTCAGCAACTCGGCGGCATGGTAGCCCTCCAGGATGCGGATGTGCGGGTGGCGCTGGGCCTGGCCGATCAGCGCGCTGGTGATCGCCCAGCCAGTGGTGTCGCCCACATGCAGGATGCGGCGCTGCGAGTGGCCCCCCTCCAGGCCGAGGGCGAAGGCACCGCCGTGCTGCTCGAACGGCACACCCAGGCCGGCCAGCTCGCGCATGAGGGCCGGGGCAGCGTAGGCCAGCGCCTCCACCGCGGCCACGTCGCACAGCCCCGCACCGGCCGTGAGCGTGTCGGCCACGTGGAAACGCGGCGAGTCCTCGCCGTCCAGCGCGGCGGCGATGCCGCCCTGGGCCCAGGCGGAGTTGCTCTCGCGCAGCGGGCCACGCGCCAGCACGATCACCTCGGCGTGCTCGGCGGCGCGTAGCGCGGCCGCCAGGCCCGCCGCGCCCCCGCCCACCACCAGCACGTCGCAGGAGTGGACCGCCGCGGCGGTGGGCGGCGTGACGGCGTAGCGTGGTGTATCGACGGCGATGGGATAGAGATCCATGCTGAGGCTCCGTTCAGTCTGATCGGCGAGTCTTCAAGGCTGAGACGACGATGCGCGGTGTGTCGGGGCAGCCACGGAGGGACCGCCCCTACCATTGTTGACGGCGCTGCCTCCACCGTGCTGGCCGCTGACGTGTCGCCGCTCCCCTCGCCGGCGCTCCGGCTGGCACGGCATCTTGCGAAGCGGGAACGCGTACGGGCCGCATCCGGCATACCTTTCGCGCAGCGATACAACGGCGATCGGGAGCAGGAAAGCGCTGATGATTCACCAGCAGGGCCTCGCGCATCACGCATTGCGTCTATAGCGCGATCATGCGCTCGATCGGCAGCCGGGCGCGGGCAGCGAGCTCCTCGGGCACCGTCACCTGGTGGCGCATGTCGCGCAGCGCGGCGTGCACCTTGTCCAGCGTGATCATCTTCATGTAGCGGCAGGCGATGCCCTCGTCCACCGGCAGGAAGGTCTTCTCCGGGCTGGCCTTGCGCATGCGGTGCAGTACGCCGATCTCGGTGGCCACCACAAACTGCTGCGCCGGGCTGGCCTGTGCGTGCCGGATCATGCCCTCGGTGGAGAGGATGTGGGTGCCTTCGGCCTCGATGCTGCCCTTCGCGAGGTAGTGCAGCGTCGAGCTCACACAGCCACACTCCGGGTGTACCAGCAGTTCCGCGCCGGGGTGCGCCTGCCGGGAGAGCTGGATCATCGAGGGGCGGATGGCGGCGTGGACATGGCACTCGCCGGCCCAGATCTGCATCCGCCGCCCGGTGACGCGCTGCAGGTAGGTGCCCAGGAACATATCTGGCAGGAACAGAATCTCTTTGTCCTCCGGGATGGCACGGATCACTCGCTCGGCGTTGCCCGAGGTGACACAGTAGTCGCTCTCGGCCTTCACGGCGGCGGTTGTATTGACATAAGATACCACGACTGCGCCGGGGTGCCGGGCCTTCCAGGCGCGCAGCTGCTCGGCGTCGATCGAGTCGGCCAGCGAGCAGCCGGCCTGCGGGTCCGGGATGAGCACCGTCTTGCCGGGGTTGAGGATGGCGGCGGTCTCGGCCATGAAGTGGACGCCGCAGAACACGATCACGTCGGCATCGGTGCGGGCGGCCACCTGCGAGAGGCCGAGCGAGTCGCCGACGTGGTCGGCGATGTCCTGAATCTCGCCGTACTGGTAGTTGTGGGCCAGGATCACGGCGTTGCGCTCGTGCTTGAGGCGCCGGATCTCCTCCACCGTCTCGCGCGCCGCCGTCAGGTCGGTGTGGGTGAGCTGTAGGGTCACTGTTGCCTCCGGGGATTGCAGTCGTTTAGTGTCATATACACACTATACAGGGCTACAAAAAAAGGCCGCCGCGGCCCGGATCATGTTGTAAGTGTGACACTAACACTAACGGCATCATACCATGACGGCGCGCCAGATGTCAAGGGGGAGGTTGGGAGCGAGAGGGCGTATGCGTTCTCGCCCCGGTCAGAACGCATACGCCCTCTCGCGAAGTTCAGCATGGGTGATCGCTGGGAGCGCGCGCATCGTGCGCGCATGCGGGCGAGACGCCCGCGCTCCTAGCAGGTAGATGGTTCGATGGTTCTGCACGTCGCTCTAGGGAGAGACTGCGCCCCTCCAACCCTCTCCGCGGCCTGGGCCATGGGAGGGTTGGGGAGGGCGTGCCCTCCCTGGAAAACCCGTTCCCTTCGCTACGGGCCTGGCCCGCACGTCAGACGATCTCGAGGTAGTCCGCGTCCGGCAGGGCCGGGAAGGGGGCGGTGGGCAACTCCTGGTACCAGTAGGCCACCGAGGCGATGTCGTCCTGCAGCGGCAGGTAGCGGCCGCCGCTACGCCAGCCGAGCGCCTGGATGGTCACGCGCAGATCCTGCTCGAAGCGGATGGGGTCCATGATGTGCCAGCGGTACAGGCCGAAGCGCGTCTGCGAGCGGTAGGTTCCGTCCGGCCGGATCACCTGGGGCAGGCCGGCGTAGGGGGTGGTGAACTCGCGGTAGCCGCCCTGCTCTTTGCCGAGGTCGAAGTTGTAGGAGCCGCAGAAGTAGTCCTCGGTGCCGGTGCCGCAGATCGTCGGCCACTCGTCGTCGCCGTCCATGTAGAACTTGATCTCGCCCTCGCCCCACCAGCCGCAGTTGTTCACGCCCCAGGCCATGTAGGTGCCCACGTAGTGCCCCCGTCCGCGCACGCCGTCCAGCAGGGTGTAGACCTCCTTGTAGGGCAGCGGGTTGGTGCGGCGGAACTGGGCGTGGAAGTAGGCCGCGTCCGCTGGCACCTCGGTGAGCGCGTAGGTGATCTGGTAGTAGAGCGTCATCTCCTGGGCGGCGATGTTGGTCATGGTGACCCTGAAGCCCTTCCGAAACGGCATCTCCCAGTAGCAGTTGAAGGCGCTGCCGGGATTGACGCACACCGCCAGCGAGCTGACCTGGGCGTACTGCTGCCAGCCGCAGGCGAAGAAGTCCCCCACCGGGCACTCGACCGCTGGCTGTTCCTGGTCGTCCCAGTAGATACGCAGGATGCTGTGGCGCCAGTGGCCGGTGGGGGTCATCCAGATATGCTGGATGGCACCCTGGTCGCGCACCTCGGCCAGCACGCGCGTCTCACCGGGGGCGATCTTGATCGAGGGCGAGATCTTCCACCCCCGCCCCAGGTCGCGCGCGGCCTGCGCGCCGGTGCCGTCGGTGGCCATGCCGCCCTGGCCCTTCTCCCCGCTGAAGTTCTCGGGGCTGATCGAGCGCGTGCGGGCCCGCGAGAGCCGCGCGAGGTTGCCGAGGTGCAGCCCCAGCCCGTTGAAGTCCGACATCGCTATCTCCTTCGTTGCAGTGCGGAA
Source organism: Roseiflexaceae bacterium (assembly GCA_035559635.1). Classification (GTDB taxonomy): domain Bacteria; phylum Chloroflexota; class Chloroflexia; order Chloroflexales; family Roseiflexaceae; genus CALJIC01. The sequence continues at coordinate 7,706 of DATMBA010000131.1, forward strand.
CGGCGCTAGTCTACCCGAAAACGATCGGGGGGCTGTCAGATTCTTGTAGCGCTCCCGTAACCGTCTTGAAAGCCGACTCTGCGGCGCGCGGGCTGATCTATTCGGTATGATGGGCGTGTGGGCGGGCGCGGCACCGCCGCCGGAGGGACCACGCGCCTCCAACCCCCTGGAACAGCGGTCTAAGAGCCTGTTTGAAAAGGGGTGCGCGAGGGGTTTCACCCCTCACCCATCCCCCGCCTGCCCGCCGCTGCGTGGCGGGCGGGGGAGATGCGGGGGCCTGCGGCCCCCGCGCCCCTAGGCGGATCGATCTTGAACATTTGTTCTAGTTATGCTATCCTGTGGCACGCTCCGTAGGGAGGGGGCGGGGAGGGCCTGGCCCTCCCCGTAGACCCCACTCCCATCCGGAGCGTCTGGATGAAAGCGTGAATGAGGGAGATGATGATCGCGAAGCGCCTGGTGAACTCCGTGCCGCCCTTCTGCCTCGGCGCGGCCGCGGCCGTCCTGGCCATCGTGCTCGCCGGCGGCTGGCCGGGCGGTGAGCAGCCGCGCCCGCTGCGGCTGGACGCGGGCCGCTCGACGAAGCTGGTGCCCACCTGGGATCCCGCTCCCACCCCGGCGAGCGGCGGCTCAGCGCTGCCCGCGCCGGCGCCGGTGGGCGCGCAGCAGCCCGACCC
>DATMBA010000132.1:0-1681 GCA_035559635.1 Roseiflexaceae bacterium
GGCCACCAGGCCGATGCGTGTGTGCCCCTGGGCCAGCAGGTGCTCCACCGCGGCGCACGCCCCGCCGCGATTGTCGAAGTCGACCGAGCAGACCTCGGCGTCGGGGAGGCAGCCGAGCAGGACGATCGGGAAGCCGTCCGCCACCAGGTCGCGCAGCGCCGGGTCGTCCGTACGGACATCGGAGAGGATCAGCCCGTCGATGCGCTTGGTCCGCGCCAGCTGCAGATAGCTGTCGCCGATCTCGGACTGCCGCACCGAGTCGATCAACAGCCGCACGCCGGATTGCCGCACAACCTCCATCAGCCCCTCGATGATCTGGAAGTGCACCGAGCTTGCCGAGGGGTGCGGGTCAGCGTGCGAGAAGATCAGGCCGATCGTCCCGGTCCGCCCGCTGGCCAGCGCCTGCGCGGAGGCGTCCGGCACATAGCCGAGCTCCGCCGCCGCCGCCTGCACGCGCCGGCGGGTCTCCTCGCTGATGCCGGCCTCCCGCACGCCGTTGAGCACGAAGGAGACCGTGGTGCGCGAGACGCCCGCCCGCCTGGCGACATCCCTTGAGGTGATGCGGCGGCGAGACATGGGCACATCCTTGTGCTCCAAGGAAGTAACACGTGTTGCTAATCCGCGTTAGGGAATAGGTGCAGTATATGATGCTGCCAGGCGCCTGTCAAGATTTGGTTTAACACCGGGTGTGACGAAACGTCTTGCAGGGCGCGGCACCACGCCCGGCCCGTGGGGTGCCCTCTGGGCCCCGCGGGCTATCTGTTCCGAAGGCCGCCTGCGCGGCCTGCCCCCAGCCCGCGCAGGCGGGCTTTGCAGCAGCTAGCCCGCCGCTTCAGCGGCCGGGCGTGGGACGGCGCCATAGGCCCACGGCGTTCGGGTGCGATGTCATGTCTTGCCGGGCGTGGGACACGGCCCAGAACGCATACGCCCTATAGTAATCCTATCTGTTCCGTAAACGCACGCGAGCGCAGAGCGGGGATGTGGGGGGCGCCGCCCCCGCGAAAACTCCCGCTTCCCATTTCACAAATCTGGTAGGATTGCTATATAACACCGACATGATGCGGCCCTCGTAGCGCTGCAGCGCCATCGCCACGCAGGGGCAGCTCGGCATCTCTGCCCGCCGTGCCTCTTCCTGCAAGGCCCCGCTCGCAGTATAATTGGTGCATGGTCAACCAGACGAGCGCGGCGACGCGTCCGGTCGCCCTGTTCCTGGGAATATGCCTGGCCCTGCTGCTGAGCGGGTGGCTGCTGCTGGCGTTGCAGCGGGCGCAGGACGACATCGCGCCCCCCGGCGCGACACAGGTGCGCGTCGCGTACCAGCGCCTCTCGCACGTCCACGTCTCGTACCACATCCCGCCCGAGTGGTCGTTGCTCGACCTCTACGCCTACCTGGAGTCGCAGGGCTGGACGCGCGACAGTGCCACCGAGCGCGGGCTGCGCCAGGGGCATGGCATCGTGCTCCCGCCGCGCAGCATCTTCGCGGTGTTCGTGCGGCGGGGCTGGTTCGGCCAGGCCCGGGAGTTGGCGATCGTCGGGATCGACCCGAGCGGCAGCCGGCTGGTCCATGTGCGCCAGGTGCGCTGCCTCCCGCTCCCCCGAGGGACGGGGTGCTAAGACATGGGTTCGCTGCGCGGCCTCCAGCCTTCCAGTCTGGGGAGGCTCGGAGGGGCTTCGCCCCTCC
>DATMBA010000133.1:0-1213 GCA_035559635.1 Roseiflexaceae bacterium
CCGGCCTGGAGCGAGCCGCAGGTGGCGCGTTATCTCCACGACACCTACCGCCAGTACGAGCCGCTGCTGGCGCTCGGCCCCTTTCAGCACCTGCTGCCGCCGGCCCTGCGGCGGCGCGCCGTGGTGGAGCAGTTCGACGTACCGCGCTTCCTGGCGGCGGTGGCGGAGCTGCGCCCGGCGGCTGCCCCCGAGGAACTGGCCCAGCCGCTCGAGAGCTTTGCGAGCGGCTTCCCCGCGCGCTCCCCTGATGAGTAGCTTCGGTGGGGTGCGGGGATGTGAAGCCTCCTCGCACCCCACCGAATACAGGCGAGAGGGCTAGGGAGGGCGCAGCCCTCCCTCAAACCCACCCTGCCGGCATGTGCGTTGGCACGCACGTGCCAGATGCACCACAAAATCATCCCCAAGAAACTCTTGACAGCGAACAGATGTGTCGTTATACTGAATTACTACATAAGTTCTATTGTACGCGCAATGTGTGCGGCAACGTAGTGAGCGCGGCCTGGAGCGGCCGCATCCGAAGCGAAAGGATAGCGACTATGCGATCCGCAGATGGCCTCTCCAACCGCCAGCGGGAGATCTTGGGGTTCATCGAGCAGTTCGTGGCGGACCACGGCTACCCGCCGGCGATCCGCCAGATCCAGGAGAAGCTGGATATCTCCTCGACCTCGGTGGTGGCCTACAACCTGAAGGCGTTGGAGAACAAGGGGCTGCTGAAGCGCCAGGGGAAGGTGTCGCGTGGCATCACCATCCCGCAGACCCAGCCGGTGCGCATGAGCCGGGGGGCGGCGGGGCGGGTGCCGCTGTTGGGCACGATCACCGCCGGGCAGCCACTGCCCAACCCGGAGGACACCTCGGCCAGCGATGTGGCCACCGTCGAGGTGCCGCCGGACGTGGCGCCGCCCGAGCGGCTGAACGACGTGTACGCGCTGAAGGTGCGCGGCCAGTCGATGATCGACGCCCTGATCGACGACGGCGACATCGTGCTGATGCGCTACCAGGAGACAGCCGAGAACGGCCAGATGGTGGCGGTGCGCATCGAGGACGACAACGCGGTGACGCTGAAGAAGTTCTACCGCGAGGGGGACCGGGTGCGCCTGCAGCCGGCCAACAGCACTATGGACCCGATCTTCGTCAGCCCGTCACAGGTCCACATCCAGGGCCGCGTGGTGGGCGTGCTGCGGTCGATGCTATAGGTGGGGTTTCAGGGGAGGGC
>DATMBA010000134.1:0-6784 GCA_035559635.1 Roseiflexaceae bacterium
CGCCTGCGCATCATCGCCATCCGCCAGCGCACCCGTGTGCCGCTCGTCGCGCGCCCCGTCACCGGTCGTCGGTCGTCGGTCCGCGGTCCCTTCGCTGGCACCCAGGGCAGGCTCTGGTCGTCGGTCGTCGGTCGTCGGTCCGCGGTCTGCGCCCGCCTCGTCGATCTCATGCACCGGCGCCTCGGCGCCCATCTCCCAGCCGCGCGCGCCCTTGCCCCAGACGCGGCTGAACAGGTAGATCAGCGTCGCCAGGCCGCCGAAGAACGCCAGCGGCTCGTAGAGCGTCATCAGCATGAAGTAGTAGTACCACGGCTGGTCGCCGCGCTTGAACTCCTGCTGCGAGCCGAGCCAGTACTCCAGGCCGCGGTACAGCCCGTCCACGATGCCGCGCGGGTCGGCGAAGAAGGTGCTGTAGAGCAGCACGTAGAGCGCGCCCAGGATGCCGAGCGCGGTCCACAGCACCGGGCGCTGCTCGCGCCAGAGCGCGCGGAAGCGCCCCACCACCAGCGGGTGGTCGTCCCACACGCGCGTCAGCAGCAGGCCCATGCCGGCCACCGCCATGAACAGCAGCGCCAGCCCGTCGGCGCGCAGCGTAGCGGTGAGTTGGCCGCTCCAGACGCCGACGACGATACTCAACTCCACCAGCAGCGAGAACACCAGCACCGCGGCCAGGCCGATCACCACCTGGCGGCGCGGCAGCAACTCGAACAGCACACGGATGATCAGGAACCAGCCGAAGATGAAGCCCAGGATGTAGTACAGCTCGTGGGTAGCCACCGCCAGCGCCGTGCCGGCCGCCATCAGATAGAGGAAGCCCGGCCGCCCGGTGTCCAGGTAGCGGAAGAATCCGATCACGATCCACAGCGTCCAGAGCACCATCAGGCCGTCGTGGCGGGCGAAGCGGGTGTAGTAGAGCAGCGAGGGGGTGAAGGCCAGCAGCGCGCCGGCCAGCAGCGCGCCGCGGGCGCCCAGGTAGGGCCGCAGCATCCAGCACGAGGCTACCAGCCCGATCCCGGCCGCCGCCTGCGGGATACGCGCCTGCCAGTCCCCGTCGCCGAAGAGGAAGTAGGAGAGCAGCGTCAGCACATACAGCGCCGGCCCGTGGTACACCGGGTCGTAGCAGTAGGTGGGCGACGACCGACCACCGGCGCAGGAGAAGCCGCCGTTGCCGGTGAAGAACTTCCAGCTCATCCAGGCGTGGATGGACTCGTCATGGTGCAGGGCCATGCGGTCCAGCGCGTACAGGTGCGCCAGGACGCTCAGCAGCACCAGTGCGACGAACGCCGCCACATCCCAGCTGACGCGCACCAGGGCCACGGGGCGGTCGAGGAGGGTGCCTTTGCGGTGCTCGTGTGGGGCTACAGCCATAGCTTCCTCAAGTGCTGAGTGCTGAGGGCTGAGCACCACACACTCAGCCCTCAGCCCTCGTTACTGATCTCCCCCCGTGCCTAGCCCGATCTCGTCGGCCAGCGCGGGCCGCACCGCCAGCACGAAGTCCGTCGAGCCGAGCGGCGCGGGCGGGACGCGGTAGATGATGTACTGCCAGAACTGCACCGCCGTGCGGGTGTCGAACGGCGTGCGCAGCATACGTGCCAGGAGCGAGGAGTGCTCGTCCACCGGGCCGGTCAGCCAGCCGGGCTCCAGCCGGTAGCCCTGGTCCTCCGGGAACCACCAACGCAGCGGGTAGCGCTGGATGCGGAAGCCCTCCAGCCGCTGCTGGTTCTCGGGGAGCGCGTAGTTCTCCTGGAGCATCAGCACCGCCTGGACCTCCTCGCCGGGGGACGCCTCCAGCACCGGCGGCTGCTCGCGCGCGTTCGTGAAGCGGCGCATATACCAGTCCCAGACGGTCTCGTTGTCGTACCAGATGTGGAGATCCAGGGCGCCGCCGCGCCGTGTGGCCGCCTCCTCCAGCCGGTCCACCACCCGTTGCACGTCCGGTGAGGTCTGGGTGTAGATCAGCATCTCGCGCGGCACATCGCCCCACCGGAAGCTGAGCTGGAAAGCGCTGCGCATGCTGTAGAGCGCCAGCGTCAGGCTGAGGCCGATCGCCAGGGCGCCCATGGCCCAGCGCGCGCCGCACAGCAGCCCGGCGCCCAGGGTGAGCACCGCCAGCAGCGCCAGCCCGAACGGCAGCACCCACGGCAGCAGCAGCACCCCCGGCGCGTCCATGTCGGCGTTCACGGCCACCAACAGGAAGCACAGCGCCACCACGGTAGCGAACAGCCCCAGGTAGATCGCCAGCGAAGAAACCCTCATCCCCAGCCCCGCGCGCGCGGACGGGAAGCCTGGCTCGACGGCCACGCCCGCCGCGTCCTCTGTGGTCGCTGTGGCGAGCGAGGAGCGCCACCAGGCCAGCGTGCGGGCCAGCGCCCAGGCGCCTAGCAGCGCCAGCGGCAGCGCCATGTGGATCGTCAGCCAGGGCATCTTCTCGCCGGCCCACGAGTAGAGCGCGAAGGAGGCCACCGCCCACCAGGCCAGCAGCGGCGGCAGGGCGTCCGAGTGCTGCGTGCTGTGTGCTGAGTCCGCCCGGTCCCCGCTCCTCAGGCGGCGCACCAGCGCCGTGGCGACCATGGCCAGCCCTACCAGGCCCCAGAGCAGGATGAGCGGCTCATAGAGCGCCAGGAGCACGGCGTAGTAGTGGGCCGGCTGGCCACCGCGCTGCACCTCGTGTTGCGCCAGCCAGTAGAGCAGCGAGCCGGTGGCGCCGCTGATCACGCCCACCGGGTTGGTGAGGAACGCGCTGAACAGCAGCGCGTAGGGTACGAAGCAGGCGCCGAGCGCGACCAGCCAGCGCCGGCCGGATGCCAGCGAGGCGAAGGCCGCCAGCGTCGAGTCGCCCGTGGCGCGGGCGCGCTCCCAGGCGGTGCGGCCGCCCGGCCCGCGCCGCCGCCAGATCTGCCACGCCAGTGCCGCCGCGCCCGCGGGGGCCAGCACCACCGCCAGCAGGATCGCCGGGTGGGCGGCGAACTGGCCGAGCTTGATCAGATACAGCCCCAGGTCGTTGTCCGGCTGGTGGCGGGCACACAGCGCGTACTGGTTGTCGGTGGTCTCGAGCGGCGGCCAGCCGAAGATCGGCCCCGGCCGGTCCGTGAGGATGGGGTTCGCCGGCGGGAACGGCATGGCGGGCGAGGGGCAGAGGTACGGCCCGCTGGCGCGCACCACGGTGTCGCTGCCGGGGGAGGGACGCTGCGGCTGGCCCGGCAGCACGAAGATCAGCGCCGCCACCGCCAGCCCGAGCGCGGCGGCCAGTAGCAGCCCACCGCGCCACACCCGCCACAGCAGCGCGGCGGCCACCGCTGGCGCAAAGATCGCCAGGTAGAGGTAGAAGGTCTCCATGTTGGCCGCCATCAAGCCCAGCGCCGTGGCGGCCGCATAGAGCCAGACGGGCCGGCGGGTGCTGGCGTAGCGCACCACGCCGATCAGCGCCACAAGCTCGAACACCACGCCGTACGGGTCGTGGCGCAAAAAGCGGCCCATGTAGGTGAACGCCGGCGAGATCAGCAGCAGTGCCGAGGCCAGCAGCGCGGCGCCGCGCCCCAGTTCGCGCCGCAGCAGATAGGGCAGCGCCACCAGCGCCACGCCGAACAGCGCCGGCCCCAACCGCGCAGTGGCGTCCGAGTCACCGAACAGGAAGAAGACCAGTGCGCCGAAGAAGTACAGGAACGGCCCGTGCAGCAGCGGGTCGTGGACGTAGCCCTCGCCGCGGAACACCGCCCAGGAGAAGGCGGCGTGCAGCGTCTCGTCGTGGTGCAGCGCGCGATTGTCCAGCTCCCACAGCCGCGTGATGAGCGCCAGCGCGACGATCGCCAGGTAGGCCAGGTGCTCGACGGTCAGGGCCAGCCAGCGCTGGCCGCCGGCCACCGGCGGTGCCTCGTCCAGGCGCGGCGCGGCACGGGGGGGGAGTTCGGCAACTGACATAAGCTTCCAGGGAGCGGAGGCGGCGCACACCGGCGCGCCGCGTACACGGCCAGTATATCCACGATACCGGACGGGATTGTACACGATCGGCGGCGCACACCGCAAGGCGCGCGCCGCACAGTTTCCGCTCAGCTTGATAACAACCCTGGGCGGGTGTGTGCAACAGAGAAGGTAGTTATGTTTATTTTGCGCGGGGATACCACTCGCGCTCCCCTGTTCTGCGAGGGGATGAAGTGCGTGCGCGGGGATGCCCCCCACGCTCCTCGTGCTCGCACCGCCTGTGGAAAACTGCTACCCGTGCCCGCTGACGAGGGCACGCAGCCGGCCGAGGTCGGTGAGCAGGATGGCGTCCTCCTCCACCCGGATGATGCCCGCCTCGCGGAACTCGCCGATCACCTTGGTGACGGTCTCGCGGTAGGAGCCGATCATCTCGGCCAGCTGCTGGTGGGTGTAACGCACCACCACCAGCGGCGCGCCCAGCCGGCCATCGGCCTGCTCACCCGCCAGGCTCAACAGCACGGTGGCCAGGCGCTGCGGCACGCTCTTGAAGGCAATGTCCGCCAGCTTGCGCTCCATCGCCCGCAGCCTCCGGCTCATCACACCCATCAGGCGCAACGCGAGCGAGGGGTTGCGTCCCAGCACCCGCCGCAGCGCCTCCCGCCCTAGCAGCCCCACCGTGCAGTCGGTCATGGCCTCGGCGAAACTGTCGTGCCGGCCGCCCTCGGCGAGGGCCAGCTCGCCGAAGATCGCGGGCGGCTCCAGCAGCATCAGGGTGAGTGCGCGGCCCTCCGGCGAGAGCTTGTAGAGCCGCACCCGCCCGCGCCGTAGCAGGTAGACCCGCTCGCCGGCGTCCTCCGGGGCGTAGAAGGTGTAGCCGGCCGGGTACTCCGCCACGCTCACCAGCCGCACAAGTTCCTCCCGGTCCGGCCCCGGCAGGTCGGCCAGCAGGTCGTAGTCGGCGAAGGTCTCGACAGGGGGGATGGCCTCTTCGCTCATATCGCGCGCTGCGCTCATATCGCGCGTTGGGCGGGATTTCAGGGGAGGGCTTGGCCTCCCCTGGCCTCACACCAGACTATAATCCCGCCTCATGCAGGTGCCAGTGGTCGTTATGGGCCACCAGCTGCCACTCCAGCCGCTCGTCGCGCGTCTCGAGGTGGCGCCAGTGGGTGATCGCGGTGTTGCGCACGTGGAACGCCGCGCGGGCGCGCACGTGCGGGCCGAGGTGCAGCAGGTGGAAGAACGAAGCCTCGATGATACCGCCGTGGCACACCACCACGATCTGCTGCCCCTCGTGGCGGGCAATGATCCGCTCCAGCGCCGCCGAGGCGCGGGCCACAAAGCCGCCCCAGCTCTCGCCGCCGGGGGCGATCGGCGTGTAGATGTCCGTGAAGAAGCGGGCGAAGCTGTCGAAGCGCGCCCGCGCCTCGTCGATATGCAGGCCGTCGGCCTCGCCGGGCCGCAGCTCCTGCAACTCCCGGTCAAGCTGGATCGGCAGGCCAAGCGCGCCGGCCAGCGCCGCAGCCGTCTCGCGGGCGCGCGGCAGGTCGCTGGCGTACAGCACGTCGGCCGGGATCTCGCCGCTCTCCAGCCGGCGCGCCAGGGCCGCCGCTTGGGCGCGCCCGCGCTCCGTCAGGCCGCGGCAGCCCTTGTCGCCACCCATGATCGGCTCGACGTTCGAGACCGCCTCGCCGTGGCGGATCAGGTACAGGTTTGTGGTCATCCTTGTCTGCCTGGCATAGAACGGCCCTATCGAACACAACAGTTAAGAGGGAGGTTGTCGGGGGGCCAGAGCGCACCCCGACCCCGGACCCCGCTCGGCACGGAGAAGTATCTTCTCGGCGGCAGCGCCCCCGACCCCTTGCGCCGGGGCGCCTGGCGGAAGAGATGCCGCCTGCCCTTCGACGCCTTCCCGCCGCAAGCTGCGCCGTGCCGGCCGCCGCCCCGCCGCGACGGACCAGCCTGCGGCTCGTGACATGGCCCCGTTCAGTCTCACGCGCCCCGCGATGTGAGCGGCGAGCGGCGCGCCTCCAGCAGCGCGAACGCGCCGCGCCAGCTGGCCAGGATGGCCAGCACCGACGCGAGGGTGACGAGCGCAAAGCTGACCGGGATGCCGCGCTGGAGCGCGAGCGCCCGCAGCCCGAGGCCGAGCGGCCAGGCCGCCAGCCAGGCCAGCGTGGTGCGGCCCAGCATCCGGCGCGCGCCGCCGGCCGTGCGCAGCCCATAGGCCCCCAGCGCGGGCGCGACGATCAGCCAGCCGGCCACAAAGGGCGCGGCGGTGCCGGCCACCTGCAGCAGCGCATCCAGCCCGGCGGCCTCGCCGTGGCTGCTGCGCCCGATCGCGGCGAACAGCATGAAGGCGATCAGATCGCCGAAGATCAGCACGGCGATCCGCCCCCTCCCCGGCCGGGCCGGCGTCCGCGCGGTCGCGTGTGTCGAAGCCATCGCTCCTCCTCTCCCGTCCACCAGGGATTGTACCACGCAGGTGCGGGTCCAGGCTTGAAAATCGACCTCCCACGACCACGCAGGGGAGGGTCCACGGGAGGGCGAAGCCCTGGCTTGAGAACCTACCCCCACAATCACGCACTGCGGTGGACCAGCTCGTACAACTCGGCGGAAGTCCGTCAACAGTTTCGGCGACGACCGACCACCGACCGGCCGACGACGGGAACGTGGTCGGTCGTCGAAACCCTCAACGCTGCCGCGGCGTGCTAAATGCTTCCAAAGAGAACATGCGATATGGGAGGGGCAGGGAGGGCGTGCCCTCCCTGAAAATCCCTCTTCCGTATGACGCAGGCTTGGCCTGCAAGCATTTAGTAGTCTGTCAATCCTTGATTGACGGATGGGGTGGGGTTTCAGGGGAGGGCTT
>DATMBA010000135.1:0-1145 GCA_035559635.1 Roseiflexaceae bacterium
CCGGGGTGGTGTTGCCGCCGCGCCAGGCCCCGCCGAGCGCCACCAGCCGCCGGCCGGCCAACTCCTGCGGGAAGCGCTGCGCCGCGAGCGCGACGTTGGTGAGCGGCCCGAGGGCCACGAGCGTCAGGCCCGGGTGGGCGCGCGCCGCCGCGGCGATGGCGGCCGGCGCGTCGTGTGGCAGGTCACACAGGTCGTAGCGGCGCTGAGCGCCCCAGAAGCCGTCCGGCCCGTGGATGAGGGTGGCGGTGCGCGGGCGCTCCCCCGCCAGCGGCCCGGCGGCGCCCACCGCCACCGGCACGCGCTGGCCGGCGGCCTCCAGCAGCGTCAGGAGGTTGCGGGTGGCGTCCTCCACCGTGCTGTTGCCGAAGACCGTGCTGAACCCCACCACGCGGGCAGCGCGCAGCAGCCACGCGATGGCGACGGCGTCGTCGACTCCGGCGTCGGTATCCACAAATAGGTGAGACATGGGTTCGCTTCGCGACTGCCAGCCGTACCGGCTGGGGAGGCTCGGAGGGGCTTGGCCCTCCGAACAAGAATGATGTGGGAGCCAAAGGCCCCCACATCCCCAAGGCAGGTTCACGCGCACGGTTGCGTGCGCGTGAACCCTAATCCTCAAAGATGGCCTTGACGCGGAACATGCCGTCCTGCTGATCGGGCGCGTTGGCCAGGGCGGCCTCGCGCGGCAGGGAGGGACGCACCTCGTCGGCGCGCATCACATTCAGCAGGTCGGTCACCTGGGCGGTGGGCGGCACGTCGCTCACATCGAGCTCCTGCAGCATCTGGAAGTGGTCCAGGATGTTCGAGAGTTGCGCGCGCAGCTTCTCCAGCTCCTCGGGGGCCAGGCGCAGGCGCGCCAACCGCGCGACGTGCTGCACCTGCTCGATCGTGAGCGACATAGCGGCTCCTCAGATTCTTCCGGCACGTTCGCTGGCGCTCACGTGCCGGATCGCATGTATTGCGGAGGGCTGCGCCCTCCGGGCCCTCCCCCTGCGGGCGAGTGTCGGCCAACATTATACAGGACGCATGCTAGGCTGGAGCGGGAACCTGGGTAGGCGATGCCGGCGGCTCGGCCGGCTCGGGCGTGGCCGTCTCGGCCGGCCCTGGTGTGCCGGTCTCCGTCGGCTCCGCTGTGGCGGTGGGCGGCG
>DATMBA010000136.1:0-1550 GCA_035559635.1 Roseiflexaceae bacterium
GCAGGTGTCGGCGGTGCCGGCGTCGGTGTGGGAAGCGGCGTCTCGGTTGGGGTAGGCGTAGGCGGCAGCGTTGGCAACAAAGATGGGACCAGCTTCGTCGGTACCGGGCTCACCGGCACCAGGTTATCTGCGCTGGTAGCCCGCCAGAGCACCAGCAGCAACGCCAGAAACAGGCCGCCCAGCACCGGGCCAGCGATCGTCCAGGGGACGCGCACGCCACCGTCGCCAGGTGCCGGCTGCGCGGTGGGGGGTGGGGCTGGGGGCGGCGCGGGTTGAGCGCGCCGCCCGGCATCGGGCGATGATCGGTGCGGCGGAGCTGGGCGCGCGGGCGGCGGGATCACCGGCCCGCCACGGCGCGGCGCTATCTGGCCGGCCTGCGTGAGCGCATCCCCAGCCTCAGGCAACGCGGCCGGCGGCGGCACCCACACCGGCGCACGATCTCTACGGAGCGTCTGCCCACGCCCAAGCGATACCGTCTCCTGGCCAGACGAGGAAGCGCGCGGCAGCGCCAGATCGGCGAGTTGGCGGGCCGTGGCTGCCGCAATGCTGTGCTTGCGCGCGACGATGCGCAGCGCCTCCACGAACGCCATCCCGCTGGCGAAGCGCTGCTCGGGGCGCTTGGCAAGGATGCGCGCCAAGACGATATCAAGCTCGGGCGGCTGCGCCGGATCGATCGAGGAAGGCGGCGGCGGCGGCGTCTGCACGTGGGCCACGATCAACTGCGGCGTTGCGCCCGAGAACGGCACCACGCCGGTGATGATCTCGTAGGTGGCGATGCCGAGCGAATACAGATCGCTGCGGCCATCGACGCGTTGGGCCGACGCCTGCTCGGGCGAGATATACTCCGGCGTCCCCATGAAAATGCCCGTGCGCGTCAGGCGCTCACCACCGGCCTCGGGCGCCTGGGCGATCCCAAAATCGGTCAGCAGCACGCGCCCGTCGGTATCGATCATGATATTCTGCGGCTTGACATCGCGGTGGACTGCGCCCTGCGCGTGGGCATAATCGAGCGCCGCCGCGACCGGCTCGATGATTCCGATCGCGTAGCCCAGCCCCAGTGCTCCGCGCTCCTCGATGATCGCGTGGAGCGTACGGCCGCGCACATACTCCATCGCGATATAGCGCAACCCGTTGTGCTCGCCGACATCGTAGACCGTGACGATATTGGGGTGCCGCAGATTCGCAGCGGTGACGGCCTCGCGATCGAAACGCCGGGTGAACTCGGGATCGATCGCCAGCTGCGGCGCCAGCACCTTGAGCGCCACCGTGCGCTGGAGCAAAGTATCGCGCGCGCGGTACACGCGCGCCATGCCGCCGCGCCCGATCTCTTCCTGGATCAGGTAGCGGCCCAGTTGCTGTCCGATCAGACTGGTCAACAGGACCCCCCAACAGCCTGGCAGCGCGCCGGCCAGAGGCGCGGCCGCGCGGAGGCGGCTTCAGGCGCCCAACCCGCCGGCTGACGTGCCCTGCGGCGCCCCCTCGAACATCGGCCACGAATCCGCGGAGCGACACGCAGCCGGACGCCCAACGGCGTGATCGTGCGCGTTCCT
>DATMBA010000137.1:0-2731 GCA_035559635.1 Roseiflexaceae bacterium
GTCCCTGCCCCCCGGCGAGCAGGCCGCGCTGGACCGGCTGCTCGCCCCGGCCCGCGCGGCCCTCGCCGACCCCCAGGCGCCCTACGATCTGGGCCGCGCGCTGAGCCTCGAGCAGGCGGTGGAGTTGGCGACCCGCGACCGCTAGGCCATGGGTTCGCTGCGCGGCCTCCAGCCTTCCAGTCTGGGGAGGCTCGGAGGGGATTCGCCGCTCCGAAAAGCGTTTGTGTGAGGGCCAGAGGCCCCCACACAAACCCCACCTCACCGCACCGTTCCACCGCCGAAGTCATCGAACGTGGCGCCCGGCGCGCTCACGAACCACGCGCCGATGCGCCCGCTGCGCCCGGCGTAGGACGCCAGCAGGCTCCCCTGCGGCGCCTCCGCCGTCCCTACCAGGGCGCAGTTGACGAACACCTGCACGCTGCCGTCCGCCAGCGCTCGCACGGCGAACAGCGTTCCGGCCGGCAGCGGCTGTGCCAGTGGGAAGGTCGCCACCGTCACGAACTGCTGCGTCGCGACGTTCAGCGCCTCGACCGTTGCCTGCCCGCCGCCCGCCGCGATCGAGACGCGGATGGCGCCGTTCTTCCACGAGCCGTTCACCACCTTGAGCAGCAGCCCATGCCGCCCGCCGCCGTCGAGCTGCGTCAGGCGCATGTGGGCCTCCTGGCTCGGCCCGAAGTCCGGTGGCTTGCGGCTCCAGTACAGCGGGCCGCCCGCCTCCACGTCCACCTGCTGGTTTCTCACCCGGTAGCCGAGCTGCGACTCGGCGCTCCAGTACGCGCCTAGCTTCCCGTCGCGCTGTGTGAAGGTGTCCAGCACGTCTGTGACCGGCGCGATGGCGATCTTGACGCGCACGCTGCTCGTCGGCCCCACCGCCCCATTCGCGCCCACCGCGTAGAACGTGATGTCGTACGTCCCCGGCTGCGTGAAGGAGAGCGGGCCGGTGTAGGGCTGCTCCGCGGCGCCGTTCACGCTGAAGAAGATCGCCGCGCCCGGCTGGTCCGCGCTGAGCGTGACCGTCGCGCTTGTGAAGCAGTCGGCCGGGCAGCTCGGGTGGCGCGTTCCGCTGACCGTGGCGGTGACGGTGGGCGGCGGGAGCGCCGGCCGCAGCACCAGCTGGCTGATCCCGGATGTCGCCCCGTTGTAATAGACATCGATGAACGTCTGTGTCGTGCCGCCGGGCAGCGGGACGGCAGTGGCGAAATAGGCGCGCACGTGGTAGGTGCCCGCTGGCCACGGCACCGCGCCGAGCGCCGCCACCCCGTCGATGCCGGTCTTCACCGTGCGGACGAAGCGCGGGGCGCCGCCGGTGTCCGGGGTGTCGAAGGCGGCGAACGCCACCGTGCGGTTGGCGATCGGCTGGCCGGCGCTGTCGCGCAGCGTCGCCAGGATGCCGGTTGGATCCCCCTCGTCCACCGTAACGCTGGCCGGCGCGATGGCGAGCGACGCGCTGTCCTTCGTGATGCGGAAGGTGAAGCGCTGCACGCTCGGCCCCAGGCCGGGCGCGCCCGGGAACGCGATCCGGCCGGCGTAGGTGCCGGGCGCCTGGGCCAGCCGCAGCGGGATGTCGATCGCGCCGTCCGCGCCGACCCTGCCCACCGCCAGCTGCGCGCCGATCACCACGTAGGCCAGCCTGCCGGCGATGGTCTCGGCGTTTGTGGTCTGCAGGCGCTCCAGCGTCGCCCGGACGTTGACCGTCCTGCCGAAGGCGCGGCACGGGGCGGGCGTGGCGGCGCACTCGTTCGGCGTGAAGGTCGGCGCCGTAAGCCGCGTGGCATCCGGCGCGGGGCCGGGCGGTGGCGGGACCACCCGGTAGTAGGCGCCGCCGTTGGTGTCCAGCCCCACCAGCCCGGCGCCGCTTGCCGCCTGCACCATGAACAGCGCCGTAGCGGGCAGGCTCACGAACCCCTGGGTGCTCCACAGCGTCGAGTCGTTCGGGTCGCGCACCAGGTCGATCGACTGCCAGCTCCCCTGGCCGCTGGCCGGCGGGGCGGTGTAGGTGATCCAGACCTCCTGCACGCCGGGAGCGCCCGCGCTCACGATATTGACAAGGATCTTGTACGTGCCGGGCGCGCCTTGCTGGATCGTCACCCGCCCGACCTGCGGCGCGGGCGCCAGGCCGGCCTGCACCAGCGCCTGGTCGCCGCTGGTCCAGTCCTCGTCCAGGTAGTAGAGTCGGAAGCGCAGCTCGCTATACGTCCGCAGCGTGCCGTCGAGCGAGAACAGGTCGTCGGACTGGTACTGCGCCGGCACGGCCATGAGCTGCGGCCCGCCGTCGGCCAGCCCGCCGAACTGGTTGCCGCTCCAGTTCTGCGAGGGGTAGAACGTCGGCGAGATGAACGATCCGATGGCGCTCGAGGCCTCGGTGGCGGGCGCCGAGGTGTGCGGCACGATGTCCCGCAGGTCGGCGTAAGTGCCGCCGCGGAACCCGACGCCGCGCAGGACCGCCCCCGGCACCGCGGCGCCGTAGCGAGCCAGCGGCAGCACCGGCTCGGCCGGGTTCGCCACCACCTCGCCCTCCCCGGCGGCGCCCGCACTCGGCCGCCCGCGGAAGTAGGTGGCCGTGATCGCGCTGTTGTCGAGGATGTTCGTGAGCGGCACGTCCACCCGGCTGAGCGCGGGGTGCACGGTGATCTCGGCGGCCGGGTCGGCCGGGCCGCCGCCGACGGGCTGGCCCACCAGCAGCCCGAGCGCCGCACCTGGCCCGCCGCCCACCGGCGCCGCCGCGCCAACC
>DATMBA010000138.1:0-2455 GCA_035559635.1 Roseiflexaceae bacterium
ACACACGCGAAGCGAAGCTGGCCTATGCGGGGCACGCCGTCATCGATAACCGCCATGGGCTCGTCGTCAACGCCGAGGTGACGCCGGCGACCGGCACCGCCGAGCGCGAGGCCGCCCTGGCGATGGCGGGCGCGCTCCCGCCGGGCGCGACGCTGGGCGCTGACAAAGGCTATGACACCCGGGCCTTCGTGGCGGCCCTGCGCGGCCTCGGGGTGACGCCGCATGTGGCACAGAACACCGCGAATCGGTCGAGTGCGATCGATCGTCGCACCACGCGCCATCCCGGCTACCGGGTGAGCCAACAGAAGCGCCAGCGCATCGAGGAGGTCTTCGGCTGGCTCAAAACGGTCGGCCTGATGCGGAAGCTGCGGCATCGTGGGACCCGTCGGGTGGCCTGGCTCTTCACCTTTGCGGCGGCCGTCTACAACCTCGTGCGCATCCGGAACTGATCGCGCACCCCGCATGAGCGAGCGAGTCCAGCGGCCCGAAGCGCGCGCCGTCGCGGTGCCAGGAGGCAGCAGCCGGCCCTCATCCTGCGCTCGTCACCTCTTGACGGCGATGAAACTCGTCCTTCAACCCAGTTTTTCAGCAGCCTGCTAGCCCGGATTATTCACGAACGGTGAAAGAGAAGAGCCACCGGGCCCCTCACGAGTGCTATAGAAGCGGTGTCGAGACACTTCCGCACTCGGGCACGAGGAGGCTCGATGGCTACAGACTGTATAGCCCAGACGACGTTCCGGGTCCACCAGATTTCCAAGCCGATCGTTGTGCGCTTCGACCAGCCGCACGCCAGCTCCGACGGCGGCGCGGTGCTGCTCAAGGCCCTCGACGAGCGGCTGGGGCTGTCGGCTGGGCTGGCCGCCAGCCTGCGCGACCCACGGCAGCCGGCCAAGGTCCAGCATCCGTTGCTCGACCTCGTCCGCCAGCGCCTCTTCGGGCTCGCCTGCGGCTACGCCGACTGCAACGACGCCGCCCGGCTGGCCGACGACCCGATCCACAAGCTGCTGCTGGGCCGCGACCCCATCGCCGGCGCCCCGCTCGGCTCGCAGCCCACGCTCTCGCGCTTCGAGAACGCCCCCGGCCCCCGCGACCTCTACCGGATGGCCGCCACGCTGGCCGACACCGTGATCGCCTTTCACCGCGCCCGCCTGGCCGGGCGCGCGCGGCTCATCACGATCGACCTGGACGCGACCGACGATCCCACCCACGGCCAGCAGCAGTTCGCTTTCTTCAACGGCTTCTACGACACCTGGTGCTACCTCCCGCTGGTCGCCACCCTGAGCTTCAACGCCGAGCCCATGCAGTACCTCGTCGCGGCTCTCCTGCGCCCGGGCACCGGAGCGGCGACCCGCGGCGTGCGTGGGCTCTTGCGCCGCCTCTTCGTCCGGCTCCGGGCGGCCTTCCCCCGCGCCCGGCTGCGCGTCCGGCTCGACGCCGGCTTTGCCAGCCCCGAGGTCTTGGACTTCCTCGAGGCCGAGGAGGTCGAGTACCTGGTCGCGTTGCCGGGCAACCGGCGCCTCGACAAGCGGATCCGCCGGCTCCTGGGCCGCGCCCGGATGCGCGCGCGGGCCAGCGGCGAGACCACCCAGCTCTTCGGCGAGACGTGGTATGCCGCCAAGCAGTGGCCTCATCGGCGCCGGGTCATCATGAAAGCCGAGGTGCTGCAGTATCCGGGCCGCGCGGCCAAGGACAACCCCCGGTTCGTCGTGACCAACCTGCCGCACCGCCCGGCGCGCGTGTACGCCCTCTACTGCGGCCGCGGCGACGTGGAGAACCGGCTCAAGGAACTGCAGCAGGGGCTGGCCATGGACCGCATGAGCTGCTCGCGGTTTTGGGCGAACCAGTTCCGGCTCCTGCTCGCCGCCGCCGCGTATGTCCTGTTCCAGGCGCTGCGCTGGTACGCCCGGGACACCGCGCTCGCCGACGCCCAGGTACCCACGCTGCGCGAGCGGCTGCTCAGGGTCGCCGCTTGGATCGAGCGCTCGGTGCGGCGCATCGTCCTGCATCTGCCGCAGGCGTGCCCGTGGCTCGCGCCGTGGCAGCAGCTGGCCCACGCCCTCGGCGCGACCTGAGCCTCGCTGGCCGGGTAGCCTCACGGCAGGACCCCACGGATCGTCTCGTCGCTGCCAGGGCGATGGCGGCACGGTGCCAGCGCCGCGCAGGCCGTCTGCGGCGAATCCCGAGATCGAGCTCATACGACGGGCTGGACCCCTCGCATCTTGGCCACCACAGGCGCTTCGGGCGTCGACCGGGCGCGCTCATGAATAATCCGGGCTAGAGGGTCTCCGCGCCGGGCTACTTGAACTTGGCCAGAGCCCGGTCGAGCGCCGGCCGCAGCTCGGCCCAGGCCTTCTCCAGCCCGACCTTCAGCTCCTCCCACGCCTGGCCGCCCGAGCTCTTGAGTTCCTTGAGCCGCTCCCTGGCCGCCTGGCGGCGGGCGTTGATCTCCTGCAGC
>DATMBA010000139.1:0-15661 GCA_035559635.1 Roseiflexaceae bacterium
CGCAGCCCCGCCGCGCCTCCCCGGACGGTACAGCTGGAGGCCGCGCAGCGAACCCATGTCTAAGGGCCTACCGCCGCTCGTGCCTGAGCACGCCGATAGCGAGGGTGCGCCCCTCGAGCTCCAACGGGGTGGTGTGCGCGCCGTGCGGCGGCGGCGCCAGCACCAGGTCCTCCGCCAGCGTCTCCTCGCGCACGTAGTCGCCCCAGGCGCGCAGCGCGTCCTCCACCTCGGCGTCGCCGTCCGCGCCACCCAGGTAGACCACGATGCGGTCCGCGATCGCGAAGCCGGCGTCCTTGCGCGCGTCCTGAATGTTACGCACCAACTCGCGCGCCAGGCCCTCGGCGGTCAACTCCGGCGTGAGCGTCGTGTCGAGCGCCACCAGCACGCCGGCGTCCTCGGCCACGGCATAGCCCTGCGGCGAGGAGCTCTCCACCAGCAGTTCCTCCGGGAGCAGCTGGAGCGCCTGGCCGTCCACCATGAGCGCCACACTGCGGCCCTCCTCTACCGCGCGCGCCGCAGCGCGGGCCTCGTCGCCGGCCAGTTCGCGCAGCGCCGCGGTGAGCGCTGGCACGAGCTTGCCATACTTCCGGCCCACCAGGCGCAGGTTGGGCTTGAATCGGTACTCCACCAGGCTAGCCGAGCTGTCCAGATAGCGCACCTGCTTGACGTTCAGTTCGTCGCGCAGCTCGGCCTCGAAGCGCCGCAGCCCCTCGGTCTCGGCCGGGGTGGGCACACGCACCCATAGCTCGCGCAGCGGCTGGCGCACCCGGATGCCGGCCATACGGCGCGCGGCCCGCCCGAGCGACACCACCTTGAGCAGCGTCTCGGTGTCCGCCACCAGCCGCTCGTCCAGCAGCGCCTCGTCTACCCGCGGCCAGGCGGATAGATGCACGCTCTCGGCCGTTTCAGGTTGAACGGCGAACGGTGAACGTTGCTCGCTGCCAGCGCCGGTATGCGTTGCGAAACGTTCCACGTTCAACGTGGAACGGTCGACCAGGTTTTGGTAGATCGCCTCGGCCACGAAGGGCACGAACGGCGCCGCCAGCTTGGCGGTGGTGAGCAGGCAGGTGTAGAGGGTGGCGTAGGCCGCCTGCTTGTCGGCGTCGGCCTCGCTCTTCCAGAAGCGGCGGCGGTTGCGGCGCACGTACCAGTTGGAGAGCTCGTCCACGAAGGCCTCGATCGCGCGCGCCGCGCCGGTGACGTCGTAAGACTCGAAGGCGGCTGTCACATCCCGCACCAGGCCGTTGAGCCGCGCTAATGCCCAGCGGTCGATCGGGGCCAGGCTCTCAACGTCCACCATTGAACGTTCAACCGTTGAACGTTCCGGCGTCCAGCCGTCCAGGTTGGCGTAGGTCACGAAGAACGCGTAGGTGTTCCAGAGCGTGAGCAGGAACTTGCGCAGGCTCTCGCTCACCAGCCCGCTGGAGAAGCGGCGCGGGCTGCCGGGCGGTGCGGCGGTGAACAGGTACCAGCGCAGCGCGTCGGCCCCCTGGTCGCCCACCACCGTCCACGGGTCCACCACGTTCCCGCGCGACTTGCTCATCTTCTGGCCCTCGGCGTCCAGGATGTGGCCGAGGCAGATCACATTCTTGAACGCCGGCCGGTCGAACAGCAGCGTGGAGAGCGCGTGCAGCGTGTAGAACCAGCCGCGCGTCTGGTCCACCGCCTCGCAGATGTAGTCCGCCTGCTTCGCCACCTCGTACACGTCCTGGTTCTCGAACGGGTAGTGCCACTGGGCTACCGGCATGGCGCCCGAGTCATACCAGCAATCGGCCACGTCCGGGATGCGGCGCATCAACCCGTGCTGCGGGTCGGTCCAGGTGATCTCATCCACGTAGGGCCGGTGCAGGTCCAGGTCCTTGAGGCTGCGGCCAGCCTTCTGCTCCAGCTCGGCCAGCGAGCCGATCACCTCGGTGTAGCCGTCCTCGGCCATCCAGATCGGCAGTGGCGTGCCCCAGTAGCGCTCGCGGCTGATCGCCCAGTCGATGTTGTTCGCCAGCCAGTTGCCGAAGCGCCCCTCCTTGATATGCTCCGGCACCCAGTTGATCTGCCGGTTGTTGGCGATCAGCCGCTCCTTCAGGGCGGTGGTGCGGATGTACCACGAGCGCTTGGCGAAGTAGAGCAGCGGGGTGTCGCAGCGCCAGCAGAAGGGGTAGGAGTGCTTGACGCGCCCGCTGCGGAGCAGCAGCCCGCGCTCCCGCAGGTCACGCATGATGTCCGGGTCGGCCTGCTTGAAGAACTTGCCGGTGAAGGGCAGGTCGCCCAGCTCGGGCACCACCCGGCCAGAGAGATCCACCGAGAAGAGCGTCGGCAGGCCGTACTTGCGGCCGATCTCCAGGTCGCCGTAGGCCGGCGCGATGTGGACGATGCCGGTGCCGTCCTCCAGGCTGACGTAGTCGTCGGCCACGACGCGGTAGGCGCTGTCCCAGTCCACCGTGTCGCCAGGGGCGGGCACGCCCTGATAGAGGGGCTCGTAGCGCAGCCCCACCAACTCGCGGCCCAGGAAGGTGCGCTCCACCGCCGCGCCCGCGCCGAGCACCTGTGGCGCCAGTGCGGCGGCCAGGATGAGGCGCTCGCCCTCCCCTGGGATTGCAGATTGGGCGGCACCAGTGCTCTGCTGCATCGTTGAATCTTCAATCTGCAATTTGGAATCCTCAATCCGTGCCGGCAGGCGCACCAGCGCGTACTCGGCCTCCGGCTTGACCGCCAGCGCCACGTTGGCCGGCAGCGTCCAGGGGGTGGTGGTCCAGGCCAGGAAGGCGGCGCCCGCCAGGTCACGCGCCAGCGGGTGGCCGTCCGGCCGGACGCGGAAGCGCACCCAGACGCTAGGGTCGTCCACGTCGTCCTTGAAGCCCAGCGAGACCTCGTGGTCCGAGAGCGAGGTACCGCAGCGCGGGCAGTGCATAGAGACCTTGTAGTCGCGGAACAGCAGGCCGCGCTCCCAGAGTTGGCGGAAGATCCACCAGAGCGATTCGATGTAGCTGTTCTCGTAGGTGATATAGGCGTCCTCGCTCACCCAGTAGGCGATGCGCCGGGTGAAGACCTTCCAGTCCTGGATGTACTCCCACACGCTCTGGCGGCAGAGCGCGTTGAACTCGGTGATGCCGTAGCGCTCGATGTCCGGCTTACCGCTGAAGCCGAGCTTCTTCTCGACCTCGATCTCCACCGGCAGGCCGTGGGTATCCCACCCCTCGCGCCGGCCGATGATCTTATAGCCCTGCATGGCCCGGTAGCGGCAGACCACGTCCTTGAAGATGCGGCTGATCGCGTGGTGGATGCCGGGCCGCCCGTTGGCGGTGGGCGGGCCTTCGTAGAACACGAAAGGTCGCTCACCGGACGCCAGGCTCTTCTCGACGATCTGCCGCTCGCGCCAGAGCTCGAGGATCGACTCTTCGAGCTTCGGGAAGCTCACCCTGGTGTCTACTGGTTGAAACGCCATAGTGCCTCCTGTCCTCAGGCGATAGGCGATAGGCGATAGGTCATAGGGGATCAGCGCACTCCTTTCACCGCTGGCCTATCGCCCATCGCCTACGTTCAGAATCAAAAAACCCCGCCCCCATGCTGGGGACGAGGCTGGATGCCCCGCGGTACCACCCCGCTTCAGATTGAAGATTGAAGATTGAAGATTGAAGATTCGGGAGCCAAATCTGCAATCGACGATCTGCAATCTGCAATTTGCTGCGCTTTGTGGAGTGCCGTCACACTCCCGCCCGGGTAACGGGGGGCGAGCCCGGAAGGGACTACTTGCTGAGCGGGCGCGCTCAGGGTTCATCCTTCGGCTCGGGAGGGATCTTCGGCGGCGATCCGGGCGCGCCTCGCACCACCTGCGCGCTCGCTGGGCCGGCGTCGTGACGCCTACTCGTCTCCGTCAACGCCTGTGGGGGTATTATAGCACACATGCTGGCAGGGCAGCTCCGCGAAACAGGGCAGGAAGTTTCTCTGGGAGGGACGGGTTCGCTGCGAGCTCCATCCACCTGGCCAGCTGGCCGTCACACTGCGCCGAGCAGCATCTCGCGCAGGGCTTGGGCCGCCTCGGGCGAGAGGCCACGGATCTCCGCCAGCGCCAGCAGCGGGTCGGGGATGTGGCCCTCGCGCAGCCACCCGGCGCGCAGCCAGAAGCGGGGGAGCGCGGCGGAGCGGTAGCGCCCCTGGCCGTCCGGCAGCAGCGCCTGGTAGCGGCCATCCTCCTGGAGCGCGTACCAGTCCAGCCGCTCCTTGCCGGGGCGCGGGTCCACGATCAGGTACTCGCGCACCCCGCCCCCCTGGTATTCGTAGAACTTGTCGCTCCGGTCGCGCCGCGCGCTATCCTCGGAGAGGATCTCGACCACCAGGTCGGCCGGGCTGGCCAGCCGATCCGGCGTCAGCCGCTCCAGATGCTCGTGCGCGATGAAGAGCAGGTCAGGCCCGCGCACGTTGCCGCCCGCCCGGATGCGCATCTCGAAGGGCGCGGAGATGACTGTTCCCAAATGAAGCAGCTCTGCGTAGAGGCCCATCAGCCTGGACAAGAAATCGGCGATCTGCTGGTGGATCGTCTTCGGTGGCATAAAGGTGATCGCCTCTCCGTTCACCCACTCGGTGTGCGTGCTGTCCTCGAACGCGGTCAGCCACTCGTCGTAGCTCATCTTGATGTGTTGCTCAGCCGTCCGCGCGGCCTCGACTCGCTGCTCTGCCATCGGCGCACCACCTCTACACGATACCGAAATAATAGAACATTTATTCGCAACTGTCAAGTGGGGGGGCTGAGAGGATTTCGCCCTCGCAGGCCCTCCCAATGTTCAAATCAGCCCCTCAGCGCTCCGGCCCCAGCGCCGCCGGGCGCGCCGGGTCGCTCGCCCAGTCGCTCCAGGAGCCTTCATAGAGCAGCGCGTCGCCGCGGCCGGCCAACTGCAGGGCCAGGATGGTGTGCGCAGCAGTCACACCCGAGCCACAGTAGCATACCACTGTCGTGGCATCGCCCAGGCCGAGGGCCTCGTAGTGCGCGCGCAGCTCCGCGGGGCTGCGCAGCGTGCCGTCCGGGCGCAGATTGCCGGCGTAGGGCGCGGAGACGGCGCCGGGGATGTGGCCGGGGCGCGGGTCCACCGGCTCGACACGCCCCTCGTAGCGCTCGGGCGCGCGCGCGTCCAGCACCAGCGCCCGTGGATCGCGCCGCAGCCTGTCCACCGCCGCGGCGTCCACCACCAGCGCCGGGTTGGGGCGCGGCGTGAACTGCCTCGAGGGCGCTATCTGCTCGCCAGACTCGGTAGGGTAGCCGGCGGCCCGCCACACCGGCCAGCCGCCGTCCAGCAGCGAGGCGCGCTCGTGACCGAAGTAGCGCAGCAGCCACCACAGGCGCGCGGCGTAGGCCCCACCGGCTGCGTCGTACGCTACCACATGTGTATCCGGCCCAATGCCGGCGCGCCCGGCCGCGGCGGCGAAGACCTCCGGCCGGGGCAGCGGGTGGCGCCCCGGCCCCTCTCCGCGTGGCGCCGACAGGTCGGTGTCGATGTCCATGTACACCGCGCCGGGGATGTGGGCCGCCAGGTACTCAGCGCGCCCGCGGCCCGGCTCGGTCAGGTACCAGCGTGTGTCGACGATGCGGAGATCGGGCCTGCCGAGGTTGCGCCGCAGCCACTCGACGGTCACCAGCGGTTCAGTGCTCATCACGGTGCTCCTTGTGGGGCGGTGTCGCGCCTATCCGGATACTCCGGAGTGGGTGGAGTTTCAGGGGAGGGGTTTGCCCTCCCCTGTTCCCTCCCCGAGGTCTTCGGAGAGGCTTTCAGAGCCGGATGTAGCGTGGCGGGGTGCTCTCGTCGGCCGCCACCTCGCTCAGGTTGGCCACTGCCAGCTCGCCGCGTTGGTCCAGGTATTCCACATATGCGCCAGCCTTCTGCAGCGCCAGCAGCGCGTCGTAGCCGCCGATGCCAGGGTACATGGCGGCCGTCAACTCGGCGATCGTGCGCGGCTCGCCGCACAGCTCGCGCACCTGCTCGACGCGCCGGAGTTGGTAGGCGGCGATGCGCTCCACCGCCGCGTACATATCGTCGATCGGCTCGCCGTGGCCGGGGAGCGCCAGGCGCACCCCCGGCAGTGCGGCTACCGTGCGCAGCGCCTGGAGGTAGTGGTCCAGCCCGGTGGATGCGGTGATGCTCTCCGGCGAGATGAACAGCGCGTTGCCCGGCAGCACGTGATCGGCGGTGAGCAGCACGTCGTCCAGCATGAGGCAGACCTGGCCGGGGCAGTGGCCAGGCGTGTGGTGGACGCGCAGCAGCCCGTCCAGCAGGTCGCCGTCGCGTAGCACGCTGGCCACCTCCACCGGGCGGAACATGCCTTTGCTCCAGCCGTGCATCTGCATCAACTCCGCCACCCGCTGCTCCGGCAAGCCGGCGCGCCGCAGGAAGCCAGCCAGCGCCCGGCCCGCCAGCACCACCCGCTCGTCGTGGTTGGTCAGCACTCGCCGGTCCAACTCGTGCACCGCCAGCGGCGCACCGCTCAGGCTGCGCACCAACCCCAGGCCACCGTAGTGGTCCACGTGCCCGTGGGTGACGACGATGCGCCGCAGGTCGGCCCAGCCCACCCGCTCGCCCCACGCCTCGCGCAGGGCCTCCATCCCGGCCCGCAGGTGGGCGTCGCTCTCTCCCAGCCCGCTGCCGGTGTCGACCAGCGCGGCGTAGTCCCCGGCCACCACCACGTAGACGTTGGCCTCCAGGTGCGGGAAGACGGTGACGGGGATGCGGTAGATCTTCGCGCCGCCTGCGGTGGTGTGGCGCGTGATGGTTCGCTCTGGCACGGTGTGGTCCCTCGGTAAGCTCACAGGGCTGCGCGAGACGCGAGGCACGAAATGCGAGATGCGAGACGCGAGACAGAGGAGCAGTATCACGGCTGTTGGCTCCCGTCTGTTGTCGCCTATCTCAAACCCTCGGCGAATGTCCGCCGCTGCGCGCTGGCCCCTCCGTTGGAAGCGTGCGATGGCAGTGCGGGTGCTCGTGCGCGTGGTCCGCCCAGTGCTGGTGCTGGTGGGTGTGGAACTGGCCGGGCGGCGGCAGGTCCTCGGGCTGGTGTGTGTGGTCGCCCAGGTGGCGCGGGTGGTCGTGGCCGAACCAGCGCGCGCCGGGGGCGTCGTTGGCGGCCAGCAGGCTCCAGCCGTGGTGCCAGCGGCGCTTGAAGATGTCGTAGTTCTTCTTGCTCTTCGCCGCGCGCTCCTCGGGCGTGAGCAGGTTCCACTCGCGGTGCGGGTGCCGCTCCAGCAGCGCCGCCACCTCCGGCAGCGCCACCACCCGGTAGCCGGCGGCCTTGAAGAAGAAGCCGGTGTGGATGTCCAGCAGCCGGTAGAAGCGGAACTTCTCCTCCAGCCAGCCCACCTCCTGCAGCAGCGCGCGGCGGAAGGCCATCAGGTAGCCCTCCACCGCATCCACGTCCGGCCCCTCGTCCTCGCGGAACTCGCGCAGGTCGTCGGTCACTAACCCGTACGGCCCCGCCAGGCCGACCTGCTCATCCGCCAGCGCGCGCTCAAGCGGCCCCCAGATATCGCCCCGCAGCTCTACCGCGGTATCCAGCAGGATCGCCACCCGCCCACGGCTGGCACGCAGCGCCGCGTTACGCCCGGCGGCGAAGCCCATGTCGTGGTCGGCGAACAGCACGCGCATCCCCACCGGCCGCCCGCCCGCACTGCGCAGCCCAGCGCGCGCCAGGCCCTGCAGGTACGCCACCGTGTCGTCGGTCGAGCCGTTGTCCAGCACCACCAACTCGATCGCCCGGCCGTGCGTGTGCTGCAGGACACTGGCGACGCAGCGCTCCAGGTCGGCGCGGCTGTCGTGCGCCAGCAGGCAGACGGAGAACTCGCACGTGTCGGGCACATCGCTCATATCCGGCACATCCGCCGGGCGTGTGACGCAGCCGAACTCCTCGTGCGGGTCGCGCGGCAGCGCCAGCGTGCCGGCGCGCGTGTCGCGCAGCTGCCAGCCCGCCGCGCGCGCCCGCGCCCGCAGTTCGTCCGCCTCGGCGAAGCGCCCCGTGCGCCTCAGCGCGTCCCGCCGCGCCACGAGCGCCGCGATCTTCTCGGGAACAGGAGACGTGCGGCCAAAGGCCAGGGGCGCGGCCGCGGCCAGCGGAGCGCCAGCGGCGCCTTCCTCGGTGGCCGGTTCTTCGTCCCCGGTCTGCTCCGAGAGCCCCAGCCCCAACACTGTGTCGAACTCGTGCGCCAGTGCCAGCGCCTGCGCGGGCGCCACCTGCGGCGCGCGCCCGCGCAGCAGATCCCACAGCACCGCCAGTGCCCGCGGCACGTTCAGGTCCGCCTCCAGCGCCGCGACGAAGCGCGCGTGCCAGACCGAGCCGCGTACCGCCGCCGACGAACGACCAACGACCAACGACGAACGAAGGTCACGAACCGCATCCGACATCTCACCTGCCCCGATTTCGTCGTTGGTCGTTCGTCGTTGGTCAACATGCTGCACAAGCCTGGCGACGCTCGCGCGCATGCGGTGGAGGGCCGTCTGCGCCGCGCGCAGCGAGGAGAAGGTGAAGTTAAGCCGGCTGCGGTAGTGGACCGTGGCGAACAGCAGGCGCAGCGCCATCGGCTCAAAGCCGCGCGCCTCTACGTCCGCCAGCGTGTAAGCGTTGCCGGCGGACTTCGCCATCTTCTGGCCGTCGGCCAGCAGGTGCTGGGCGTGGACCCAGTGGCGCACGAAGGGCCGCCCGGTGAAGCCCTCGCTCTGCGCCAGCTCCCCCTCGTGGTGCGGGAAGATATTATCCACCCCGCCGGTGTGGATGTCGACCTGCTCGCCGAGGTGCCGGATCGCCATCGCACTACACTCGATGTGCCAGCCGGGGAAGCCGCGTCCCCAGGGGCTGTCCCAGGTCATCGCCGGGTCGCGCCCCGGCTCGGCCGCCTTCCAGAGCGCGAAGTCCGCCGGGTCGCGCTTGAGCGGGTCGGCCGTGTCACGCACGCCGGCCAGCAGCCCGGCGGTGCGGTTGCCGGAGAGCCGGCCGTAGGTGGGCCAGCGGGCGATGGCGAAGTACACGTTGCCGCCGCGCTCGTAGGCCAGCCCCTTGCGCAGCAGTTCACGCGTGATCGCGATCATCTCGGCCACGTGCTCTGTGGCGCGCGGGAAGACGTGGGCGGGCAGGATGCGCATGCGCCGCTCGTCCTCCAGGAAGGCCGCGGTGTAGAAGGCCGCGATCTCGGCGGCGCTCTTGCCCTCGCGGCGCGCCTGGGCGATCAGTTTGTCCTCGCCCCGGTCCAGCAGCTCCACGCGCATATGGCCCACATCGGTGATATTCTTGACGTGGCGCACCTCGTAGCCCAGGAACGCCAGCGTGCGGCGCAGCCAGTCCGCCATCAGGAAGGTGCGCAGGTTGCCGATGTGGATGAAGCGGTACACCGTGGGACCGCAGCTGTACATCGTGGCGCGGCCGGGGGTGGCGGGGACGAACGGCTCGACGCGCCGCGTGAGGGTGTTGTAGAGCCTGAGCATAGCTGTACCTGTGTGTGAGATGGCCAGCTACTGTCGGGCTATATTGTAGCAGGTTCTCATTGGTACATCCGGCACGTGCGTTGACACGTACTCGCCGGACGGGGTGGGTTTGTGGGAGGGCGGGCCCTCCCACAAACCCACTGCTGTGAAGGGAGACCACCCGGACGGGGTGGATTTGCGGGAGGGTTGCGCCCTCCCGTGCCCTCGCACTTCTGTCATCAGATCACCCGCTCATTTCCCCCGTCCACCGGGATCTGGGCGCCGGTGGTCTTGGCGAACAGCGGCCCGCACAGCTCGGCCGCCAGCTCCGCCACGTCCCGGCTGGTGACCTCCACGCGCAGCACGTTGTTGCGCTTATATTGCTCCACCGTCAGCCCGTAGCTGGCCGCGCGCGCCCGCAGCACCTCCTCCGTCCAGAGGCCGGTGTCGAACACGGCGTTGGGGTGCAGCACGTTCACCCGGATGCCGTCGGGGCCCCACTCGAGCGCCGCCACGCGCGCCAGCTGTGTCAGCGCCGCCTTGGAGGCCGAGTAGGCGGCCGCGCCCGGACCCGGCGCCGGCACGTTCTTCGAGCCGATGACCACCACCCGCCCGCCACGCGGCGCCAGCCTGAGCAGCGGGTGGGCCAGGCGCAGCAGCGCCAGGTTGGCGTCCAGATTCACCCGCAACGTCCGATCCCACTCGGCGTCGCTCAGCTCGGCCAGGCGCGCGCTGCGCGGGAAGATCCCGGCGTTCAGCACCAGCATGTCCAGCCCGCCGAAGGCCCGCACGCAGCGCTCCAGCGCGTCCTCCAGCGCCGCCGTGTCGGTCACGTCGCACTCCAGCGCCAGCACCTCGCGCCGCGCCAGTTCCCCCACCCGCGCGCTCACGTCCAGCGCCGCCACCGCCGCGCCGCGCGCCCGCAGCGCCGCCACACACGCCCGGCCGATGCCGGAGGCCGCGCCGGTGACCAGCGCCACCTCGCCAGAGAACGCGGGCGGCCGGCCCTGGCGCTTCAGCTTGGCCTGCTCCAACTCCCAGTACTCCACGTCGAAGATGTCCTTGGGCGGAAGGGCCTCATAGCCGCCCAGCGCCGCCGCCCGCAGGATGATGTCGATCGTGTGGCGGTAGATCTCCTCGGCGACGGCAGCCTCCTGCGCGCTGCGCCCGGCCGCCAGCATCCCTAGCTCCGGGTCCAGGACGATGCGCGGGGCGGGGTCGAGCATGACCAACGACGAACGACGAACGACGAACGACGAACGATCTGCGGTGGATGGCTGGCTGTCGGCGTTGCTCGCCGGCCGTTGGTCGTTGGTCGGTCTGGTATGCTCCTCAAAATACGCCCGATACTGCGCGGCGTACCGGGCCACGTCGCGGCCGACGAGCGGCACGCGCTTGGTGCGGATCACGTGGTCCGGCGTGGCGCAGCCCTGTGTCGCCAAGATCCCCACGTCCGGCCGGCGGGCGAAGGCCAGCGCCTGCGGGTCATCGTGCGCCGAGACCACGAGTGGGAAGCCGGCGGCGTCCGACAGGGCCTTGCGCAGCGTCGCCAGGGTAACTGTTCGCCCGCTCGTGCCCGGCGTCTCGTCCGCACTCGCCCCGGCCATCGCTCGTCGGTCGTCGGTCCCCCGCTCGATGTCCCACGCGCCGTGCGCGCGCAGGTACTCCTCGGCCTGCGTTACCAGCGCGATATGGCGCTCGTAGGACTCGCGCGCCGTCTCACCCCAGGTGAACAGACCGTGCTTGAGCAGCACCATGCCGCGGGTGCCGGCGTGGGCCTGCGCCGGGAACGTGCGCGCCACCAGCCGCGCCAGCACGAAGCCCGGCATGACGTATGGGACGACCACCACCGCATCGCCGTAGACCTCGCGCACCCGCGCCTCGCCGCCGGGCGCGTTCATCAGGGCGATCAGCGCGTCGGCGTGGGTGTGGTCCACCCATGTGTATGGCAGCACCGCGTGCAGGATGGCCTCGACCGAGGGCGTCGGCGCGGAGGCGTCGGTCAGCGCGGTGCGCAGCTCGTTCACCATCTGCGTGTCCGAGAGCGCATCTAAGGTGGAGAGGCGCAGCAGCGGCGCCAGGCGCACCGGCGCGAACCCGGCCGGCTCGATCGTCGCCAGGTCCCAGCCGCTGCCCTTGATGTACAGGATGCGCTCCTCCTCGCCGAACAGGTTGCGCGCCACGCTCTTGACCGAGGTGTTACCGCCGCCATGCAGCACCAGCGACGGGTCGGCCCCCAACAGGCGCGAGGAGTACACCCGCAGCTCCAGGTCGCTCGTGCAGCGGGCGGCATCGGCTTCGTTCCACAGGCTGTGCATCCATTCCCCCGATAAGACTGTGGGGAGGGTCAGGAAGGGCGTTAGCCCTCCCTGAACCCTACCCGTTGCCGCTGGTTGTGGCCTATCCGCGAAGCGGGAGGTCTGGAAGGGCTGCGCCCCCAAGCCCCTGCGAACGCAGCTTGCGGATACGCCCTGGCGCCTGCCGGACGCCGATCATGTCACAGTGGCGGGCGATCGTGCTGATACGTATGCCTATCCGGCTACCCCGGATAGGGTGGGGTTTCAGGGGAGGGCTTTGCTCTCCCCTGACCCCTCCCTGAGGTATTCGGATAGGCTCTTATTGTACGCCGCCCCGGCGAAAAAGGGTACAATACCGCACGGCGTTCGCCTTCAAACAGCCAGCTTTGGGTGACAGCGTGGGGCTTATGAACTTTGCACAATGGGGCTTCGGCTGCGCACCACGCCCGGCGCGTGATGAACGTTGCGTATCGAATCGGGCGTCCTGGCGCCGCACCACGCTCGGCCCGTGGGGTGCCCTCTGGTCCTGGCGGGCTATCCCGTACGAAGGCCGCCTGCGCGGCCTGATACAGCCCGTTGCCGCGGGCTTCGCAGGGGATAGCCCGCCGCGGGGGTCCTCCGGGCCCGGCCGGACGTGGTACGCTGCCGACGAACGTTGACGGTGCCGTGGCACCCCTTCGCCCGGTCGCCCTTCCCATCTTCGTGCCTTCGTGTCTTCGCGGTAACATAGGGAATCTCATGGACCACACGCTCACCCCGCGCCAGCAGCGGATCGTCGCCCTGGCCGAGGACCTGGCCCGCCGCTTCGCCCACCGGGCGGACGACTACGACCGCGACGGGCGCTTCCCGCACGAGAACTACGCCGAGTTGCGCGACTCGGGCTACCTGCGCCTGGTGGTGCCGCCCGAGTATGGTGGCGAGGGCGCAGACCTGTTCGAGATGGTGCTGGCGCAGGAGCGCCTGGGCCGCGGCGACGGCGCTACGGCCATGGCGGTGGATATGACCATCCATCTGATCGGCCGGCTGCGTGAGACGCGCGCCTGGCCCGAGCCGGTCTTCGCCGAGATCTGCCGCGCGGTGGCGCAGGAGGGGGCGCTGATCAACGCCGCTGCCAGCGAGCCGGAGTTGGGTAGCCCCTCGCGCGGTGGCCTGCCGGCTACCACCGCCACCCCCGTAGACGGCGGCTTCCGCCTCAGCGGCCGCAAGCTGTTCGTCAGCATGGCCCCGGCGCTACGCTACTTCGTGGTGAGCTGCGCCCTGCCGCCGGCGGACGACGCGCCGCAGGGCGCCACGGCCAACGCGATCGTCGAGCGCGGCGCGCCCGGCCTGCGCCTGGAGGACACCTGGAGCGACGCGCTCAGCCTGCGCGCGAGCGGCAGCTTCGATGTGCTGCTGGAGGAGGTGTTCGTGCCGCAGCGCATGCTGGTGGACCGCCAGCCAGTGGGCGCACCGGCCGGCCCCGGCGCCACCGGGCATGTGGGCATGGCCTGGTTCGCGCTCACCCTCAGCGCCGTGTACCTCGGCGTCGGGCAGGCGGCCTCGGACGCCATCCGCGCCTATGCTCGCAGCCGGGTGCCCACCGCGCTCGGCCGGCCGATCGCCACCCTGCCCAACATCCAGCGCCACGTCGGCGAGATCGAGGTGGCGCTCAGCGCCGCCCGCGCCCTGCTGCACCAGACCGCCCGCGCCTGGGTCGAGCGCCCCGAGGCGCGCGCGACGATGGCGGCGCAGGTGGCGGCCTCCAAGTACCTCTGCACCAACGCCGCCGTCTCCGCCACCGACCGGGCGCTGCGCATCGCGGGGGGCTTCGCGATCACCCGCCGCCTGCCGCTGGAGCGCTTCTTTCGCGACGCCCGCGCCGGCCTCACCCACCCGCCGAACGATGACGCCGCGCTCGAGTTGGTGGGTAAAGCCGCGCTGGAACGCTGAACGCTGAACGCTGAGTCAGATCGGCGTTGTACTGCCGCGATCGGTCCCCGGCTACTGCATCCTTCAGCCTTCAGCGTTCGCATTGACGCCCACGCCCCCTGATGCTACACTTGCGCCTCGCTGGGAGGAGCGTACCATGTTCACCCACGTAGACCACGTCGGCTTCGCCGTCCGCAGTATCGACGACGCGGTCGCGTTCTACTCAGAGAAGTTCGGTATCACGGGCTGGGAGCGCATCGACGTCCCCGAGCGCCACACGACCGTGGCCGTCGCATGGGTCGGCGGGCAGATGCTCGAACTGATCGCCCCCACCTCGGACCAGGCGGCTTTCGCCAGGTACCTGGCCGAGAAGGGACCCGGCATGCACCATATGGCCTACCGGGTGGAGGACATCGCCGCCACACTGGCTGAACTGAAGGCCCGCGGCGTGCAACTGATCGATGAGGTCCCTCGGCCCGGCATCCACAACACGCTCGTCGCCTTCCTGCACCCCAAGAGCTGCATGGGGGTGCTGGTGGAACTGGTGCAGCATCAGGGGAAGGTGTAAGTTCTCCGCTCGCAGTTCTGGCGGGGGCTACGGGGGACCACAGGCCCCGAAAAGAACCTTCGCGGGGGTTTTTGGAGAGGCCAAGCCCCTCCAAACCTCCCAGCCGGGTGCGAGGCAGCGCTACCGCGGAACTCCTGTGAGTTAGTGGTGGCGGTACCTCACAACTCACAACTGGAAAACTCGTGCCGCAAAATCTCCGCCGCAGCATCCTGATCTCCGCCGCCCTCGGCCTGGCCGTCGTCGTCGCCCTCGGCCTCGCGAGCGACATCCGCGCGGTTAGCCGTAGTCTCGGCGGCTTCGCCTGGGGCGCGCTGCCGGCGGTGGTGGGCTTCACGCTGCTCAACTACGCGCTGCGCTGGCTCAAGTGGGACTACTACCTGCGCGTGATGGGCATGGACCGCGGGGTGGGCCGCTGGGACAGCGCGCTGCTCTTCACCAGCGGCATGCTCATGGCCGTCACGCCCGCCAAGGTCGGCGAGGTGCTGAAGTCCGCCCTGCTCAAGCGCATCAACGGCACGCCGCTGAGCGCCTCGGCGCCGATCGTGCTGGCCGAGCGGATCACGGATGGCCTGGCGATGCTGGTGCTCATGGGGAGCGGGCTGACGCTCTACGCGCCGGCGCGGCCGGCGTTCGCTCTGCTGTTGGCGCTCACGGCCGCCGGGCTGCTGGCCGTGCAGTCCCAGCCGCTGGTGGATCGCGCCGCCGGGTGGCTGGGGCGCCTGCCGCTGGGCGCCAGGGCCGTGCCGCGCCTCATGACCGCCTACGTCAGCACGCGCCGCCTGCTCCACTGGCGCATCCTGCTGCCCTCCACGGTCGTCAGCGTCATCTCCTGGTTCGGCGAGTGCGTGGCGTTCTACTTCGTGCTGCGCGGCCTGGGGGTGGAGGGGGACGCCGCGCGGCTACTGGTGGTGGCCACCTTCGTGTTCGCCGCCTCCACGCTCTTCGGCTTGGTCTCATTTCTGCCCGGTGGCCTGGGAGTCTCCGAGGCCTCGAGCACCGGCCTGCTGGTGCTGCTGGCTCCCATGGCCGCCGGCCCGGCCACCGCGGCCACGATCATCATCCGCTTCTGCACCCTCTGGTTCGGCGTCTCGCTCGGCGCGCTGGCGCTGGCTGCCTTCGGGCGCCGCCACCGCACGGCTGCCGTGGATGAGCCGGCGCCAGGGGTGGTGCCCAGGTGATGGGTGCGCTCCGCGGAGGTCCTCCCTGAGACCCCACACACCGGAGGGTTTGTTCAGATTCACAATGAGCCGAAAGATCCATCGCTGCAACCACATCCTCGGCCTCATCCTGATCCTCCTGGCGCTTACGAGCTGCGCGGGCCGGCCGCTGCTCGGCGAGGTGGCGCTCTCGGCGCCCGAGTTGCGGCCCACCGGCGCCGGCGAGACGGTGTCCATCCGCTACGCCGTCGGCCGGCCGGCGCGCGTCTCGGTCTACCTGCTGGACGGGGCGGGCGCGCGCTA
>DATMBA010000140.1:0-2773 GCA_035559635.1 Roseiflexaceae bacterium
ACGCCCCTCCGAAAACCCCTCACGCTCCCCCTTTCAAACAGGCTCTGATCACTACTCGGGCTGCGGGCTTGGCGTGGCCGCCGCCTCGTGTGAGCGGGCCAGCGGCAGGGGGCCGAGGCCGGTGTGCGGCGCGCGCTCCAGCCGCCACAGCCTCAGGCGCGCCGGCGGCAGCAGCAGCGCGTTCTTGATGGCCGCCAGCAGCAGGCGCAGTCGGCGGCCAGCCGAGGACCGCCGCCCGTCGCGCCTCAGCAGCTCGCGCCAGGCCTTGCGAGCGCGGAACTCGCGGTGGAGCACCACGTGGAGCTGGCGGTAGAAGGCGGTGGAGAACGGCCCGTGGTAGAGCATCGCCAGGTCGCTCGAGTCCTGCCAGTTCTGCTGCACCCCCAACTGGTCGCGCACCCGCTCGTAGAATGGCGTGCCCGGCAGCGGGTACGATACCGACATGCCGATATCGTCCGGCCGGCAGTCGCGCACCATCTGCAGCGTGCGCTCGATGTCGGCGCGCGTCTCGCCGGGGTAGCCGAACTGCAGGAAGAACCCCACCTGCACCCCGGCGGCGTGCAGGCGGCGGGTCGCCTCATAGATCTGCTCGACCTTCGTACCCTTCTCCATGGCGTCGAGCACCGCCTGCGCACCGGACTCGGCGCCGACCCACACAATGCGGCAGCCGGCGCGTCGCAGCCCCTCCACCTCGCCGGGGCGGCAGAGCAGGTCCACCCGGCTGAGGCACTTGAACGGCACCCGCGCGCCCTCAGCCTCCACCAACTCGCCGAAGCGTCGCATCCAGCCTGGTTTCAACCCCATGATGTCGTCCGCGAACCAGATGTGGTCCGGCGCGTAGGTCTCCTTCAGCCACTTCAGCTCGGCGACGACGTTCTGCGGGCTGCGGCTGTTGTAACGCTGACCCCAGATCGGCTTGGCGCACCAGTTGCAGTGGTAGGGGCAGCCGCGGGTGGTGACCATGTTCATCGAATAGTAGCCGTGGCGCTCCAACCAGATCCGCCGGTAGCGCTCCACATCCACCAGGTCCCACGCCGGGAACGGGAGCGCGTCGAGGTCCCGGATGTCGGGCCGGCGTGATGACCGACGAACGACGAACGACGAACGCTCCCCCTCTGGCGACCGCTCCGCCCATGCAAGCCCCTGGATCTGCTCGAAGCGCGCTCGTCGGTCCTTCGTCGTCGATCCTCGGTCGTCGGTCACCAGCGCAGCGAGCAACTCGGCCAGGGTAGCCTCGCCCTCGCCGAGCAGCACGAAGTCCGCCCCGGCGGCCAGGTAGGAGTCCGGGTGGTCGGTGGCGTCCGAGCCGCAGACGATCACGGTGCAGCCGCGGGCGTGCGCCATGCGGATCATCGTGTGGGCCGCCTGGCGCATGCGGAGCAGGCACATCTTCGAGAGGTAGTTGAAATTGTCCTCGTAGATCACGGCGAAGCGCGGACACTCACGGTCCAGCGCCGCCGCCCACTCGCCCTCGGAGGAGGCGAGCATGGCATCGAAGAGCGCCACACGGTAGCCGCGCTCGCGCATGAAGCTTGCGGCGTAGAGCGTGCCGAGCGGCGGGTAGGGCTGCATCGCCTCCCAGAGCTTAGGGTCGAAGCGCAGAT
Organism: Roseiflexaceae bacterium; assembly: GCA_035559635.1. Taxonomy (GTDB): domain Bacteria; phylum Chloroflexota; class Chloroflexia; order Chloroflexales; family Roseiflexaceae; genus CALJIC01. The sequence goes on from DATMBA010000140.1 coordinate 1,605, forward strand.
AATAGGACTGGCCGAAGAGGATGTCGCTCATAGGATCCTCACAGGGGAGGGTTTCAGGGAGCGCAAAGCTCTCCCTGGCCCTGCCATAACCCAACGCTCTGCAGGCGCTCGGCGTAGGCCGCCATCACCCGACGGCCGTGGCCGTCGAAGTGCCCCTTGCAGTACGCCGGGCTGAAGGCGGTCTCGGGGTTGACACCCTGGCGGGTGAGCTTCCGCACCTTGCGCGCCATCTCCCAGCGCTCGATGCGTGCGCCCACCGGCGTTCGCAGCGCGGCCTCCACCAGCGCGCGGGCCCGGCGCGGCCCCGGTTCGGCCAACACAGCGCGCGGCGGGCCGGCGGCGTTCGGCAGCAGCCCGTCGGCCCAGACGTTGAGGCGCCGCATATGGCAGTAGGTGGCTATGCCCGCGATCGGCACCATCTGCGCCAGCTCGTGGGCCGCGTACAGGCCGCGGTCGTCGAGCGCCAGCGCCGTAGCGGCCAGGAAATAGTTCGGGCAGATCACGTCCCCGCGCAGGGCAACCGCGCGCACGAGCGCGATCGCCAGCAGGCGGCAGAGCCACAGCCGGCCCGGCTCGGTGACCACCAGGTAGTCGATGTCCGCGCCGTCCTCCACGTTATCCACCGCCAGCGCACCGGTGAGGGCGACCATGCGCACGAACGGCAGCGCCGCGATCGCGCGGCCGTAGCGCAGCGCCCGCGGCCAGAGACGCTGCGCTACGGCCGCCCGCCGCCGCCGCGTCGCCACGATGGCCTCGCGGCCCCGCAACAGGACGAAACCGTCGCGCTGTGTGAGGCAGCCGCGCGCCTCCGGCGCCTCATCGAGCAGCGCGCGGACCTCCGCCAGGCTCGCCGCGGTGCCGATCAGGTAGCGGTGCAGCTCCGCCAGCGTGAGCGGGAAGTCGAACACGTCGGCGTAGGCCACCGTCGCCACCACCGCCCGCGCGGTGCTCGCAGGCCGGGCCGTGCGCTCCAGCGCAGGCGTCGCTTCGGTTGGCATAGGCACCTCTCCTCACATCGTTCCAGGGGCCGCATCCTCCCTCGGTGGGGGTGTGGGGGCGACAAAGCTGCCCCCACACCCCACGCCGCCCCCATCCAGCGGCTCGTACACTCTGCTCAGAGCTTGTTTGAAACGCCTCCCGGCTGGGAGCGCGGGGGCCATAGGCCCCCG
>DATMBA010000141.1:0-3030 GCA_035559635.1 Roseiflexaceae bacterium
GGCCAGGGGAGGGCTGCGCCCTCCCCTGAAACCCCACCTCAGTTTCGATTTCCGCGCAGTGCGTTATATGGGGGATGAATGTGCAAACTGCAATCTACAATCACCCGCGTTGGCACGCCGCGTGCAGACGGAGCGGCAGTATTGCAACGAGTAGGAGGAGCAAAGCGATGACGATGCGACAGCCTGAGTCGCAGGACCCGAAGAAGCAGGAGCCGCAGCCGCCCTTCCCGGCGCAGCCGCAGGAGCCGCCGGGCTTGGAGGGACAGATGCAGCCACGACCGGACTTCGGCGAGGAGTCGTACAAGGGGACGGGCAGGCTCGCCGGCAGGGCCGCTATCATCACCGGCGGCGACAGCGGCATCGGGCGGGCGGTGGCGCTGGCCTTCGCCCGCGAGGGCGCCGACGTGCTGATCTCCTACCTCAACGAGGAGCCGGACGCCCAGGAGACCTGCCGCGTGGTGCGCGAGGCCGGGCGCAAGGCGGTGGCGCTGCCGGGCGACATCAGCCAGGAGCAACACTGCCGGCAGATCGTCGAGCGCGCCCTGCAGGAGTTCGGCAAGCTGGACGTGCTCGTGAACAATGCCGCCTTCCAGCGCACCCACGGCGACATCCAGGAGATCACGGCCGAGGAGTGGGACCACACCTTCCGCACCAATATCTACGCCATGTTCTACCTCTGCAAGGCGGCGCTGCCGAAGATGGGACCCGGCGGGGCGATCATCAACGTCGCCTCGGTCCAGGCCTACCAGCCTAGCCCGTCGCTGCTGGCCTACGCCAGCACCAAGGGCGCGATCGTCACCTTCAGCAAGGCGCTGGCCGAGGAGGCGCTCGAGCAGGGGGTGCGGGTGAACGTGGTGGCGCCGGGGCCGGTTTGGACGCCGCTCATCACCTCCACCATCCCGCCCGAGCAGCACACCCAGTTCGGCAAGCAGACGCCGATGGGACGCCCGGCGCAGCCCGCCGAGCTGGCCCCGCTCTTCGTTTTCCTGGCCTCGCCCGAGTCCAGCTACATCGTCGGCGAGGTGGTGGGCGTCACGGGGGGCAAGCCCCTCGCGTAGCGGAGGTCGGACCACGAAGACACGAAGGCGCAAAGGCACAATGTGCGGAAGGTTGTTTCAGAGCACCCGCAGCTGATCTGGGCGATACCCTCAGCTAGCAACTCCTCTCGCCTTCGAGCCTTCGGGTCTTCGGGTCTTCGTGTTCCCGGGGTGCGCTACCACCCCCGGACGCGCGTGGGCCGGATGCGGATGGCCACCGAGTAGCTCTGCGCGAAGCTCTCCGGCGTCATACCGAGGCGCGCGATGTGCGCCCGGTACTTCTCCATGTAGGCGGGCACCTGGTTGGCCGGCGGCTCGTCCGGGACGATGCGCGCGTCGCCCAGGAGCACGGCCACCTCCTCGCTCAACTCGCCGCCCTCCAGGTGCAGCGCCACGCGCGGGTGGCGGGCAATGTGGCGCAGTTTGGCCTGGTTCGGCTGGCTATACACCAGCACCTCCGCGCCGTCCCACAGGAACCACACCGGGTTAGGCTGCGGCGTGCCATCAGCCCCTACGGTGACCAGCCAGATCCCCACCTCGTCGCGCAGGCGGCGCGCCACCCGCGCCCCGAACTCCGTCGATGTGTCGAGCATCCGTCTCTCCTTTCTGACACTGCGGGAGCGGCGCCCCCGCACCCCCAAAGATTCTCTGCGGGGCCTGCGGCTCTCCGCATCCACCAACGGAATGGGTGGGTTTTTCAGGGAGGGCTTTGCCCTCCCTGCCCCTCCCGGAGGGGCCTGCGGCTCTCGCATCAGCCAGTGGAAACGGGTTGGTTTCAGGGAGGGCTTTGCCCTCCCTGCCCCTCCTATGGGAGCGCGAGGAGACGCCCCGCGCACCCCATCCTCTTTCCAACGAAACTGCGCGCGCAGCGCAGCGAAGCTGACTCAATTGTTCATTGACAGCGCACCGCGCGCCGTATAGAATTGGCCGCGGGCCGCCGGGCCGCCGGTGATCCGCTGGATGACGCGCAAAGGAACAACTGAATGGATCTTATTCGCACGCTCATCGACTTCTTCCTGCACCTAGACGAGTATCTCGGCGTCCTGATCCGCGACTACGGCGCCTGGACCTATATCATCCTGTTCGCCATCATCTTCTGCGAGACCGGCCTGGTGGTGACGCCCTTCCTGCCGGGCGACTCGCTGCTGTTCGCGGCCGGCGCGCTGGCGGCGCAATACGCAGACGTGCTGAACGTCGCGGCGCTGTGGGCGCTGCTGCTGGTAGCCGCCGTGCTGGGGGACACCGTCAACTACACGCTCGGGGCCTACCTGGGCGAGCGGGCCTTCACCAAATATCCGCGCATCTTCCGCAAAGAGTACCTGGAGAAGACCCACGCGTTCTACGAGAAGTACGGCGGCAAGACGATCATCCTGGCGCGCTTCGTGCCGATCGTGCGCACCTTCGCGCCCTTCGTGGCCGGGGTGGGCAAGATGACCTACCGCACCTTCATCACCTACAATGTGGTGGGCGGCTTCGTGTGGGTCACGCTGTTCATCTTCGGCGGCTACCTGTTCGGCAACGTGCCGTTCATCAAGCAGAACTTCGAGATCGTCGCGGTGGTGATCGTGCTGCTCTCGGTTCTGCCGATGGTCTACGAGTTCCTCAAGGCGCGCAAGCCGGCCACCCCCGCCGCCCCCGCCGCGCAACCCGAGGTGGAGTAGCCCACCACGAGCCTATCCAAATACCTCGAGGAGGGGTCAGGGGAGGACACAGCCCTCCCCTGAAACCCCACTCGCTCCGGGGTATCCAGATAGGCACCAAGTGCTGCGTGCTGAGTCAAGAGTCCTCAGCACTCAGCACGTTCGAGGAACCGCAGAGCCTCCTCCATGGTCGGCTGGGCCGCGGTGCCGCCGGCGGCCCGCGTGGAGAGCGCACCGCACGCCACCGCCAGCCGCAGGCAGCGCTCGAGATCCCATCCGGCCAGCGCCCCGCACACGAAGCCGGCGTCGAAGCTGTCCCCGGCGCCCACGGCGTCCACCACCTGCACCGGCGG
>DATMBA010000142.1:0-10015 GCA_035559635.1 Roseiflexaceae bacterium
TCACCGCCGCTGAGGGCAGCCTGGGCGCCGGCGCCAGCTTCGGCCACTGGCTCTATCAAACACCTCCTGTGGCATCACGCCCGGCGGCGCCACAGCAGGTGTTTGACTTAATCGTCGCCAACATCATCGCCAAAGTCCACGTCGCGCTCGCGAGGGACTATGTGGACACACTCGCCCCCGGCGGCCTGCTGATCGTCTCCGGCATTATCATCGAGAAGGAGCCGGAGGTCGTGCGGGCCTTCGCCGACGCCGGTTTGCAGCCGGTGGAGCGCCGGCAGGAGGGGGACTGGGTGGCGCTCGTGTACCGTGCCCAAAATCCGTAATCCGTAATCCGTAACCCATCATGGTGAAGCGATGCCGCCGGCTCTTCAGCGCCTTCCTGCCGGCCTTCTGCCGTACCAGCCGACATCCCGCCGCGATTCTGTAGCCAGCGGCTCGTGATGATTCGCTCAGCTATCACGCATCACGCATCACGCATCACGCATCACACATCTCGCATCACGCATCACGCACTATGCCCAGACGCTCACGCGACACAGGCTCCAGTAACACCTACCGGTTCTTCGTCGCCCCCGCGTCCATTCAGGAGGGCCGGGTGCGGCTGAGCGACCCGGCGCTGGCCCACCAGCTCGGCGGCGTGCTACGGCTCAGCCGAGGGGACCGGGTGACGCTGCTGGACGGCGAAGGGTGGCAGTACGTGGTCGCGCTGGAGCAGGTGGAGCGGCGCGGCGCGGTGGTGGGCGTCGTGGAGCGCCGCGAACCGGCCGAGGGCGCCGAGCCGCGCGCCCAGCTCACCCTCTACCTGCCGCTCATCCGCCCCGAGCGCTTCGAGTGGGCCTTGCAGAAGGGCGTGGAGCTTGGCGCGGCCGCCTTCGTCCCCACGAGCTGCGCCCACAGCGTCACCGAGGGCGGGCCGGCGGCCAGGAAGCTCGAGCGCTGGCGGGCGATCGTGCGCGAGGCCGCCGAGCAGTCCCGCCGTGGGCGCCTGCCGCGCCTCGAGCCGCCCATCCCCTTCGCCGAGGCATGCGCCCGTGCCGCAGGCACCCGCGCTTTCCTCCTGTGGGAGGGCGCGGGCGCCGCAGGGCTGCGCGCGGCGCTGCGAGCGCTTCTCGCAGACGCTGACGAACGACCGACGACCGACGACCAAGCGCGGGGCGTACGAGCATCTGATCCTGCCGACGTCTTACCGGCGTTCACTAGGCAAAACTCCTCGTTGGTCATCGGTCCTTGGTCGATCCTGAGCGGCCCCGAGGGCGGCCTTGCCGAAGACGAGCGCCGCGCGGCGGCCACGCATGGTATCATTGCAGTAACGCTCGGGCCGCGCACCCTGCGCGCCGAGACCGCGCCGATCGTCGCCGCCGCGGCGCTCCTCTACGAGCTGGGGGAGCTTGAATAGTCTTCAGTTTTTAAATCGGACACCCAGGATGAGGGCAATGGGCGGGAGAGCTGCTCCCTCCCCGCGCCCCCCTTCCCCGCTTGCGCGGCGCAATTCTGAGACCGAGTCGCTCCTGTTCCGAACAGCCAGACCCACCCGGGAGGTTCTATAGCAATCCTATCTGATCCGTAAACGCGCACGAGCGCAGAGCGGGGGCGTGGGGGCGCAGCCCCCGCGAACCCCCCCTCTTCCCATTTCACAAATCCGGTAGGATTGCTATATAGTCGTAGGGCCAGTTGTAGGCACGTATATCCTGTACACCGAAGAAAAGCGAGCCGGTAGCCCCCGGTCTTTAGACCGTGGGGAGAAGGCGAGCCGCGCCGCACGGGGTCTCAGCACGTTCGGGATGGGCGGCGCGAAAATGGCATCTCTCGTGCGAACGTCGCTGTTGTATATTATACTGCACTTATGCAGAGAACTATTCGCATCCGATTGCAGCCATCGCCTGCTCAGGCTGCCGCACTCGCGGAAACCAGCCGCCAGTTTACGGCGGCCTTCAACCTGTTTGTCGCGATGGGATGGCGAGAAGGCGTGTCGAATGCGACCAAGCTGCATTTTCTGGCCTACTATCCAGTGCGAACGGCGCTGCCCGACCTGAACAGCAATCTCACGAATACGGCACGGGCGAAAGCCGCCGAAGCCCTCAGAAGTGCTGTTACGCTGCGGAGGGATGCGGCACGCACGGTCAGCCAGCCACGCTCGGATGCTTGCCCGCCGCGTTACAACATCCATACCTATCGCGTGGATTGGGAGAGCCAAACCGTGCGCCTGTCGCTTGTCGGCGGGCGACAGACCATTCGCTTCCGCGTGCCGGATTATGCAGCCAAGTATACTGGCTATCCCGTTGAGACGGCTGATCTCATTCAGAAACATGGTGTGTGGTGGCTGCATGTTGGCGTCACCGTCCCTGCACCGGAGGTGGAACCGACCGATCAGGTCGTTGGCGTCGATCTGGGCATCAATCGACCCGCTGTCACGTCCAACAATCGCTTCTTGGGCAAGCGGGCGTGGAAAGCAGTTGAAGGGCGCTACTTCAAAGCGATTCGGGCGCTGCAAAAGAGGGGGACGAAAAGCGCCAAACGGCATCTGCGGAAACTGAAGCAGCGCCGCGCCCGCTTTCGCAAGGACGCCGATCACATCCTCAGCAAGCAGATCGTCACCGCTGCCGAGCCGGGTGCGACGATTGTGCTGGAAAACCTCAAAGACATTCGCAAACGGATGAAGGCAAAGCGGCGCAGTCAGACCAAGCGCCGCATGCACTCCTGGCCGTTTGCGAGCCTCAAAGCGAAGATCGCGTACAAGGCCGAAGAACGGGGTTGTACGGTGGTCGCGGTCGATCCGCGACATACCTCCCAGGCCTGCAGCCGGTGTGGGCATACGGCCCGCAACAACCGCCGTTCCCAGAGCGTGTTCATGTGTCGGAAGTGCGGCTATCAGCTCAATGCCGACCTGAATGGCGCTCGTAACATCGCGGCCAAGTACCGTGCTGGTGGGGGTAGACCCCCTGCCGGTGGGCTGTGCAACCAGCCTATCGTTTCCACGACCGACTCGTTCGGCGGTGAGGAGCAAGCCGCCGGGGTTTAACCCGTGCGGTAAGTTGACCCAGGCTACTCCGGAGGAACAGCCCATGTCCGCACTCACACGCGCAGCGCTGCGCGGCGCACTCGCCGCCCTGCTCCTCACCGCCGGCTTTGCGGCTGGCTGGATCGGCAACGCCGTCTTCGGCGACGCCCTCCCGCTCGCTAGCTTGGTCCCCGCCCTCGGCCCTGGGCTCATCGCCAACCAGGGCACCCCGCCCGAGCTGCGGCAGCGCTTCGGAGTCTTCTGGGAAGTCTGGAACCTGGTGGAGAGCCAGCACTACCAGCGCCGCAGCCTCGACCGCCAGCGCATGATCTGGGGCGCCATCCGCGGCATGCTCGCCACCCTGGACGACCAGTACACCGTCTACCAGGAGCCGGAGCTGGCCTCACAGACCAGCGAGCACATGCAGGGGCGCCAGGGGGGGATCGGCACCTACCTGCGCATCACCGACGGGCGCGCCTACCTCTGGAAGCCCTTCAGGAACGGCCCCGCGGTGGCGGCCGGTCTCAAGCAGGACGACGAGATTCTGGCGGTGAACGGCCAGGAGATCGGCCCGCTGATCGCCGGGCTGGATATCAACGAGGCGGCCGTCAAGGTGGCCTCCCTGCTGCGCGGCCAGCCGGGCACCCAGGTGCTGCTGCGCATCCGCAGCGCCGGGGACGGCGCGGAGTTCGAGATCACCCTCACGCGCGCCAACATCGTGGTGCCGAGCGTCGAGAGCCGCATGTTTGACAGCGGCGTGGCCTACATCCGCATCAGCGAATTCAAGGCCAACACCACCGGGGAGTTCGACCAGGCCCTGCGCGAGCTGCTGCCCAAGCGGCCGAAGGGCTTGATCCTGGACCTGCGCAACAACCCCGGCGGCTTCCTGCAGAACGCCCAGGAGGTGCTCGGCCGGCTCTACAGCGGCACCGCGCTGTTCGAGGAGGACGGCGACGGCACGCTCACCGAGCTGCGCACCATCGCCGGCGAGCCAGCGCTGGCGGCCTACGATCTGCCGCTGGTGGTACTGGTGAACGGCGGCTCCGCCAGCGCCAGCGAGATCGTCGCCGGCGCACTGCGCGACCGCCGGGCGGATGTAGTGCTGCTCGGGGAGAAGACCTTCGGCAAAGGCTCGGTACAGAACATCTACACGCTGAGCGACGGCAGCAGCGCGCGCATCACCTTCGCCCACTGGCTCACACCGGACAAGCAGCAGATCCACACCGTCGGCATCGTGCCGCAGTACGTGGTGCCCTACGCCGAGGACAAGGACACCCCCGCACCCTGCGTGGCGGACCGGCAGCCGGCCACCGGGCAGAGCAGCTGCGCCGACAACCAGCTCTTCTATGCCATCCGCCTGCTGACCACCGGCACGCCCCCACCGGTCACCCCCGCCGCATCCCGATAATGTGATGAGGGGTGTGCGGCAGGCAAAGCCTACCGCACACCCCTGTGGAGAGGGTTGGCGGGGCTGCGCCCCGTCAACACACCGCGCACGGATTCTAATGGCGGGCATGCGCCCCGCGCGCCCCCCGCTGGAGACGGCGCGGGCCTGCCGCCCCCGCACCCAAAGGGAGGTGTGGTGGGCTGCGCCCCGCCAACTCACCGCGCGCGGGTTCTATGCGCGGGCCTGCGGCCCCTGCACCCCGCCTGAGGCGCAGCTAGAAGCGGCTCCAGAGGTACTGGTTGGTCACCTCATGGTGGAACTGGATCTCGGCGCGCTTGATCAGCGAGCCGAGCAGGCGCGGGCAGCGGTCCGCCGAGGACTGCTTGAGCTCGGCGAACTTGTTGCGCACGTCCTCGCCCAGCAGCGTGGCCGTGAACGCGCTGGCGGTGAAGTGGTCGATCGCGGTGTAGATGTTGTCCGGCAGGTAGCGCTCCTGGCTGCGGATGCCGGGCGTGAGCGGTCCCTCCAGTCCGGTGCGCAGCAGCGCGTACATCGTGATATAGGGGTTGGCGTCCGGCGCGACCGAGCGCACCTCGACGCGGGCCGACCGCTCGTTGCCGATTGGGATGCGCACCATCGCCCCACGGTCCACCGGCGAGGCCTTGATCTGGTTCGGCGCCTCGTAGTGCGGGTCGAGCCGCCGGTAGGCGTTCACGCTCGAGTTCAGGATGAGGCACAGATCGTTCGCGCTCGTCAGGATGCGGTCGATGAACTGCCAGGCCAGCTCCGAGAGGTTCTCGGCGCCGTCGCGGCTGTAGAACAGGTTCTTGCCCTCGCGCGAGACCGACAGGTTGGTGTGCATGCCATTGCCGTTCACACCGGTCACCGGCTTGGGCAGGAAGCTGGCGGTCATGTCCAGCCGCTGCGCCACCTGGCGGCAGATCAGCTTATAGAGCAGGATCTGGTCGGCGGCGATCGAGGCCTCGGTGTGGGAGTAGTTCATCTCGAACTGCGAGGGCGCCACCTCGGGGTGGTCCTTCTCGTTGGCGAAGCCCATCGCGCGCTGTACCTCGGCGGCCGTATCGATGAAGATGCGCAGCGGATCGCCCGGCAGCGAGTGGTAGTAGCCGCCGGTGCTGACGAACTCGAAGGCGCCCGTGTCGCGGTAGCGGCGCTCGGCATGCGCGCCCTTGAACAGGAAGCCCTCGATCTCATTGGCCGCGTTGCAGGTCAGACCCTGCTGCTCGTAGAGCTGCCGGGTGTAGGCCTTCAGGCGCGCGCGCATGTCCGCCGGGTAAGGCGAGCCATCCTTCTCCAGCACGTCGCCGAAGACCAGCACCTTGCCGGGGCCGAACACATCCGCCGGCAGCCAGTAGAAGGCCGCCCAGTCGATCGCCAGCCGCAGGTCGCTCTCGGCCTGGCGCGCGAAGCCGCGGATCGACGAGCCGTCGAACGTCAGGTTGTCGGCCGACTTGAGCAGGAACTTCTTGTCGTAATCCAGCATGTGCAGCCGGCCCTCGAGGTCCGAGAAGCAGACCGTGACGGCCTTGATGCGCTTCTCGTCGGTCAGGTAGCGCATGCGCTGCTCAGCCACCTTGTCGGCGGGCGTGCGGGCCACGCGCTGGGCCTTGGCCTCGAGGTTCAGCTCCTCGAGCTGGTCGTAGGGGATCTCGAGGAAATCGCGCAAGGGAGTGGTCATATGCCTATCCTACCTAGCATCAATCGGCGCTGCGACGTTCGCAGCGAGCGCATTATAGCGTGCATGCGGCGCGATTTCGCCAAATTTTTAACCAAAGTTTGGCGTGTCGGATTCTGACAAGTTGCACAAATGCCTCAACGAAGGGAGGTGTGGAGGGCAACACCCAACTGGAAAAGGGGTACGGAGGCTGTAGCCCCCGCACCCCCGCAATAGTCTTGGGAGGCGAAACCTCCTCTCGCCCCTACATCGCCCGCTCGCGCTCCGCGGCCGGCGGCTCGCCGAAGTTCTGGCCCGGCATGGGGATGGCGCCGATCTGTATCATCATGCCCAGCGCGTCGAAGTTGCCCCAGCCCTCGGCCAACTTGCCGTCCGCCACCCGCACGATCTGCGTGCCGGTGACCTCGGCGCGCCTGCCACTCGGCGGGATACCCATAAGCTCGCCAGTGTGCGTGCCGGTGGCGCGCCAGCGCAGCGCCACCATGTCCCCCTCCGCCACCATGTGCTCGATCGTCATGTGCGTGTCTGGGAAGGCGCCGCGGTAGAAGGCGACGAGCTTCTTCTGCCCCTCCGGCCCGCGCCCGAAGTCCACCTCGGTCGGCGACGGGTGCCCATCGTAATCCACGGCCACCACCTCGTCGAGGATGGACATGTTCCCCTTGTTCCACATCTCCTCCCACCAGCGACGGACGAGGGCTTTGTTCGCTTCCGTGGACATGGCTCCCTCCTTGCGTGTACACGACGACGGTCCACATGACCGTCTGGCAGAAGCGGTGCAGGCGACGCCTCACCGCTTCCTGCAGCGCTCCTCGCCATCACACCACGCGCGCGCGGGCCAGTAGCTCCACCCAGCCGTGGCCGGCCCGCGCGGCGTCTATGATCTCCGCCGCCACCCAGCCGTCGCGGAAGGTCGGGTAGCCGGCGTACCCCTCGCCGCGCACGTCGGCGGCGAACTCGCGGAACAGCATGTTCCAGCAGCGCTGCACCCCGTCCTCCACCGGCGGTAGTGTTGCCATCACCGGGTCGGGCACCGTCAGGTCCTCCCAAGCGGCCCGATCCTTGCGGAACAGGCGCAGCTCACAGATCAGCTCGCCCCAGGACGGGTTGAACGTCAGCGCGCCGGCGTCCCCGTAGCACGTAAGCCTTCCTGTCTCGGGGCTGTTCCCGTACGTCGAGCTAAGGAACACCACCCGCGCCGTGTGCCCCTCCGGCATAAGCAGATCGATGATCACGGTGCAGGACATGTCAGCATCCACCTCGCGCCACTCCGTCGCCTGCGCGGCATCCCAGCCGGGGATGGGCGCGAAGAGATCGCGGAAGTCGTGGATCGCCGGCCCCACCGGCGCGCGCCCGTGCGACGGCCCCGCCACCCCTGTCGCCGCCAGCACCGTGCCTCCAGAGACGCGCAGCACCTGCGCGAGGTGATGGGTGAAGCCATTGTTGAGCAACCCGCCTCCGCGCGCCAGGTCGTGGACCCAGCAGTACGGCAGGTCCGTCGGAAAATTGAAGCGGTCGATTACTTCGATCTCGCGCACCGGGCCGATCGTGCCCTGTCCCACCAGCGACTCGGCGTGCAGCACCGCTGGCGCATAGCGGCCCGTCGGTGCGTAGGCGTGCTTGACACCGGCGCGCTCGGCCACCTCCAGCATGGCGCGCGCATCGGCGGCATTCGTCGCCAGTGGCTTCTCGCACACCACATGGCACCCCAGCGCCGCGGCGTGCTCCGCCATGGCGCGGTGGGTGTCGCCGGGCGTACCGATCGCCACGATATCCGGCCGGAACTCCTCCAGCGCCGCGCGCCAGTCGAAGCGCACCTCCGGCACGCCGAGCTGCCGCGCGCGGGCGATGGCCGGTTCAGGCGTGCGCCCGCAGAGCGCCACCACCGCCACCCCGGCGTCGCGCAGGGCCAGCGTGTGCCCCTCGCCGGCCCAGCCAGCGCCGATCACGATCGCTCGCAGTGCCATAAAACCCTCCTCAGGGGGAACGCCACCTTAGAGCGCGCTGCGCTGACATCTAAACTGAGGTGGGGTTTCAGGGAGGGCGAAGCCCTCCCCTAGCCCCTCCCCTTTCGCAATCAATGCAGCGGGCTATCCTTTACAAAGGCGAAGGCAGCCCGCGCAGGCGGGCGTTAGCGCATCCCGCTGTGGCGCAGCACCTCCTCCACTGCCCGCTTGGCGTTGCTCAGCGGGCAGTCAGCGTCCATGGTGAACGAGATGAAGATCCAGGATCATAAGCCCTCTCACCCCAGTTGCGTCCCCAGCGTCGTGATCGTGTCCACGTACCGCAGCCAGCTGAACTCGTTCAGCGCGGCATGGAAGCGCTGCACCGCCTCAATGTCCGGGAACTCCTCCAGGCCGAAGACCTGGTACTGCTCCGAGGCCCACGACGAATCGCAGATCGCGAGCCGCCGCCCGCCCACCGACTCCAGCGCGGTGTTCACCTTCGCCAGCAACTCGTCCTGTTGCGCCTTGGGCAGCGCGTACCAGGCCTCGGTTGGCCTGGCGAGGAACACCTTGTAGATCGGCGTCGCCATCGAACCCTCCTTAAAGCTTGTTTGAAAAGCCTCCCGGCTGGGGGCGCGCGGGGGCCGCAGGCCTCCGCATCTCCCCTTACAAGCGGGCGAGTAGCGAGCCAGGAAAACCCTGGGGAAGTGCGCAGGTTGGGAGAGAAAAATGTGGAGATGCCTTGATTATAGCAGCGGTGTCAATGCATCCCAGGGCGTCGCTCACGTCTTCTTGGGGCTGCGCCCCACCCCCCTTGGGGGAGGCGCGGAGGGGCTGTGCCCCCGCGAACGGAGGTTGCGGATACGCTCTAGTCCAGGCGTGTGGGGGCCAAGGAGCGCCAGTAGGCGGCGACCTGCGCGCGCAGTTGGGGAGAGCACCAGCGCCGCAGCAGGCCCGCGGGGTAGCCGGCCATCTTCGCGGCGTCGCCCACCAGGCGGATGAGCGCCACCAGCGCCGCCGCCCGTGTCATGTCGCCCGCGCCGAGGGAAGGCGCACGCAGCCGCAGGCGGCGCAGCGGCGCGCGGGTGTAGGCCAGCGCACCAAGCGCGGGGAGCGCCAGCAGCCAGGGATGGCGCGGCGCACGCGCGAGCACCGCAGCCAGCGCGAGGTAGGTGGCGTAGCGGATCGCGTGCCGCCGCGGCCAGAGACCCGCCACGCCGTCGCCGCGGGCGTACAGATAGTACTGGCGCGCGAACGCCCGCAGCGAGGAGCGCGGCCGGAAGTGTACCAGCGCCTCAGGCGCGAAGGCGAAGCGGAAACCGGCCTGCCTGAGCGCCATGTCGAACAACAGATCCTCACAGTGGCTCGCCCACTCCGGATAGCCGCCCACCGCCTCCCAGGCTGCCCGGCGGAACGCCACCGACTGCCCGAACGGCAGGAAGACCGCAGGGTCGACCTCGTCCACCTCACGGTAGTTCGTCGCCCCGAGCACCAACTCGAACCAGCTGCGCGGCGCGGGGCGGAAGAAGCCGCCTACTACGTCGGCCTCGCCGCGCTCGATCGGCGCGACGATCCGCTCGAGCCAGCGCGGGTCCAGCGTCAACCCGGCGTCGGTGCAGGCCACCACCATGCCGCGCGCGTGGCGAATTGCATTATTTCTACCGGATGGTATATTGTGTCCGCCGCGCACCAGCCGCACCGGGCGGCCTGCAGCGCAGTAGCGCTCGACGATCGCGTCCGTCCCGTCGTGGCTGCCGCAGTCGTTGATCACGATCTCGTCCGCCGGGCGCGTCTGCGCCAGCATCGAGTCGAGCAGGCCGGCGATATTGTCGGCCTCGTTCAGCACCGTGCAGGCGATCGAGACCTGGAAGGGGTCACCACTTCTGTGTGCTGCGTGCTGATCCATCCTAAAAATGAGGAACGCTATGGCCTATCTGCTCCAGATGTTCCGCCCGGGGGCGCTTCTGGCATTGGCGCTGCTCGCGGCGGCG
>DATMBA010000143.1:0-7775 GCA_035559635.1 Roseiflexaceae bacterium
AACCCCTTCCCGGTGGGGGTGTTGGGGCGGCTCCGCCGCCCCAACACCCCCACCGGGGGAGGATATGGAGGGCTTCGCCCTCCACGCCTCCCGTATTTGAAAGGTATTGGAATTAGGTGTGCGTTGTGGGTGGGTTGGAGGGAGGGCTGCGCTCTCCCTGGCCCGCCCCCTGGAGGAGAGCAGTGAGTACGTCCGAGGCCCAGGTGATCGCGCGCGCGCTGTACGACGCGCTCGTGGGCCAGGCGCTCCAGGCGCTGCGGGCTGCGGCGCGCTCGGTGGACGGCGCCTCCGGCGAGTTGACCCAGGAGCGCCTGGCCGCGCTGCTGCCGGCCGAGACGCCGCGCGAGGTGCGCAACCTGCTGACAGCGCTGGCCGCCGAGAAGCGGCTGGGCAGCCTGCCGGCGGTGGTGCAGGCCTTCGAGCAGTACGCGCAGGCCGGCGCCGCCCGCCCGATCGAGGGCGAGGTGGTGAGCGCCATCGAGCTGAGTGAGGCGCAGCGCGCCCGCATCACGAGCGAGTTGAAGGGGCGCTACGGCGAGCGGCTGGAGCTGCGCTTCAGCGTGGACCCGACGCTGATCGGCGGGCTGATCATCCGCGTCGGGGACCAGGTGCTGGATAACAGCCTGCGGACGCGGCTGAGCGCGGTGCAGCGCAACATGCTCGCGAGTTGATGGTCAGGGTATAGAGGGGGTGGGAGCGATGACTGTTACGACCCAAGATCTCTACCAGCGACTGCTGAAGAGCATACAGGAAGGCGTGGATCTGCGCCCGCGCATGGTGAACGTCGGCACCGTCACCGCAGTGGGCGACGGTGTGGCGCGCATCAGCGGCCTGGAGAACGCCATGGCCTCTGAATTGCTGGAGTTCCCTGTCAAGGCCGGGCGGCCGGAGTCGATCCTCGGCGTGGCGCTGAACCTGGAGCGCGAGACAGTGGGCGCCGTGATCCTCGGCGAGTACACCTCGATCGAGGAGGGCGACCAGGTGAACTCCACCGGCAAGATCATCTCGGTGCCGGTGGGCCAGGCACTGGTGGGCCGCGTGGTGAACGCGCTGGGCCAACCCATCGACGGCAAGGGGCCGATCGATGCCACGGCCTCGCGCCCGATCGAGCGTATCGCACCGGGCGTGATCACCCGGAAGTCGGTGGACACGCCGGTGCAGACCGGCATCATCCCGATCGACGCCATGATCCCGATCGGCCGCGGCCAGCGCGAGTTGATCATCGGCGACCGCCAGACCGGCAAGAGCGCGGTGGCGATCGACACGATCATCAACCAGCGCGGCAAGGGCATGGCCTGCATCTACGTGGCGATCGGCCAGAAGCGTGCCCAGGTGGCCCAGATCGTCGGCACCCTTGATCGCTACGGCGCGATGGAGTACACTACCGTGGTCTCGGCCACCGCCTCCGAGTCGGCCGCGCTGCAGTGGATCGCTCCCTACGCCGGCTGCGCGATCGGCGAGGAGGTCATGGAGAACGGCGTGATGATCGGCGGCGAGTTGGTGAAGGACGCCCTGATCGTCTACGATGACCTCTCCAAGCACGCCACCGCCTACCGCCAGGTGTCGCTGCTGCTGCGCCGCCCGCCAGGGCGCGAGGCCTACCCGGGCGACGTGTTCTACCTGCACTCGCGCCTGCTGGAGCGCGCGGCGCGCCTGAACGAGGCGCACGGCGGCGGCTCGCTCACCGCGCTGCCGATCATCGAGACCCAAGCCAACGACGTCTCGGCCTACATCCCCACCAACGTGATCTCGATCACCGACGGCCAGATCTACCTGGAGGCCGACCTGTTCAACGCCGGCATCCGCCCGGCGCTGAACGTGGGCATCTCGGTCTCGCGCGTGGGCGGCGCCGCGCAGACGCGCGCCATCCGCTCGGTGTCCGATCGCCTGAAGCTGGAGATGCAGCAGTATCGGGACCTGGCGGCCTTCGCGCAGTTCGCCTCGGACCTGGACGCCACCACGCGCGCGCAGATCGACCGCGGCGTGCGCCTGCAGGAGCTGCTCAAGCAGCCGCAGTACCAGCCCTACCCGCTGGAGGACCAGGTGATGGTGCTGTACGCTGGCATCAACGGCTACCTGGACGACGTGCCGGTAGGGGCGGTGACGCAGTGGAAGCAGGACTTTTTGAACTTCCTGCACACCGCGCACCCGGAGGTGGGCCGGGCGATCTACGAGCAACGCCTGGACCGCAAGTTCCCGCAGCCGGAGCTGCGCGCGGCGATGGAGGGCGCGATCAAAGAGTTCAAGCAGATGAGCAATTACGCTGAATAGCGTGGGTGGCGCGGAGGGGCGCAGCCCCTCCGCATCTCTCCCCCGCCGTCTTCGGCGGAGGAAAGAGATTCTGCGGGGGCCGCAGGCCCCCGCACCCCCGCCGGGAGGCATAGAGTGCCAAGCACACGCGAAATACGCCGCCGCATCCGCTCGGTGCGCAACCTGGCGCAGATCACGCGCGCCATGGAGATGGTCTCGGCCTCGAAGATGCGCCGGGCACAGCGCAATGTGCTCGCCACGCGTCCCTACGCGGACCGGCTGCTGGACGTGATGGGCGAGTTGACGGCCCGCGAAGTGGGATCGCGCAAGGGCACCCTGCTGGAGGTGCGCCCGAACGTGCGCGGGGTGGCGCTGGTGGTGGTGACGCCGGACCGTGGGCTGTGCGGCAGCCTGGTGACGAACGTGCTGCGCCGCACCAGCCGCTTCCTGCTGGACGAGAAGGAGCGCGGTCATACGGCGGAGGTGCTGGCGGTGGGCAAGAAGGGGCGGGACTTCCTGGCGCGCACGCGGCAGAACCTGGTGGCCGAGGTGACGCGGCTGGGCGACTACCCGCGCCTGACCGACGTGCTGGGCATCGCCACCAACCTGATCGCCGGCTTCCAGGAGGAGCGCTACGACGAGGCGTACGTCATCTACAGCCAGTTCGTCAACACCCTGGTGCAGCGGCCGACGATCAAGCGGCTGCTGCCGGTGGAGGCGCCCAACGAGCCGGCCGAGCGACGCATCCCCTATAACTACGAGCCGGACCAGGACATCGTGCTGAACGAGCTGCTGCCGCGCTTCGTGGAGGTGCAGCTCTACCAGGCGGTACTGGAGTCGATCGCCAGCGAGCACAGCGCGCGCATGGTGGCGATGCGCAACGCGACCGACAACGCCAAGGAGCTGCGGCGCGACCTGACGCTGAGCTACAACAAGACCCGCCAGGCCAACATCACGAAAGAGGTCTCCGAGATCGCCTCGGGCGCCGCGGCGTTGGCGGAATTGTAGATTGTAGATTGTAGATTGCAGATTGGGCTTTGGCAGTTGACGTGCAGCGCAGGTTCTGCGGCCTCGGTTTGGCAGGCGTTGCAGGTTCCAGGACGGCGCTGAGGCGCCCCGACCATCTGCAATCTGCGATCTGCAATCTGACATGGAGGGAGTGATGGCCGGAGCAACCGGAGAGATCACCGATATTATCGGCGTGGTGGTGAACGCGAAGTTCCCGGAGCACGCGACGCCGGAGATCTATAACGCGCTCGAGATCCCGCTGGAGTCCGGCGGGCGCCTGGTGGCCGAGGTGCAGCAGCACCTGGGCGGTGGCGCGGTGAAGGCGGTGGCCATGAGCACCACCGACGGCCTGCGGCGCGGCATGCAGGTGCTGGACACCGGCAAGGCGATCGCGGTGCCGGTAGGCCCGGCGACGCTCGGGCGGGTGTTCGACGTGCTAGGCGACCCGATCGACGGCGAGGGGCCGGTGGAGGCCACCGAGCGCCGCCCGATCCACCAGCAGCCCCCCTCGCTGGAGGAGCAGTCCACCCAGGCGCAGATCTTCGAGACCGGCATCAAGGTGATCGACCTGATCGCCCCCTTCACCCGCGGCGGCAAGACTGGCATCTTCGGCGGCGCCGGCGTGGGCAAGACGGTGGTGATCCAGGAGTTGATCGCCAATGTGGCCAAGGAGCAGAGCGGCTACTCGGTGTTCGCCGGGGTGGGCGAGCGCTCGCGCGAGGGCAACGACCTCATCCACGAGATGAAGGAAGCCCGCATCGACGAGAACACCACCGTGTTCGACAAGACGGTGATGGTGTTCGGGCAGATGAACGAGCCGCCGGGGGCGCGCCTGCGGGTGGCGCTGGCCGCCATGACCATGGCCGAGTACTTCCGCGACGAGGGGCGCGACATCCTGCTGTTCATCGACAACATCTTCCGCTTCGTGCAGGCCGGCTCCGAGGTCTCGGCGCTGCTGGGGCGCATGCCCTCGCAGGTGGGTTACCAGCCGACGCTCGGCACCGAGATGGGCGAGCTGCAGGAGCGCATCACCTCCACCCGGCGCGGCTCGATCACCTCGATGCAGGCGGTGTACGTGCCGGCGGACGACTACACCGACCCGGCGCCGGCCACCACCTTCGCGCACCTGGACGCGACGATCTCGCTTGAGCGCAGCATCGCCGCCAAGGGCATCTACCCGGCGGTGGACCCGCTGGCTTCCACCAGCCGCATCCTGGACCCGAACATCGTGGGCGAGGAGCACTACCGGGTGGCGCGCGAGGTGCAGCGGGTGCTGCAGCGCTACAAGGACCTGCAGGATATCATCGCCATCCTCGGCGTGGAGGAGCTCTCGGACGAGGACAAGCTGACGGTGGCGCGGGCGCGCAAGATCGAGCGCTTCTTCAGCCAGCCGTTCACCGTGGCGCAGCAGTTCACCGGCCGGGCCGGCAAGTACGTGCCGATCGCCGAGACGGTCAAGAGCTTCGCGCGGCTGCTGGCCGGCGAGGTGGATCACATCCCGGAGCAGTACTTCCTGCTACAGGGCGGGCTGGACGACGTGATCCAGGCGTACGAGCAGGCACAGCGATAAGTTTTGAGTTCTCGGTTGTGCGGTGTGAGGTGCCAGCACCTCACACCGCACAACTCAAAACTTAAAACTTGGAAGAGGTCAGCGATGCCCATGCATCTGGAGATCGTCACCGCCGAGCGCGTGGTGCTCTCGGACGAGGTGGATCAGGTGAACGCACCGACCAAGGACGGGCGGATCGGCATCCTGCCGCGCCACATGCCGCTGCTGACGCTGCTGGACGTGGGGCAGCTGGACATCATCAAGGGCGGCGAGGTGACGAACTTCGCGGTGGCCGGCGGCTTCCTGGAGGTGCTGCCGAACCGGGTGACGATCCTGGCGGATACCGCGCTGCGGGCCGATGAGATCGACGAGGCGCGCGCCGAGGAGGCGCGGCGGCGTGCTGAGGAGATTCTGGCGCAGCGGCGCAGCGACCAGGAGATGGCGCAGGCCGAGGCCGAGTTGCGTAGGGCGCTGGTGGAGCTCAAGGTGGCCGGCCTGAAGAAGATTCGGAAGCGGCAGTAGTGCTGTGACGCCCTGGTGATTATGGAAGGGGAAGGGGACAGGGGAGGGCCTACGGCCCTCCCCTGAAACCCTACCCGACGCCTGTAGGGTGTCAGATCAGTAGGACGATATGGCGCGGAAAATCGGCATCGATCTCGGCACGGCCAACGTGCTCGTCTACGTCAAGGGGCGCGGCATCGTCCTCTCCGAGCCGTCGGTGGTGGCCCTCTCGACGAAGGACTACCGGATCAAGGCGGTGGGGGCGGACGCGCTGGCCATGCTAGGGCGCGAGCCGGAGAGCATCGAGGTGGTGCGGCCGCTGCGCGACGGGGTGATCGCGGACTATGACATCACCGAGGCCATGCTGCGTTACTTCATCAAGAAGGCCAGTGGCCCCTTCAGTATGAGCAAGCCGGAGGTGATGATCTGCATCCCCGCCGGGGTGACGACGGTGGAGATGCGGGCGGTGCGCACGGCGGCCGAGGCGGCCGGGGCGGCGCGCGCCTTCCTGATCCGCGAGCCGTTGGCGGCGGCGATCGGGGCTAACATCCCGGTGGCGCAGCCCTCCGGCAACCTGATCATCGACATCGGTGGCGGCACGACCGAGGTGGCGGTGATCTCGCTCAACGACATCGTCGTGAGCCATTCGGTGCGGGTGGGCGGCAACAAGTTCGACGAGACGATCGCCGCCTATGTGAAGCGCAAGTACAATGTGCTGATCGGCGAGCGCACCGCTGAGAGCATCAAGATCGAGATCGGCTCGGCGCTGCCGCTCGAGCGCCCGCTGACAATGCAGGTGCGCGGGCGCGACCAGGTGGCCGGGCTGCCGCGCACGATCGAGATCAGCTCGAACGAGATCACCGAGGCGATCCAGGAGCCGCTCGAGGCGGTGGTCAACGCGGTGCGCACGGTGCTCTCAGAGACGCCTCCCGAGCTCTCCTCGGATATCATCGACAAGGGCATGATCATGACCGGCGGGGGCTCGATGCTGCGCCGGATCAACGAGCTGCTCACCGAGGTGACCGGCGTGCCGTGCTATGTGGCGGACCAGCCGGCGAACTGTGTGGCGATCGGCACGGGGCTGGCGCTCGAGTATATCGATATCCTCCGCGATAGTCTGAGCGGCGACGATCTCAATTAGTGGTGCATCCGGCAGGTGTGTGTCAACACACCTGCCGGATGGGGTGGGTGTGAGGGAGGGCGCCGCCCTCCCTCGCCCTCCCCCTTTTGGTGAAACGCCTCCCGCTTCTAAGGGTGCAGCGGCGCGCGGCCGTCTCACCAGGGGTGTATGGGCATACGTAGCGCGCGGCTGCGTTCCTTCATGTGATGCGTCAAAAAGTAAATCCTCCAACAACCGGATTGGTGCTCGAGATCGGCAGCGGCGACAATCCGCACCCGCGCTCGGACGTGCTGGTGGACCGTTACCTGGGCGCGGACAACCGGGAGCGCGGCGGGGACCTGGTGGTGGACCGGCCGTTCGTGGTGGCCGACGCGCATCACCTGCCGTTCAAGGACGGTGCCTTCGCCTACACGATCTGCTCGCACATCCTGGAGCACATGGAGGACCCGCAGCAGTTCGGGCGGGAGTTGATGCGGGTGAGCACGGCCGGCTATATCCAAAGTCCCTCGGAGATCGCCGAGCGCCTGTTCCACTGGTCGTTCCACCGCTGGTATGTGAACCTGGTGGGGGACACGCTGGTGCTCCACCCGCGCGAGCCGCAGGAGCCGTTCGGCGAGCTGTTCGACTACCTCTACGAGTACAACCCCGCGTACTATTTCTTCCAGCGCAGCATGCCGGACCTGTTCTGGGTGGAGCGCGAGTGGCACGGCGACTTGAAGATCGAGGTGCGCGAGGCGTCGCCGCTGGCGCTGAAGGACCCGGAGACGCTGCGCGAGCTGGCGCGCCCGCGGCTCTCGCTGCCTCGCCTGGTGGCGCTGTTCGTCACGGCGCTGGCGGCTCGGCTGGTGCGGGCAGGCACGCGCGCCCGCATCCGCGCGTTGCTCAGGCGAAGTTATCTGTAGTGGGAGGGTTCAAGGGAGGGCTTTGCCCTCCCTTGAACCCTCCCCAGCAATGAGAGCGTTAGTGTGGGGGATGCGAGCGGCGTGGGCGGATGGGCTGGCGGCTCGATATACCATGATCCTAGGGGAGGGTTCGGGAGGGCTGCGCCCTCCCGATTAGATTCTTACAATGTGATCAGCCCCTGGCGCGCGGCGCGGTTGACGGCGTCGGTGCGGCTGGCGGCGCCCAGCTTGGCGAAGATCGACGAGAGGTGGAACTTGACGGTGTGCTCGCTGATTTGGAGCCGGCGGGCGATGAGTTTGTTGGAGAGCCCCTGGCCCACCAGGTCCAGCACCTCGCGCTCGCGGGCGGTGAGCGGCTCGGCGCCAGGGTCGGGGAGCGCCTCGGCCGGCGGGCGGGTGAGGAGCCGCGCGGCGAGCGCCGGCGCGAGCGCGACCAGGCCGGCAG
>DATMBA010000144.1:0-6835 GCA_035559635.1 Roseiflexaceae bacterium
CGACCTCGATTCGGCCCAGGGACGGTGCAGTTGTCGTCTCAGTCTTCACGGGCTTTTATGGGCTGCGCGCAGTGCCAGATGGAAAAAGGGCTGAAGATCGTTGTGCGGGGCTTCTCCCGCGCTCCTCCGCGGCCCGGCAGGGCGCGAGACAGCTCACCGCTGGCCGCTGCGCTGCCAGCGCCCCAACCAGCGCAGCAGCCGCAGCACCCGCCCGCGCTCAACCGCCTCCAGCGCGGCGCGCGCCGCACCCGCCTGCGCCTCCAGCCAGCGGGCGCGCGCCTCCAGGTCCGCCACCTGCGCCTCGCGCTGCGCCAGGCTCGCCTCCAACTCCGCGATGCGCCGTAGCTGCGCCAGAGTCGCTCGGCTCAGCGGCGCGCCGCCCACATCGTGGCCGAGCAGCTCGACCAGCCATGCGGCCAGGTCCGGCCAGCCGGGAAGCGCAGGCGCGCCAGGATGCTCGATCGTGGGCGCCAGCGCGGCGTCGGCCAGCACCAGCCAGCCGCCGGCGCGCTCCGCCAGCACCAGCCGCCGGTACGAAGGAGCGCGGCGCTCGTGGGCGCTCAGGAAGCGCGTGTAGTAGGCGTCCAGCCCCTCGTGCAGCGCCTCGTCGTCGCTGCGGCTGAACAGGTAGTGCTTGGCGACCATCATCGCCAGCCAGGCGTGTACGTAGCCGGAGGGGTAGTCCAGCACCGCGCAGCCGGCGCCCTCGAGCAGCGTCCGCGTCCCGGCCAACTCAGGCCAGCCGAGGTCGCGGTGCTCGCGGAGCTGGATCTGCTCGTGGCCGAGCTCGGCCCGGATGTAGTCGAACAGCAGCCCTTCGGCGGCCAGCACCTCGGGCGAGGCGAACGGCGCGGTGAGCGCCAGGCCCTGCCGCGCGACGCGCAGCAACTCGCCGAGGAACGCCGGCCGATCGGGCGCGGGCACGTGCTCGAGCACATCGCACGAGATCACAACATCGAAGCTGGCGTCCGGGAACGGCAGGCGGCGCCCGTCGCCCCGCACATAGCCGGGCAGGTCGAGTGGCGCCTGGTCCAGCGTCGTCACGTCGTCGTCCGGCAGGAACAGGCGCGCCGGCAGCAGCGCCGCCCCGCGCCGGTCGAACACCAGCCCGCCCACATCCAGCACGCTCAGGCGCGATCCGAGCGCCGGGCGCGCGGCGTCCAGCGCCTCCGCGACCATCCGGTAGCGACCCACCATGTCGAATGGCAGGCGGAGGATGCGCGGATCGCGAATGTCTGGTTGGGGTGACAATGCGGATGCGAGAGGTGATACTTGCATCTCAAGCGCTCAACTCACATGTCGGTTTGGCGGGAGGGTTTCAGGGAGGGCTTCGCCCGCCCTGCCCTCCCTTTCCTCCCACGACCACGTCCCCGCGAGCGCAAGCGCGCCGAAGCGGTCTGGCAGGTGGTCACTCTGCACCGTGAGGCGGTAGAGCCGGTCGTGGTGGTCGTAGGCGTGCAGCATCGTGTCGTCGTACACCGCGGCGCTGAGCAGGTAGCGGCCACCGAGCAGCGGCAGCGATGGAATAGTGTAGTCCACGTGGCCCGCGCCGCGCACCTGCGGGATGTCCAGCCCGAAGAAGCGCGTGTTCGGCCCGCTGAGCAGCAGGCCACCCTCGTGGTGCAGCGCCAGCCCGAAGATCGGGCGGTGCGCCGGGACGTGCGCCACGTAGCGGATGCGCACCGTGAGCGGCTCGCAGGCGCGGAACACCGAGTGCGGCCGTCCCTGGCCGTCCAGCAACTCCACCCCGGTGATCTCCACCTCGCGGCCGCCGTAGCGCTGCAGCGGGCCGGCGTCGGCCGGCGAGATGGCGCCGCGGCGCTCCAGCTCCTCCTGCTCGCGGCGGTTCACCTCGGCAAGGTAGGCATCCACCACCTCGGCGGCCGGCCCCACCGCCCGCGCCACGCCGTGGTCCAGCCATACCGCCGTGTCGCAGAGCGTGCGGATCGTGTCGAGCGCGTGCGACACAAAGACGATCGTGCGGCCCTGCTGGCGGAAGGAGTAGATGCGCTCCATGCACTTGCGCTGGAAGGCCTCGTCCCCCACCGCCAGCACCTCGTCGGTGATCAGCACCTCCGGGTCGACGGAGGTGGCCACGGCGAAGGCCAGCCGGGTGTACATGCCGGAGGAGTAGTGCTTGACCTCCATATCGAGGAAGTCGCCGATGTCCGAGAAGGCCACGATCTCGTCCATGCGGGCGCTCATCTCGCGCCGCGAGAGGCCGAGGAGCGAGCCGTACAGGAAGACGTTCTCGCGCCCGCTGAGGTCCGGGTGGAAGCCGCTGCCGAGCTCGAGCAGCGCGGCCACCCGCCCGCGCAGCGCCACCCGCCCGCTCGTCGGCTCCAGGATGCGGGTCATGAGCTTGAGCGCGGTGCTCTTGCCGGCGCCATTGTGGCCCACCAGCCCCAGGCTCTGGCCGCGCTGCACGCCGAAGCTGACGTCACGCAGCGCCCAGAACTCCTCGCCCGGCGGCCGCCGCCGCAGCAGCCCGCCGGCCCGCCCCTGCGCCCCCCTACGGTCACGGCGCAGAACAAACTTCTTCGAGACGCGCTCGAACGTAATTACTTCAGACATAGCGCTTTCAGCGCAGGTCATAGATCATCGGCGATAGGTCATAGGGGTTGCCCACATCTAAACTCCTATCACCGATGGCCTATCACCCGGCATGGGAAAAGCTATGGTCATAACCACGGAGCCTACAGTTTCTCGCCGAACTCGCCGCTGTGCCGCTGGAAGTACCAGTAGCCCACGGCCAGCACCAGCAGCGACGTCAGCAGCACGCGCAGCACACTGTCCAGCGCCGGCAGGCCAGGCGTGGGCACCTGCGGCGCAGCCACGGCGCTGCCGTACAACACCTCGCGGTAGAACTCCACCAGCGACGCCATCGGGTTGAGCCAGCGCACCGCCTGCGCCGCTAGCCCGCCGATCGCGCCCAGCGAGTAGACCACCGGCGTCAGGAAGAACCAGAACTGCAGCATGATCCCCACCAGGTGCACCACGTCCCGGTACTGTACCGCGAGCGCGCTCAGCAGCAGCGCCACGCCGGCCAGAAAGATCGTCTGGATCAGCAGCGGCACCGGCAGGTACGCCAGCGTCCAGGAGAGGTTCGTGAGCCGCCCGAGCTCGCGCAGCGGCGGGTAGAACAGCTGCACCGCCGCCGTCACCAATAGCAGCATCGGCAGCGAGAGCAGGAAGTTCGCCAGGCTGGAGAGCACGCTCACCAGCGGCAGCACCTCGCGCGGGAAGAAGACCTTCTTGATCAGGCCAGCGTTGTCGATCACGCTGCGTGCCCCGCCGCTCACCGCCTCGCTGCAGTAGTTCCACGGCAGCAGCCCGGCCAGCACGAACACCGGGAACATGGCGATGCCGGATTGGAAGAAGACGGTGAAGACCAGCCAGAACACCAGCATCAGCAGCAGCGGCGCGATCTGCGTCCACAGGTAGCCGAGCACGCTGCCTTTGTAGCGCACCTGCAGATCGCGCAGCACCAGGTTGCGGATCAACTCGCGGTAGCCCCACAGCTCTATAAGCTTAGGCATCACGCCGGCGCTGCGGTCCACCGCCACGCCGGCCGCGCCGAAGGCCAGCCCCACCAGGGCGGCCAGCGCCAGCAGCGGCCCGGTGTTGCGCGGCTGCGGCGCAGCGGGCGCGGCGGCCGCCACCCGGTACACCGGCCCCGGCGCGTCCGGGGCGAAGGCCAGCCCGCGTTCCTCGATCAGGTAGCGCAGCGCGGCGTCGATCGCCTGCAGCCGCCGGATGGCCTGATCGCGATCGGTCAACTCGTCGCGCGCCGCAGGGAGCGTCTGGGCGCACGAGCGCAGCGCCGCCTCGCGCGGCCCGGTCACCGTCAGGCCGGCGGTGTCACACAGGGCGTCCAGCGTGGCGTTGCGGGTGTTGATCTCGAAGCGCCACAGGTCCGCGCGCGACTCGAGCGCGCGCGCCAGGTAGCCCTGCTCCGCCGCGCCGAGGTCGTCGAGCGCCATGCGGCGCTCGCTGGACTCGATCTCGCGGCTGAGCGGGAAGGCGCGCAGCTCCAGGATGGCGCGCAGACGCGCGGCGAAGGGATCCGCGGGCGGGACGCCGCGGAACACCTGCGCGTACTCCCAGTTCAGCAGGTTGCGCAGGATCTCGCGCCCGCCAGCGGCCTGGATCTGGCGCGCCAACTCCTCGGCGCCGTCGTTCGCCAGGGCCTGCGCCTCCGCCGCGCTCGGGCCGATGCCTAGCACGCGCACGCTGCCAGGGACCTGCGGTTGGAACTCGACGCGGAAGGTGGGCAGGCCCAGGCGCAGCTCGCGGCGCGCGAAGGCCCGCTGCCGCAGCGCGGTGTGCGCGTCGTCCACCGCGATCTGGAAGTCCCGCGCCGGCTCACCGGCGGCGTACAGGCTCGGGTATTGCGTTATGTCAAACCGCGTCTCGGCGGCGGCGTGGTACACCACCGGCTGCGAGAGGATGCGCGGCCCGGCCACCACCAGGCCGCCGGCTGTGCAGAGCGCCAGCCAGAGCCACTGGTAGAGGCGCAGCGGCCCGCGCTGGCGTGCAAGCGCCCCGTGGAGAACGCTAAACGCTAAACGCTGAACGCTGAACCGCTTCGCCAGGCGGGCCATGGCGCCTCCGGGGGGCGTTGAACATTGAACGTTGAACGTTGAACGTTGAACGCTGAAGATTGAACGTTGAAATCCTGTGTTACGCCGGCCATATCGTCACCTCAATCGCCTGGCCAGCCTGAAGATCCAGCACCACCGCGTTCCGATCATGCGCGGCCACCGATACGGTGCCATCCTCCGCCTGGACTCGCCCGACCGCATACGGCAGCCACAGCGTCAGACCGTCGAGCGCGGTACTGCTCTCATTCGTGACAACGAGCGTTATCGGGTGCTCGTTTAGCGTTTTGCCTTTAGCGTCTAGCGTTACCTTCTCCGCCGCCTGCTGGCGCGCGGCGATCTCGGCCAGCGGCGCCAGCCAGACCTCGCCGGCGTCGCGCTTTGCGGCGGCGTAGCGCACCACCTCGGCCCAGGCCGCCACTTGCGCCGGCGTCACCACCTCCTCGGTGTGCGCCCACAGGTCGATCGCGCCGCCCGCCGTGATCGCGCGGTCGATCAGGCGCACGGCCTCGGGCGCGCTGCGCTCGGTGAGGTAGAAGTCCGGGCAGGCCAGGATGCGCTCGTGGCCCGGCACCGGCCGGCAGCGCGCGTCCTCCAGGCTGACGAGCCGGTACTGCGCTTGGTCGCTGGTGCGCGTCACCGAGGTGATGCCCGCTGCATCAAGCGCCTCCCAAGCCGCGTAGCTCATGCCGGCGCTGCCGCTCCAGGGGAAGGCCAGCGAGCGGGCCGGGGGCAGGCCGCGCTCGGCCGCCACCGCGTTCCACTCCCGCAGGTCGGCCCGCAGCTCCTCCACGCTCGCCAGCCCCGCATACAGGTGGCTGAAGGTGTGGCTCTGCACGTCGTGCCCCGCGGCCGCCAGCAGCGGCAGCAGATCGCCGAAGTACCAGGCCGGGTGGCTCTGCGCCGTACCGTACGGGTCCGGCGCGAACCACGGCGTGCTGGCCCAGGCGTCGCTGCGCCAGCGGTTCGCACGCGTGGCCCAGCGGAAGGTCGGGTTCCCCATGAAGGTGCGCCGGTCCCGGTTGCCGGGCAGCAGGTTGTAGCCGTTGGCGTAGTAGGTGGCGCGCACGCCGTAAGGCCGGAAGATCGCCAGCGTGGTGGTGACGCCCTCGCGCATGCGCATGGCGCGCAGCTCCGGGTCCGCATCGTAGAGCGGCTCGCCCACCGAGCGCGAGTGGACCAGCCCGCCCATCGCGGTCTCCCAATCGAAGGAGAACGACACCGCGGCGCGCCGGCCGTCGGGCCACGGGCTCACGATCACCGACGAACGACCGCCGACCAACGGCGAGGCCGTGCCAGCGGTCAGCGGTCGGCGGTCGGCGGTCGGCGGGACACCGCCAGCGCGGATGGTGATCTGATCCAGGTACACCCGGTCATCGGAGGCCGGGTGGAACGAGACGGCGAGGGCAGCGGCGCCAGGCGGGGCCACGAACCCCCCGGCGATCGGCGACCAGCCGCCATCGTCGCCGGGGCCGGCCCACTGGCGCACCTCCTGCCAGGCGGTCTCGTCGGACGCGAGCGGGCGCCCCTGGGCGTCCAGCCAGTGGAACACCGCGCGCAGGCGGGTGCCGGAGGCGCGCGAGTCGGCCAGGGCCTGGGCGCTGACGCAGTAGGACGCGCCTGGGCGGGCGGCCACCGGCGGCGTGCGCAGCGCGTTGGCGATGCCGAGGAGTTGGAAAGAGTGGCCGGCGCCACTGACGGTGAAGGCGCCCACCTGGACCCCCACCGCCGGGGCGCTCCAGCCGGCGGGCAGCGGCACGCCCGAGGGTGCCGGCTCGAGGCGGCCGAAGTCCGGCGGGGGCAGCAGCGCCTCGCCGATCAGGGGGACGTAAGCGCAGCGCGCCAGCCGCTCACGCGCCACAGCGGCGGACCCACCCGCCGCAACCAGCGCGGCGCACAGCATAGCAACCAGAATCCCGCGTCTCGTTCCCATTGAAAGGCTTTCGCTCAAGGCCGCCTATTCTAGCACACTGGTGGAGGGCTGCCAACGGGATTTGGATGTGGAGGGGCTGCGCCCCGCCGCACCTCCCCACGGGTGGGAGGGGCAGGGAGGGCGTGCCCTCTCGGACAAACCGCCGCACCTCCCCCGCATGAGAGGGGCAGGGCGTATGCGTTCTGGGCGCGGCACCACGCCCGGCCCGTGAACGGGCGGGCTATCCGTCGCGAAGGCCGCCTGCGCGGCCTGAGCCACGGCCGCGCAGGCGGGCTTGGCAGGGGATAGCCTGCGGGTTTAC
>DATMBA010000145.1:0-9119 GCA_035559635.1 Roseiflexaceae bacterium
GGGCGCGGGGGCCGCAGGCCCCCGCATCTCTCCCGCTCGCCCGCCGCGCAGCGGCGGGCGAGCGGGGGATGGGTGAGGGGTGACACCCCGCACGCTCCCCATTTCAAACAGGCTCTGAAACCCACCCTCTTGTGATCATGGCGAAAGAGAACATCCATATCGTCGCGATCGGCGGCGGCGGCGGCGCGAGCCAGGTGCTGCGCGCCGCCCGGTCCTTCGCCGCCCGGCTCACCGCGGTGATCGCCGTGACCGACACCGGGCGCTCCACCGGGCTGGCGCGCGCCATCGGGCGCATCCCGGCGCCAGGGGACCTGCGCGCCACCATCGCGGCCTTCGCCGGGGACCCCCTGCTGGCCCGCCTGCTGGAGCACCGCTTCGACGGCGCGGGCGTGCCGCAGCTGGAGGGCATGGCCTTCGGTAATCTGCTGATCGCCGCTCTGGCGCGCCTGACGGGGGACTTCGGCGCGGCGGTGGAGCAGGCCGCGCGCATGGCTGGCTGCGAAGCCGAGGTGCTGCCCGTCTCCACCGCCGACGCGCACATCTGCGCGGAGTTGGCCGACGGGACGCGCGTGGAGGGCGAGCTGCAGGTGCGCGGCCTGGGTAAGCCGCCCATCGCCCGCCTGGCGCTGTGCGCGCCCGCCGCCGCCTACCCGCCGGCGCTCGAAGCCATCCGCAGCGCCGACCTGGTGGCCATCGGGCCGGGCAGCCTGTTCACCACGGTGCTGGCCTGCCTGGCCTTCGACGGTGTGGCAGAGGCGCTGCGTGCGGCGCGCGGCACGGTGGTGTACGTCTGCAACACCACCACCCAGCCCGGCCAGACCGACGGCTACCGGGCGGCGGATCACGTGCGGCGGGTGGTGGAGGCGCTCGGGGTGGGCACGCTGGACGTGGCGCTGATCAACCGCAGCGCGCCGGACGAGGCCGCGCTGGCGGCCTATGCCGCCCAGGGGCTGCACCTGCTGCGCCCGGACGACGCCGAGTTGGTGGAGATCGCGGGGCTTGGTGTGCGGGTGGTGGCGCGCCCGCTCACCGAGCAGGCGCCGGGCGGCCGCGCGCTGTGGAACAAGCAGGACACCATCCGCCACGACGTGCGCGCGCTGGGGGAGGCGCTGGCGGCGCTGGCCAGGGGCGGCGTATAACGGTCAGGACGTGCGCAGTCGGCGCCGCTCCGCGGCGGGGGTAGGGCCGTAGATCCCCATGAAAGGGTTCGTGGTGGGGCACGACCCCGCCACATCGCGCCACGGGGGGTGCGGCGGCGGAGCCACCGCGTGCGTTTTGTACCTGTTCGGTTTCAGGACGACAGGTCTGCCAGAAGGGCGCGGGCTTCTTGCAGATCAGCCGTTGTGAAGCCTTCGGTCAATTTCCCGTAAGCGTCGCTTAGCAATCCTCGGCCCTGTTCCGCTTTGCCTTGCGCCCGCCATACCCGGCTCAAGCTTATGGCGGCGCGCAGCTCCAGCATGCTGGCCTGTCGTTGCTGGCCGATCGCCAGGGCTTGCCGAAACCAGGGCTCGGCCTCAGCCGGGTTTTCCGGGGCGAGTGCGAGGAGCAGCTCCCCTTTGAGCCGGTAGAGATCCGCCGTCATGGGGTCGCTGGCCTGTTGCCCGGCTCTCTCCAGCACGTCGTCGAGCAGAATCACCCCCTCCGCGGCCCTTCCCGCTTGAGCATAGACCCCGGCCCGAATGGCGAGCAGGAGCGGCCAGAATATCGGCGGGGTTTTCAACTCCTGATACAGGCCGATACCCCGGTTGAGCTGCAGCAAACCCTCCTCTGCCCGGCCCATGCCCGCCAGCGCCGCTCCCTGCAGGCAGATGGCCAGGGCCCTCCAGATCTGAAACCCATGCTCCTCGGCGATCTCCAGCGCGGCCTGCGCGCGCCGTTGCACGAGTTCCAGCTCCCGCCGCCACAGATGCAGCACACCGGTGTGGAAGAGTGCATAGGCCATACTGAATGGGTGATTCAGCCTGTTGGCCAGCGCTACCGCCTCGTCTGCCCGTTCAAGCGCGCGATCCGGGAAGCCCAGCATCCAGAGCACCAAGGCGGACGTGGTGAAGCACGCTACTCCCGGATTATTGCCGATCCGAAAACGGCGCGCGCGGTGCTGATCGGGATCGTAGAGCGCGATGGCTTTCTCCAGGTGAGAAAGGCCTACGCGAAGATCGCTGCTGAACAGGCAACTTCCCAGCACCAAATGCCCCTCGACGCGCATGCTCGCATCGTCGCGGCGCTCGGCCAGGCGTAAGATCTCTGCCCCCATCTGCGCGCCCTTCTCCAGTTCACCGACCATGAGATAAAAGCTGGCCAGCCCTCGGAGAACCGGAAGCAGTTGGGGGATCTCTCCCTGCCCCTGGCAGAGTTCGAGGGCGCGGGTGTAGGCCGCCTCAACCTCCGGCGTGTAGCCTTTGATGGCCATCAGCGCCCTGGCCAGGCTGGTCTGCAGCATGATCTCTTGCTGGGCGCGATCTGGCGTGGATGGGGTAGCGGCAAGCACGTTCAGCAGATCGGCGGTGAGATCGACCGTGGCGTGGTACCATCCTCGCGCATCATAGAACAGCCACAGGCCGTCGGTGCATTTGCCGAGTTGCTCAAGATCCCCTTGCGCCACCCAATAGCGCCAGGCGGCGCGCACGTTCTCGATGTCGGCTTCGAGCGCTCCGAACGCCGCCTCCCGTCTATCGCCGGTCATGCGCTCCCATTGGCGCCGGGTGAAGTCGGCGAAGTAGCTGGCGTGGGCCTGGCGCGCAGCGGCGCTGAACTGGGGGGCCGCTTCCAGCCGTTCCGCAGCGTACTCGCGGATCGTCTCCAGCATCAGCAAGCGCGGCTCTCCCGTGCCCTGATCCACCTGACGAATCAGGCTTTTATCCACCAGGGACGCCAGTCCCTCGAGCACGTCCACCTCCGTTTCATCCAGGCGCTTGATGGCGCTGGCCACCACTTCGACCGCCTCGAATGTACAGCCGAGGAACACCGAGAGGAGCGCAAACAATCGCTGCTCCCCGAGGTTGAGCAGCTCATAGCTCCAGTCAATGGTGTCGCGCAGCGTCTGTTGGCGGGCCGGCAGGTCACGCGCCCCGCCCCGAAGCAATTTCAACCGGCTCCCCATACGCTCGAGCAGCGTCTGAGGCGAAAACAGACTCATGCGGGCGGTGGCGAGCTCAATCGCCAGCGGCAGGCCATCTAACCGCACGCAGATCTCGGCGACCGCCGCCGCGTTCTCGTTCGTCAGCTGAAAGTCCGGCTTGACCGCCCGGGCGCGCTCGACAAACAACTGGACGGCCTCAGATCGGGTCAGCTGTTCGAGGGCGGGCTGTTTGAGATCGGCCCTGGGCAACGCCAGCGGGGGGACCGGAACGACATGCTCGCCGCGCATGTGTAGCGCTTCCCGGCTGGTGGTGAGCAACGCTAGCTGTGGGCAAGCGCGGAGCAGTTCCCCCAGCGTAGGCGCCGCAGCCGTGACCTGCTCGACGTTATCGAGGAGTAGTAACATCCTCTGGGTTTGCAACTGGCCCTTCAGCGCATCGAGCAGCGGGCGATCGCTCGTCTCCCTCAGGCCGATTGTGCGGGCGATCGCGGCCAGGACGGACTCCACCTCGCGGAGAGCGGCCAGATCGATGAAGTACACCCCATCCGCGAAACGATCGATCAGCTCAGCGGCTGCCTCGAGCGCCAGGCGGGTCTTGCCGACGCCACCGGGACCGGTCAAGGTGACCAGGCGCACCCGCTCGCGTAGCAGGAGATCCTGCACAGCCTTCACCTCCGCCTGGCGGCCGATGAAGGGCGTCGGTTGGGCCGGAAGGTTGTGACGAGAGGCCACGGCCGACGATCCGGGGCCTACGCTCCCCTGTGGCGCGCCGTTGAACTGCCGTTCGTCGTAGAGCTGCCTGACTTCCGCCGGCGCCGGCAGGTCGAACAAGGCGGCGTACCGTCTCAAGTTGGCGGCGGCGTAGATCAGCCCCGCCAGCCGGTGTTCATCGGAGGGGCCAGCTTTGTGGCAATAGCTCAACCCAACCGCAACGCCGGCGAGCCAGTATTGGCCCCAGAGGTCGTCGTGCAAGCTCGGATGGTTCTCGTTAACCCAGGCCGCGAACGCGCTTCGGGCAGCACCGATGACCGCGCAGGCCCCGGCCATCTCGATCGGCGCCTGGTGCGGTTCGAGGATGTCCGCCTCGGCAAGTCGCGTGATCAGGGCCATACACGATGCGAATGACACCTGTGACATCGCGAGCAGCAGGTAGGACATCTCCAAGTAGCGCTGGTCATAGAAGAGCGGCATCTGCTCTTTGAAGAGCGCGAAGTCGATCAAGTAGTAACCTTCGAGCAGTTCGTTGTCGTCAGCAAACTTGACTAAGATGTTGTTGGTGTTCAAATCACCGTGGAGAAAGCCGGTGACGATATCGATCGGCCGTGCTGTGCCCCAACGATCGATATTGCGGGCATAGACCAATGGATTGCGGAAGACCTCCCCGCTGATGAGGAATCCCGGGGTGTCTGGATCAACATGGACGCGCTCAAAAAAACTGTCGATGTTGCCGCCCGGTTTGAGGCGAAAGCTCAGCCACCTTTCCAACAGCCGCTGCGGATGAACTGCCTGCTCAAACGCCAGATTCACATTCCACTCCGCCAGCAAGAACGTATTTGTGGCGGAAAAGATGGTCTTGAGCTGGCTCTGTCGTCTGTAGCTCGACAGCGGACGATAATCGCGCAGGGATTGGCCGGCGATCCGATAGAAGATGGCGATTGCGCCGTCATGCTCGACCCGATCGAAGGCCAGGGCGGCGATATGATCGCGCGTAAACTCAGGCGGAGCGTTGCTCATCGCCCTGGTGTGGCGAGTCACTTCATCGGCGTGCGATGACGTGCGCGTGCGGTCAAGTTTGAGGATGACATGCTCAACCCGCCTGGTGTCGTGTGGGGATACGCTGACAAGATAGATCACCGCACCTGACCACCCCCCACTCAGCTCCTGAAGTGGTGTGATCGTCATGGTGTGCCGGTCTTGCGCCAGACAGATGACGCGCTGGTATTCGAGCGGCAGCGATTGAAAGCCCATCGCCAGATCAGACATGGTGTGAGCCTTTCCAAGGGGAGGGCCAGGGAGGGCCTGGCCCTCCCTGGCCCTCCCACCAGATCACGCAGCGCCCACCGGCTCCACGCCGTGGGTGGCCGAGGGTGGGATGTTGCGGTTGAAGCGGAACATATTCGTCGGGTCGTAGCGGTCTTTCAGCGCCACCAGCCGCGCGTAGGTCTGCGGCGGGAAGGCCGCGCGGACGCGCGCCGGCGTGATGTCGCTGTCGTGCAGGAAGTTGAGGTAGATCTGGCCGGTCTGGTGGGGCTGGATGGCCGCGCCGGCCGCCCGCATGTACCGGTCGATCGCCCGATCCTCGGCGGGGTCGAGCACCACGGCGAGCAGGAACAGGATGAACTCCATGTCGCGGTGGCCGAAGGCGCTGCTGTCGGCCGGCGCGCGGTTGACGGCGCCGCCGACATGGCGCACCTCCGCGAAGGCCAGCGGCGACTCAGGCGGCCGCCCGGCGACGGCGATCAGCGCGTCGATCGTCTCCGGCGACAGGTCGCGCAGCACTTCGGTCCGCGCCTGGATGTTGAGCGGCGCGAGCGGATCGTTGCTGATCGTCTCGACATCACGGAACAGCATTGGCCCGAAGGCGTCGACGATGATGCCGCCGAGCTCGCGCATCGGCCGCAGCCACGCCTCGCCCGCGGCGGCATCCCCGGTATAGCAGCCGCGCACGATCACCACCGACTGCCCCCGCAGCGGTTCGGGGAGGGCCGGGTCGGGCGGCATGTGCATCAGCACAACGCCGGTGGTCCACTCGTCCGGCAGGGTCGTGATCCAGCGGCGGTAGGCCAGCATGACCTGGCGCGCCATCGCGATCGGGAAGTACAGGTTCCCGCCGTACACCTCGGCGACCGGGTAGAGCTCGACCTCCATCGCGGTGACGACGCCGAAGTTGCCGCCGCCGCCGCGCACGCCCCAGAACAGCTCCGGGTCGCTCGCCGCCGTGACATGGCGCAGCTGCCCGTCGGCGGTCACGATATCGAAGGCTCGGACGCTGTCGACCGCCAGGCCGTATTTGCGGGCGAGCCAGCCAAGCCCGCCGCCAAGCGAGTACCCCACCGCGCCGACGTCCGGGGTCGAGCCAAGCAGCGGGGCGAGGCCAAGTGGATGCGCCGCGTCGAGCACCGCCTGCCACTTCACCCCGGCCTCCAGCCAGGCGGTGCGGGCCAGCGGATCGATCCGCACGCCCTGCATCAGCGCCGTGTTGATCAGCAGGCCGCCATCGCAGGCGACAACCGCGCCGTGCCCGGTGCCCTGAATGGCGATGGCGAGATCGTGCGTGCGGGCGAACGTGACGGCGGCGACGACATCGGCGGCGCTGGTGGCCATGACCACCGCCGCGGGGCGCTGTTCGACGTGCAGCTGCCAGGGGGTGCGCGCGGCGTCGTAGGCGCCGTCATCCGGTGTATAGAGCTGGCCCTGGAGTGCAGCGCGGAGCGCGCGCAGCGCGCGCTCGTCGATCGTGGGCGCCGTCATGGATAGGGTACTCGTTGTAGACACGGTAGACATTGCTCCTTTCAGTTACACGGAACCACGAACGTCATCCGATATGGGGAGGGCCAGGGAAGGCCTGGTCCTCCCTGCGAAGATCTCCTGCAGCGCCTGATCCAGCTCGCGCAGCGCCCGCGCGCCGTCACCGGCGAAGCTCGACCCATGCGCCGTGGCGAGCGTGCGGGGCCGCAGCGCAGCCAGGCTATGCAGCAGCCGCTTGGTCTGGGCCGTGTACGGCGTGGAGTCCGCTAGCCGGCCGCCCTGCTGCCGCAGGAGGGACGCCCGCGTCCGCGCCACCAGGTCGTCCTCCGTCAGCGGCTCGACGTTCCCATAGTGGAAGAACAGGTCGGAGCAGAGCAGCGTGCGCTCGGTCTCCTCGAACAGCATCCCCGCGTCCCAGCCATGCGGCAGGTGTGGGGTCGGGCAGTAGCGGTAGCGGTACTTGCCAGTTGCCAGAACTTCATCCGGCGCCAGGACACGCGCGGGGCGCAGCGCGAAGTCGTCGATGTTCAGCGCCGCGCCGGGGAAGCCACACACCGGCTGCGCAGACGGCGCCAGCTCCAGCCACTCATTCAGCGCGCCGCACTCGTCGGCCTCGAAGTGGCCGAAGCCGATCCAGCGCAGCCGCGCCGGGTCCATCAGTGTCGCGACGGCCTCGCGCATGGTCGGGAACATCGCTCGCGTGCCGGTGGCGAACAACAGCGGCTCATCGTCGATGACAAGCATATGGTTGAACTGCAGGTCGATCTTCCGCACGTAGATCGAGATGCGGTAGGTGTTGGGGGCGATTTGGGTGATCACAGTCATCGAAGGCCTTCATGGATTGCTTCGAGGGGAGGGGCCAGGGGAGGGCGT
This sequence comes from Roseiflexaceae bacterium, assembly GCA_035559635.1. GTDB lineage: Bacteria > Chloroflexota > Chloroflexia > Chloroflexales > Roseiflexaceae > CALJIC01. The sequence goes on from DATMBA010000145.1 coordinate 7,421, forward strand.
GCCCTCCCTGGAAATCCCTCTTCCGTATGACGCAGGCCTGGCCTGCAAGCATTTCGATAGCGAAGCGCCGGCTACCATCGTTGACCGATGATAGCCGGCGCCACTTACGCCTGGCTCACCCTGGGACTTATTTGTGGCTTATTTTGGGGCGCCAAACGCCTCGGCGATCGCCTGTTCCAGCGTCAGCGCCCGGCCAACACCCCAGGCCGCCGCAAACGCTGCTTCGCCAAGCACGGCACGCACGGCCGCCACGGTGCGCTCATACTCGATACGGTCGGCCGGCCACATCGCGGCACCGATCGCCTCGAAGTGGGCCGCAGCCGCCCCCAGCAGCCGCGCTGCCCGCTCGACCTGCCCCTGCGCGCTGACCACGCCGGCCACTCCTGCGATGCATTCGACGATGCCACGCTTGCTCCCACGTTCCTGGAACAGCCTCAGGCTCTCGGTAAAGCACGCTCGCGCCTGGTCTTCGTCGCCCTGCGCGTGCGCCACATACCCCAGGTTATGGATCGACCGGGCGATATCCCCGCTGGTGCTGCCGAGCTCTCTGAACGAGGCCAGGCTCTCCTCGTAGAACCGCGCTGCCCGCCGGTAGTCCCCCTCGCAGCGCGCCACTTCGCCCAGGTTGTTTTGGAGTTGAGCCACACCCCACATGCCCCCCAGCTGCCGGTGGATCGACAGGGCCTCCTCGTAGCAGGTGCGTGCCGCCGCCCATTCGCCACGCCGCAAGGCCACATCCCCCCGGTGCATCAGGCTCAACGCATAGTACTCCCGGTCCTCGACCGTCCTGAAGAGCTCCTGGCTCTCTTGTAGGCACGAGAGGGCAGCCTGGTCGTCGCCTTGATTGACTGCCACGACGCTTAAGATAAATAGCGCCATGGCAAGGTCGTGTGGCTCACCCGCGTCCCGCAAGAGCGTGCAGCTCGCCTCGAGCCGCGCGCGCGCGGTGGCGAGATCGGTCTGGTGTAGCGCGATGCGCCCGGCGCCATAGAGGGCCATCGCCCGCGCCCAGGTGCGCTCCGTCTCGCCGGTGCTCGCCAGGGCGCGCTCGAACCAGGTGCGGCCTTCGCTCAGGCCGCCATCGAGATACCAGAACCAGCAGAGGGCGAGCGCCAATCGCAGCCCTGTGATCCATGGTCCGCTGTCGGTTGTCCGCTGACGGTGATCGCTCTGTTCGTGATCCCCTCTGCGCGCTGCGTTGCTTCTCGGCTCTTGCCGCCCGAGCGACCACTCCAGCGCTGCGCGCAGGTTATCACGCTCTTGCTTAAGCGTAGAGAGCCACTGCTCCTGGTGCGGCCCCCGCAGATGAGGGTCGGCGCGCGTGGCCAGCGCCAGGAAGTAGTCCAGATGCCGGGCGCGCACGGTCGTTTCCTCATCCGCGTCGCGCAGCTTCGCCGCACTGTACTGCCGAACCGTCTCCAGCAGACGATACCGGATCAGCGCGCCGTGCTGCTCCGCTACCACCAGGGACTTGGCCACCAGGCGCGAGAGCAGATCGAAGATGTCGCCCGCCTCCAGGCCGGCCCCCGCACCGATCGCCTCAGCCGCTTCCAGCGGAAAGCCACCGGCGAAGACCGCCAGCCGGCGCAGCAGCGCCTGCTCCCGGTCCGTCAGCAGATCGTAGCTCCAGTCCAGCGTTGCCTTCAGTGTCTGCTGGCGGGTGAGGGCCGTCCGGCTGCCGCCCGTGAGGAGCCGAAAG
>DATMBA010000146.1:0-7684 GCA_035559635.1 Roseiflexaceae bacterium
CCGGCCCCGGCCACACACGCCCTGCCCGGCGAGACCTGGCGCGAGGCGCTGGCCCGCCGCGCCCGCTGCGCCGCGGCCCGCCAGTTGCTCCGGCGCGGCCAGGTCCGGACCCCCGCCGACCTGATCACCCACAACCTCGACATCCTGCGCTTCGCGCTGGACGCGGCCGCCGCCTGCGAGTCTCCCGCCGACCTGCGGGCGCTGTGGGGGGCCCTGCGCGGCCTGACGGTGCTCGACCCAACCTGCGGCGCGGGCGCGTTCCTGCTCGCGGCGGCGCGCGTCCTCGAGCCGCTCTACCACGCCTGCCTGGGGCGCATGGACACGCTGGCCCATGGGGACGCAGACCTCCAGAGAGCCTTGGAGGAGGCCGATCGCCCGCCCGGCCGTCGCGCCAACGTGCTGGCGACGATCCTCGCGGACAACCTTTACGGCGTGGACATCCTGCCGGAGGCGGTGGAGGTCTGCCGCATGCGGCTGGCGCTGGAGTACGCGGCCAGGCTCCAGCCGCCCCCGGCGCACCAGCGGGACGAAGCGGAGCCGGGGCCGAAAGGCTGTTCGCACGCCGCGGCAATCGCATCAGAAGCCGCAGAGCGCTGCTCCAACCCCGCTCCCGCGCATGAGAGCGGGGCCGGGGGTGAGGGCCTCCCGGCGCGCGAGGCGGCCCTGGTGTCTCGCGCCATGAAGCTCCCACACCTCCACGCGGGGGACGCGCTGGACGCCGAGCTCTGGCCCACGGCGTTCCCGCGCGTGATGCAGGAGGGCGGCTTCGACGCAGTGATCGGCAACCCGCCCTACGTGGCGCTGGCCGGCACCAGGGCTATGTACGCGGCGCGCGGCTACACCACCGCCGCCGGCGGCAATCTGTATGCGCTGGTGGTGGAGCGCGCGCTCGCCCTGCTGCGCAGCGGCGGGCGGCTCGGCGTGATCGTCCCGCTGGCGGCGGTCTCCACCGGCGGCATGGCCGCCCTGCAGGCGCTCTACGCCCCGCACGAGCAGTGGCATAGCCACTTCGCGGTGCGGCCGGCGCGCCTGTTCGACGGCGTGGACATGAACCTGACGATCTCGCTGCTCCGCAAGGCGCAAGGCGCGTGCCATACTACCGGCTACCGCCGCTGGTCGGATGGCGCGCTGAGCGAGCGGCCGCACCTCTTCACCACGCTGGCCTACACCCGCAACCCCCGGCTGCCCACCCACGCCAACCCCTTTCCTAAGCTCGGCTCGCCACTCGAGGCCCGCATCCTGGAGCGCATGCTGGCCCACGGCCGCAGGCTAGGCGATTATGTCACCCCGGGAGGGATCACCCTCTACTACCACTCCGGCGGCCGCTACTGGCGCAAGGCCCTCACGACGAAGCTCTCCTCGCACTACAAGCCGATCACGGTCGCGCCGGAACACGCGCCGGCGGTGTTCGGGCTGCTGAACAGCCAACTCTTCTACTGGTACTGGATCGGCAACTCGAACTGCATGGACGTGGTGTCACGCGAGGTGCTGGGGCTGCCGGTATTCGCGCTAGAGCGGGCCGACCGGGGGGCGTTCGCGGAGTTGATGGAGGAGTTGCTGGCCGCCTACGCCGGGGCACGGCGAACGCGGGCGCGGCGCGGGGCGCGCATCCGGGTGGACGAGGCCAACTTCGAGGTGGCGCGCGCCCGCCCGGTGATCGACGCGATCGACGGGCTGCTGGCGCGCTGCTACGGCCTGGACGAGGAGGAGCTGGACTTCATCCGCAGCTACGACCTGAAGCACCGCGCGCGGGGTGGCTCTTGACACCGGCCGCCGCGCCGGCTACCATCCACGCCGGCTCGACCGCTTCACCAGCGTACGCTTCCAGCGCAGGCGATAGACGATGGGCATCGGGCGTCTACACCCCCTATAGCCCGTGGCCTATCGCCTCGCCTGGAAACGCAATGAGGAGCCTGTTTGAAACGGGGAGCGTGCGGGGGTTTCACCCCTCACCCCTCCCCCGCCCGCCCGCGGCGCAGCGGCGGGCGGGGAGATGCGGGGGCCTATGGCCCCCGCATCCCCCGCCGGGAGGCGTTTCACACAAGCTCTATAGCGACGTGCAGCATGGTTGATCGCCAGGAGCGCGCGCATCGTGCGCGCATGCGGGTGAGACGCCCGCGCTCCCAGCAGGTGGATGGTTCGATGATGCTGCACGTGGCTGTAAGGATCTGCGATGCTCGCACCCACCGATAGAACGCCCCGCGCCTCCGGCATGCTGCTCGCCGCCCTGCTGGCCCTGCTCACGCTGGCGGCCTGCTCCGGTGTGCCGGCGGCCCAGCCGGCGCCCACCCCAGGCGGCCAGGCGCACACCGACGACCACAGCGCCGGCATCAGTATGGACCACATCCACGGCATGGGCTACGCCGGCGACGGCGCCGCTCTCTACGTGGCCGCCCACGACGGCCTGCGCGTCTACGCCGACGGCGCCTGGCGCCGGCCGGATGGCCCGCGGCACGACTACATGGGCTTCGCGCCGGTGGCGGACGGCTTCTACAGCAGTGGCCACCCTGCCCCCGGCTCCGGCCTGCCCAACCCGCTCGGCCTCATCAAGAGCGGCGACGCTGGCCGCACGATCGCCACGCTGGCCTTCCAGGGCGAGAGCGACTTCCACCTGATGGCGGCCGGCTACCGCAGCGGGGCGATCTATGTGGTGAACCCCGCCCCAAACAGTCGGCTCGGCGCCGGCCTGTTCTACACGCTGGACGCGGGCGCCACCTGGAAGCAGAGCGCGGCACGCGGCCTGAGCGCCGCCCCCGTCCAGCTCGCCGTCCATCCCACCGACCCGGCGGTGGTGGCGCTGGCCAGCGAGCAGGGGCTGCTGCTCTCCACCGACCACGGCGATAGCTTCGCGCCCGTCGGCCCAGCGGGACCTGTCTCCGCCGCCGCCTTCACGCCGGACGGCGCGCGGCTGCTGTACGGCCTCACAAGCCTCTCGGCCTACGACCTGGCGAGCAGGCAGGTTGTTACGCTGGACGCGCCGGCGCTGGGCGCCGAGGACGCCATCGCCTACCTGGCGGTGAACCCGGTGCGGCCGGACGAGGTGACGCTGGCGACGTACGGGCTGGACATCTACCTCTCGCGCGGTGGCGCCTGGGAGCAGATCGCCCGCCAGGGGGAGCCTGCGGCGCCCTGAGCGGCCACAGCGGGGCGGTGGGGCGGGCCGCCTCGCCTCACTGCTCACGCACCAGCGCCCACACGTCCAGGCCCACCTGCGCCCCGCCCCACAGCTCCTTCACACCGACAACCGTGCGCGTGGGGAGCGGCGCATGGAAGTACTCGCGGTAGATGCGGTCCATCTCCGCGTAGCAGCTCATCTCCACCAGCGCCACGTTGACACGGATAACATCGTGCAACGTACAGCCGGCAGCATCCAGCACCTCCTGCAGGTTGTGGATCGCCTGGCGCAGCTCGGTCTCGAAGCCGCCGTGCACCACCCCCGCGCCGCTTGGATGCATGCCGACGAAGCCCGAGGTGAGCACCAGGTTGCCGTAGCGGATCGCCTGGCTGTAGCTGCCCACCGGCACCGGCGCGGCGTCGGTGAGGATGACATCGAATGCGCGCATGCCGCCTCCCCATAGTTGATACGGAGCCGGGACAATCAGCCCTACAAGCAGCTGCAGCCGCGCGAGCAGGGCGCGCCACTCGCCTGTGTACCGCAAAGGTTGACAGGCCGTGAGGGCCCGCTGGCAGCGTTCTGATGCCCCGGCTGTTTAGCTTTAGCGTTTGGTGTTTAGCGCTTCGCTTTAGGCCGCGGCGGCCCTGGCCATGATGGCGCGCACTGCCTCCAGCTCGTCCTCGTTGATTGTGTGGCCCATGCCGGGGTAGATGCGCTTGTCCACCCGCGCGCCCATGCGTCCGAGCACCGCGGCAGCCTCATGGACGCGGTGCACCTCGATGTGGAAGTCTACGTCGCTGCAGCCCAGCAGCACCGGCGTGCCCTCCAGCGAGCCCGGGTAGTCGCGCGGCGTGCCGTCCGGGCCGATCAGCCCGCCGCTCAGCCCCACCACGCCGCCATAGTGCCGCGGGTTGCGCGCGGCGAACTCGAGCGTCAGGCAGGCGCCCTGCGAGAAGCCGAGCAGGACGGTGCGCTCGGGTGGAATGCCGGCGGCCCCCACCTTCGCCAGCACGCCGGCCAGGGCGCGCAGCGCGGAGGAGAGCCACGGCTCGTTGCTGGTGAGCGGGGCAATGAAGCGGTTGGGGTACCAGGTGCCGCCGGCGGCCTGCGGCGCCAGGTAGGCGAACTCCGGGTGCGGCAACTCATCCGCCAGCCCCAGAATATCGGCGGCCGAGGCGCCGCGCCCGTGCACCAACACCAGCGCCGCCCGCGCCCGATCAAGCGGCGCGCCCCGCTGGAGGAGCGGCTGGTTCGCGTGTGGATCGCTGGGTGTCACACGTCTCTCCTTCCTGACAAGGTGACAAGGTGGGTGGGCGCAGCACGCCCATGTGGATGCGCCGCTTCTTCGTGGGATGGTGAGTACGTGCAATTATAGCACGCGCCGCGCCGGGGCCGTCTCGTGGCCGCCCTTCATGGCGCCGCTGAACACCATGCCCTGCAGCGCACCTGACGCTCGGGCCGCGCCGCGCAGGCCGGCACGTCACATCCCCCCGGCGCGTGCTATGATGTCGCCGACGGATCTGGGGTAGCACGGGAGAAAACTATGCGAAACTCAGTCCACGGCATCCACCACGTCACCGTTGTGGCCGGCGATGCCCAGCGCAACCTGGACTTCTACGCCGGCGTGATGGGGATGCGCCTGGTGAAGAAGAGCGTCAACCAGGACGCGACGCATGTCTACCACCTGTTCTACGCTGACGGGGCCGGCACGCCGGGCACGGATCTCACCTTCTTCCCCTGGCCGGACATCGCGCCCACCCCTGGGCGGCTCGGAGTGGGCGTGATCGTCGAGGTGGGCCTGGCCGTCCCGCCGGGCAGCATGGGCTACTGGCGCGAGCGCCTGGACCAGCACGGCGTGCAGTGCGGAGAGGTGGAGGTGCGCTTCGGCGAGACCACCCTGCCGTTCAGCGACCACGACGGCTTCCGGCTGGCGCTGGTGGAGACGGATGACCCGCGCGAGTTCGTGCCATGGGCCGGCAGCCCGGTCCCACCGGAGCATCAGGTGCGCGGCATGCACACCGTCCGGCTGTGGGAGCGCGAACTGGGGCCGACGGAGGCGCTACTGACGGAGCACCTCGGCTTCACGCACCTCGGCGCCGAGCAGGGCTGGCACCGCTATGGTGTCGAGGGCGGCGGCTCGGGCAAGATCATCGAGATCAAGGCCCTGCCGGACGAGCGCCGCGGCGTGGTGGGCGCCGGCGTCACCCATCACGTGGCCTGGCGCATGCGCGACTCGGACGAGGAGATGGCGCTCCAGGAGCGGATCGCGCAGCTCGGGCTGCGCCCCACGCCGCAGATCGACCGCTTCTGGTTCAAGTCGGTGTACTTCAAGGAGCCGGGCGGGGTGCTCTTCGAGCTGGCGACCGACGGGCCCGGCTTCAGCCGCGACGAGGACATAGAGCACCTCGGCGAGCAACTCATCCTGCCACCCTGGCTCGAGCCGAAGCGCGCCGAGATCGAGGCCGGCCTGCCGCGGCTGACGATGCCGCGCTAGGGCGTATCCGCACAGCGGGAGGTTTGGCGGGGCTGCGCCCCGCCAAACGAACCGTTGAGAAGCTTGTTTGGGGGCTGCGCCCCCACGCCCCCGCAAACGCGGTTTGTGGATAGACCCTAGCACGAGCGTGAGGCGCGGAGGGTACGCCCGCTCCGCGCCCCTCTCAGAGAAAGGGGCATCCCATGTGCCAGAGGACAGCCCGCCCGCCCGCCATCTTCTGCATCCTGCCACCCCACATCCTCCGCGCCATCGCCCAGAACGGCACGCCCCAGCAGCGCGCCGCCGCCGTGCAGACCCTGGCGACCGACCAGACCTTCCGCGCCCTGCGCCTCGCGCAGCGCACCACGGTGCCCGCCACCCGGCGCCGCCCCGCCGTGCTGGCGGCCGAGGGCGAGAAGCAGCGCACCATCTTCGACGCGCAGCACAACCAGACCCTGCCCGGCGTGGTGGTGCGCAGCGAGGGCGACCCCGCCACCGGCGACCCGGCCGTCGACGAGGCCTACGATGGGCTGGGCGCCACCTTCGATCTCTTCTGGGAGATCTACGAGCGCAACTCGATCGACGACGAGGGCATGCCGCTGAACGCCACCGTCCACTTCGGCGTGGACTACAATAACGCCTTCTGGGACGGCCAGCGCATGGTCTTCGGCGACGGCGACGGCGACCTCTTCAACCGCTTCACGATCGCGCTCGACGTGATCGGCCACGAACTGGCACACGGCGTGACCGAGGACGAGGCCCAGCTGTTCTACTTCTTCCAGCCCGGCGCGCTGAACGAATCGATGTCGGACGTGTTCGGTTCGCTGGTCAAGCAGCGAATGCTCAACCAGACCGCCGACCAGGCCGACTGGCTGATCGGCGCGGGGCTGTTCACCTCAAACGTCAACGGGGTCGCGCTGCGCTCCATGAAGGCGCCGGGCACCGCCTACGACGACCCGGTGCTCGGCAAAGATCCCCAGCCGGCGCACATGCGGGACTTCGTCTACACCTTCGAGGACAACGGCGGCGTGCACATCAACTCCGGCATCCCCAACCACGCGTTCTACCTCGCCGCCACGCGCCTCGGCGGCTATGCCTGGGAGAAGGCCGGCCTGATCTGGTACGAGACCCTGCGCGACTCGCGGCTGCGGCCCATCACCGGCTTCCGGCGCTTCGCCCGCCTGACGATCCTCAACGCTGGGCGGATCTTCGGCGCGGGCAGCCCGGAGCAGCAGGCCGTCCGCGAGAGCTGGAGCCAGGTCGGCATCGTGATCATCTGATGGCAGGGCCTGGGAGGGCTTTGCCCTCCCCGCCCAGCGATGCGACCGGGGCGGGCCCTCTGTGGCCCGCCCTCCCTGAAACATCTCCTTCCCGATGATGCAGGCTTGGCCTGCACGCCTGCGCGCCCCGCGCGCCACTGGAGCACCAGGAGGATAGCCATGCGCGTTCAGTTTCGAACCGAGGGCGGCAGCGCCTATTTCCCCGGCCTGAGCAGGCCGGTCACGATCGACAGCGCGGATCTGCCCGGCGAGGAGATGGACGAACTGCGGCGGCTTGTTGCTGCCGCGCGCTTCTTCGACCAGCCGGCGCTGGTGGGCGCGCCGCCGCGCGGCGCCGCCGACTACCAGCAGCACACGATCACGATCGAGGAGGGCGGCCGCCGCCACACCGTACGGGTGACCGACTTCGCCACAGACCCCGACCTGCGGGCGCTGCTCGACTACCTGCGCACGAAGGCCAGGGAGCTACGGGCGGCAGCGCGGGCCGGCGACAAAGACCAGCGCCGCAACCCGCCGAGCTGAGCGCCTGTCACCCCCTACACAAACAGGGCCGGCGCGCCGCCGGTGTGCAGGAAGATCAGCGGCTCGTGGCGCCCCAGCAGCCCGCGCTCGGCCAGGTCCAGCATCCCGGCGAAGGCCTTGGCGGTATAGAGCGGGTCCAGCAGCACCCCCTCCAGCAGCGCCAGCCGGCGCAGCGCCGCATCCCCATCGGGCGAGGGCGCGCCGTAGCGCTCGCCGGCGTATGTGCGCTCGATGAGCGGCATCTCGGCGGCGGCGAAGGCGCGCGGCGCGCCGAGGCGGGCGCAGATCTCGCCC
>DATMBA010000147.1:0-9512 GCA_035559635.1 Roseiflexaceae bacterium
CTCCGCAGGGCCGCAGGGCGAGGGCGCGCAGCGCCTGCGGCAGCTCCCGGCCCCCGCCCGCGCCTGCCTGCGCTGGCGTCTCGCGCTCGCGCCGCAGGCCGGGCGGACGATCGACCTCGCCATCACGCCCGCGGCCAGCCAGCCGGGCATGCAGCCCGACAGCGCGGGGCTGACGATGGACTCGGCGCTGGAGCGCGTGCGCGCCTCCTACGAGGCGTGGGACGCCGCTGCCACCGTCGTCACGACCGACAACCCGGCCTTCAACCAGCTGCTGCGGCGCAGCAGCCACGACCTGCGCGCGCTCACGGCGAGCTTCGACGGCGTGCAGCTGCCGATCGCCGGCATCCCCTGGTTCGCCGTACCCTTCGGCCGCGACTCGCTGATCGCCAGCCTGCAGGCGCTCTGGTTCCAGCCAGAGCTTGCGAAGGGGACGCTGCGCTACCTGGCGGCCCACCAGGGCGCCGAGGACAACCCCTGGCGCGACGAGCACCCCGGCAAGATCCTCCACGAGATGCGCTTCGGCGAGCTAGCCAACACCAACAGCGTCCCGTTCAACCCCTACTACGGCAGCGTCGACTCGACGCTGCTCTTCCTCATGCTCTTCGCCGAGACGTTCCGCTGGACTGGCGACACGCAGCTCTACCACGAGCTGCGGCCGGCCGTTCTGCGCGCGCTGGAGTGGATCGACCGCTACGCCGACCTGGACGGCGACGGCTACATCGAGTTCCAGAAACGCTCCGAGGGCGGGCTGCGCATCCAGGGTTGGAAAGACTCGTGGGACTCGGTGCTGCGCCCGGACGGCACGCTGGCGGAGCCGCCGATCGCGTTGGTGGAGGTGCAGGCGTACGTCTACGCGGCGAAGGCCTGGACCGCGGAGGTGCTGCTGCGGATGGGGGACGGCGAGCGGGCGGTGCAGCTGCAGGCCGAGGCGGCGGCGCTCCGGGAGCGCTTCAACGAGGACTTCTGGCTGGAGGAGGAGGGCTACTACGCCCAGGCGATCGAGATTGGGAAAGGGCCGCTGCGCGAGATCACGAGCAACCCCGGCCACGCCTTCCTGTGTGGCATCCTGGCGCCGGAGCGAGCCGCGCAGGCCGCGGCGCGCCTCGTCGCTCCGGACCTGGCCTCCGGTTGGGGCGTGCGCACCCGCGGCGCCTCCGACCCGAACTACAACCCGATGAGCTACCACAACGGCAGCGTCTGGCCGCACGACAACTCGCTGATCATCGGCGGGCTGGCGCGCAGCGGCTTCCGCGAGGAGGCCAACGCGCTCGCGAGCCAGGTCTTCGCCGCGGCACAGCACTTCCGCCTGAACCGGCTGCCGGAGTTGATGTGCGGCTACGCGCGCGCCGAGGGCGCCCTGGACAGCCCGGCGCCCTACCCGGTGAGCTGCCGCCCACAGGCGTGGGCCGCCGGCACGGGCCTGCTGATCCTCCAGAGCATCCTGGGGCTGGAGGCCGACGCGCTCGACAATACGCTGCGCGTCGCGCCCCGCCTCCCATCGTGGCTCCAGGCCGTCGAGGTGCGGAACCTGCGCGTCGGCGAGCGGCGGGTGCACTTCCGCACCACGCGCGCCGGGGTCGAGGTGATGGCGGACGGCGGGGTGCAGGTGCGGGTAGAGGCGTAGGCGGCGGCCCTGCGCCTCCACCTGTGCTCCGCCTGGAAGAGGCGCGAAGGGGCTGCGCCCCCCCTCCACACCTGATTGTTCGCGGGGGCATGCGGCCCCCGCACCCCACCTCACGCCCGGTACTCGACGAGTCCGGTGCGGTGGGCGGCCACCCAGTCCCAGTCGATCGCCACACCCAGCCCCGGACCCTGCGGCACCGGCACGCAGCCGTCTGCGTCGATGGCGTCCAGCGTGTCGCGGTAGCCGCCCGTGTAGAGCGGAATGTCGTGCAGGGCGGGGGCCTTGGGGTGGACGAGGCCCATCTCGTAGTAGTTGGTGTTGCGCACCGCCGCCATACACTGCCGCTGGGCCGGGCCGGGGCCGTGGAACTCGATGTCGATCCCCAGCGCCTCGGCGGCGTGGGCCAGCTTCATCACGCCGGTGATCCCGTCGTACCCCACGTCGCCGCGCAGGAAGTCGGTGGCCTCGGCCAGCGCGAAGTCCACGTGCGGCTCGAGCGAGCGGACGTGCTCGGTCATGAGCAGCGGTGTGCGGATGAGCTGGCGTAGCTTGCGGTGGGCGAACTGCGAGATCCCGCCGTCCCGATAGGGGTCCTCGTACCAGAAGAAGCGCGCCTCGTCGCAGGCCCAGCCGGCCTTGAGCGCGTCGCCGAAGGTCACGTACTCGCACGCCGGGTCCAGCATGAGGTCCATGCCGTCGCCCACCCGCCGGCGCACGGCGTGGACGGTGGCTACCTCCTGGGCGATCGGCGCGCGGCCCCAGCCATGGATCTTGAAGGCCGGGTAGCCCATCTCGCGGCACTGGAGAGCGAACTCGGCGTAGGCCTCCGGGCTGCTCAGGCCACCGGCGGTGTCGCCGTGGTAGGTGCTGGCGTAGCACGGCAGGCGGTCCTTATAGCCGCCCAACAGGCGGTAGATGGGGGTCTCATAGTACTTGCCGGCCAGGTCCCATAGTGCGATGTCCACCGGTGCCAGGCCGACGCGCGCCACCTGGCGCAGCGCCCGCTTCACATCGGTGTAGATACGCTCGCGCTCCAGGGCGTTCTTGCCGAGCAGGTAGTGGGCGAACGAGGATAGCGTGGCGTACTCGGCGGCGCCGCCCCCGGCGTACTCGCCCACCAGCCCGGTGTCGGTGCCGATGCGGATGATGTAGCCCTTCAGCGTGACGGCGCCGCCGGGGGCGTAGACCAGGTTGAAGCCGTTGTAATCGGTGCCAAGCTCGCGCAGGGTGTAGGCGTACTCGTGGACCTCGACGCTGGTGATGTGGGGGGCGGGCATGCATTTCCTCCTTCCGGGGTGAACGACGGCTCCGTGCTCGCAGGCCTGCAGAACATGGAAGGTGATTATTCAGGGAGGAGAGCAGAGGGCCTCCCTCCCTTGCACCTATCATCGCACAATGTCCGCTGGCGAGCGAGTCGGCCGAGGGCGGGGTGGCTTCCCCGGCGGCCTCCCACGGGCCGGTGGATTTCCAGGAAATAGTCGGGGTTCGCCGGGCCGTTCGGGGCTGGTGGACTTTGACGTAGGAAACGAGGCCACGGTGGCCTCCCACGCCCGGCCGCTGATGAACGTTTACCAACGCATCGCGTCCGTGGCAGCGTCCCACGCCTGGCCGCTGAAGCGGCGGGCGAGTCTCTGCAAAGCCTGCCTGTGCGGGCTGTGGCTCAGGCCGCGCCGGGCGTGGGAGGGCGCCAGGATGCCCGATTAAAGATGCAAAGTTCAACAGCCCGCGCGTGATACGCCGCCGGGCGAGTCCACGCGGGATGCGCTATAATCGCGGCGGATACCCGGGCGGAGCGCGGCGCGGTGCGGGTGGCGCCCGCCGCAGAAGGGGGACGAACCTGTGGATCAGCACGCAGCGCGGCCGGCTGAGCCGCACCCGCCGGCCTTCGCCGGCGCGATCCGCTTCCTCACTGTGCTGCTAGCGCTCTCGCTCGCGCTGCACGCCGCGACGATCTACACCCTCTACCAGGTGCGCGAGACGACCCGCGCGCGCGCGCTGGCGCTGGCCGATGAGCTTGGCGCCGCCCAGGATCAGGTGATCCGGGTCAGCGTACCACTCAACCATCCCATTCCCGTCCAGGCCAGCGTGCCGATCCGCAAGACGATCAGCGTGCCGATCGAAACCACCATCCCGCTGAACACCCGGTTCACCGTGCCGCTCGACACTCCCTTCGGCACCTACGAGGTGCCGGTGCCCATTCGCGGCGAGGTGCCGGTACGCATCGACGCGCCGGTCACGATCGACGACACGGTGCTGGTAAGCACCACGATCGCGCTGGACACCACGCTGCCGCTGGCGCTGCCGGTGCGCGAGACGCCGCTGGCGAACTATATCGAGCGCATGCGCCGCGCGCTGCTGGAGCTCGCCGACCAACTCTGATAACAGGGGAGGGGCAAGGAGGGCCTAGCCCTCCCTGAAACCCATCCATTCCGCACAGGGCGGGGTGTGGGGAGGTTTGGAGGGGCTGCGCCCCTCCGAAAAGAAACTAGGATCACGCTATGACACTCCCGCCACGCCGAGCGCTCGCTATCGAGGCCCGCCACGTTGAACTGGCGTTCGGCGGCGGCGCCGGGGTGTTCGACCTGACGTTCCAGGCGCCGGAGGGCGCCATCCTGGGGATGATCGGCCCCAGCGGCTGCGGCAAGACCACCACCGTGCGCCTGATGCTCGGCCTGTACACGCCGCAGAAGGGCGCGCTACGGGTCTTCGGGCGCAACCCGGCCGCCTTCCGCGCGGCGGACCGTGAGCGGATCGGCTACATCCCTCAGCAGTTCGTGCTCTACCCGAACCTGACGGTGGCCGAGAACATCCACTTCGTCGCCGCACTCTACGGCATGCCGCGCCAGGCGCGCGCGCGGCGGCTGGAGGAGCTGCTGCGCTTCGTGGAGCTGGCTGAGGCCGCCTCCCGCCTCGGCAGCCAACTCTCCGGCGGCATGCAGCGCCGCCTGATGCTGGCCGGCGCGCTGATGCACGACCCGGACTTGCTGTTCGCGGACGAGCCGACCGCCGGGATCGACCCGGTACTGCGCGGGCGCTTCTGGGAGTACTTCCGCGCGCTGCGCGACCAGGGACGCACGCTGTTCGTCACCACCCAGTATGTTGGCGAGGCCGCCTACTGCGACTACGTGGCGGTGATGCGCCGCGGCCGGCTGATCGCGGTGGACACCCCCGAGGGCCTGCGGCGGCGCGCGCTCGGCGGCGAGGTGATCGCCGTGACGGTGGACGCCGCGCACGTGCTGCCGGCGATGGACCTGCTGCGCCGTCACCCGGCGGTGCGCGACGTGCGGCCGTCCCCCGGGCGCGCCGACCGTATCCACGTCTACGTCGAGGATGCCGCCGGGCAGCTGCCGGCCATCCTCAATGCGCTCGAATACGCGCTGGAGATCATCGTCCACGAGGCCACGGAGCACCGCCCCTCCTACGACGATGTGTTCATCACGCTGATGGAGCGGGCGGAGGAGATTGAAGATTGAAGTTTGAAGATTGAAGATTGAAGATCAACGCCGTCACGGCATGCAAGGTCCAAATTTTCAATGTTCAATCTGCAAGCTGCAATGCACGGCAGGATTGTAACGATGGCTACGGCTCGCGCGCGCCTCCCCTGGCTCACCAGGGCCTGGGCGTTCTACACCAAGGAGATCAGCGAGGTGCGGCGCCAGCCGCTGCTGATCGTCAGCCTGGTGGGCGGCCCGCTGCTGGTGCTGATCCTTTTCGGCGCGAGCTTCCAGAACAGCAACCCGGTGCTGCGCGCCGCGGTGGTGCTGCCGCCGGGCGGCATCCCCGGTGTGGACGAGGCGCAGATCCGGGCGCTGGCCGGGCTGAACTTCGAGCTGCTGGCGATCACCGAGGACCGCGCGCGCGTCGAGGGCATGCTGCGCGATGGGAGGCTGGACGTGGTGCAGGTCTTCCCGGCCGACCCGTATGGGGCGGTGCAGCGCGGCGAAAGCCCGGAGATCGTGTTCCTCTCCAACGCCATCAACCCGCTGGACGAGGGCTGGATCCAGTATCTGGCTTACGCGCAGGTTAACGAGATCAACAAGGAGATCCTGCGCCGCCAGACGCTGGCCGCCCAGGACGAGGCGGAGGGCGTGCGGCTCAAGCTAGCGGACGCGCAGGACGCGCTGCGGCTGCTGGAGCGAGCGCTGACGCGCGAGCAGGAGCGCGCGGCGCTGGAACGGCTGGCGGAGCTACGGCGCACGCTCGCGCTCTTCGCCGCCGCCCTCCCGCCCGAGGGCGCGGTCAGCGACCCGCGGGGCGAGCTGCGCGAGGTGCGGCGCCAGGTGGCGGTGGTGGAGCACAACCTGGACCTGATCGAGGGGGCGATCGCCGGCGCCCCGCTGGATCAGCGGCGTGCGGAGGTGGCGAGCACCCAGGCCGAGATCGTGCGGCTCGAGGAGGTGATCAGGCTGTTCGTGCGGACCTCGCCGGACGTGATCGTCTCGCCGCTGCAGCAGCGCTACATCAACCTGCGCGGCCAGGCCTATGCGGCGGTGATCTACTACGCGCCGGGGGTGCTGGCGCTGCTGATCCAGCACAGCGCGGTGACGCTCGGCTCGCTGGCGCTGGTGCGCGAGCGACTGATGGGCGCGCTGGAGATCTTCCGCGTGGCGCCGGTGAATATGGCGCAGCTCCTGGCGGGCAAGTTCCTTGGCTACACGCTCTTCATCGGCGCGGCGGTGGCCCTGCTGGCGGTGGCGCTGCGGCTGCTGGGGGTGCCGCTGCTCGGCAGCCCATGGCAGTTCGTGGCGCTCACACTCCTGCTGATCGCCGCCTCGCTCGGGTTGGGCTTCCTGATCTCCACCGTCTCCGGATCGGACAGCCAGGCCATCCAGCTCTCGATGATCACCCTGCTGCTGTCGATCTTCTTCAGCGGGTTCTTCATCGCGCTCACCAGCTTTGCGCCGCCCGCCCTGGCGGTGAGCTACGCTCTGCCGATGACGCACGGCGTGGCGGGATTTCGCGACCTGATGCTGCGTGGGGCCACGCCCCCGGCCCTCACCTGGGGCGCGCTTGTGGCGCAGACGGCGCTCTCGCTCGCGCTGGTGACGGCCATGACACGCCGGCAGTTGCGGCGGGCATGAGCGCCCCCATCGAAGAGGGGTTTGCGCAGGCCTGCGGCCCCCGCAACATCCCCGAGAACGGGGTGGATGCGGAGCGCCTCCCCAAGGGGGTTGGGGCTGCGCCCCAAGAAGATGTGACCGATGCTCTAGCGCCCCGCGAGGTAGCGCTGTACCGCGATGTAGGCTGGCCGGGGCCGCCCGGCGCCGTCTAGGATGCTGAACGATGCCTGCTCGTGCAGCGGCTGCCCCTCCTTCGCGTGCAGCGGCGCGAAGTTCAGGTTCCACAGGAACATGGCCTCCACCCACGGGTAGTGCTCCGCCGTCCAGCGCATGGCCCCCACGATGTACTCGGCCTGCTCCTGATAGGAGACCTGGTTGCCGAACTCGTAGCCCGGCGTGGTGTTCCTCGTGGCCCAGCCGAACTCGGTGATCCAGACTGGCCTGTCCTCCAAGCCGTGCTCGACCATCAGCTGCCGCACGTTCTCCACATGGCGAAAATAGAAGGTCGGGTGATCGGTCCAGCCGTCCGCGGTGCTCGGCGCGTCGCCGGGGAAGGTCTCCGGCGGGTTGGCCGCGCCGCCGGGGTGCACCGCCTGGGCGTCGAAGTAGTCCCGGATCACGCCGCCCTGGTAGCTGTACATCGCCGCCAGGTACTCCGTGTCGCTCACGGCCACAGCCGGGTCGGTGATGCCGGTGGAGGAGGGCGGCCCGGCCAGCACGACGATGCTCTCGTCCACGGCTTTGATGCGGGTGTAGGCCTCCCGCAGCAGCTCGACGTAGCGCCCGGCGTCCTCCAGTGTGACGCGCCCGCCGTTCTCGTGCGCCAGGTTCTGCTCGTTCCAGACCTCGATCGCCTGGACCTTGCCGCGGTAGCGCTCGGCCAGCGCGGCCACGAAGTCGCCGAAGGTGCGCGGATCGGCCGGCAGCCCGTCGCCGCCGTCGGCGGTGTGGAAGGCCGGCGAGCGCACCACAGCGATCAGCAGCCTGAGGCCGGCGCGGTCCACCTCGTCCACCAGCGGGTCCAGCTCGCCCCAGGCGTAGTTGCCGGGGGTCGGCCCCTCGATGTCCTTCCAGTGGATCTGCTGGCGCACCCAGCCGAATCCGGCGCGCCGCACGGCGTCCAGGGGGGCGCGGCGGTCGATGTAGAACAGGTGCGCCGCCACCCCGTATTCCAGCGCCCCGCGCGCGGCCGGGGGATCGTCGAGCGACTCGCGGTCGGGCAGCGTACCGGGGCCCTCCTCGCCCTCGTCGGGCAGGGCGCCGTTGGCTACGCGGAAGCTCACGCGCTCCTCGGCCGTCTGGCCATCGGCAGTGGTAAGCTCGACGGCGAGCGTGTAGTCGCCGTCGGGGAACGTGGCGGTGTCCCATCCGCGTGGCCGCCCGCCGTCGTCGCCCAGGAAGAAGTAGGGCGCGCGGCGCTCGGTGTGGCGCGCCGGCTGCGGCCCGTCCAGCGTGAAGACCACCCGCGCCGCGTCGCCGCCGGCCACGAGTGCCTCCACCACCAGCACGCCGCTCACCACCTGCCCGGCGCGCAGGCCGGTCAACTCCACCGCCGGGGCGGCCTCGTCCGCCGGGGCGGGCGTGGGGATGGCGGCCGGTGGGGCGTCGTCTTCGGCGCCGGAGTCAGGCGCAGCGCACTCGATGCGCGCCTGCGCCCCGGTCACATACCCGCCGATGCTCGTCTCACACGTCACAACCAGGCTGTCGCCGGGGGAGAGCGCGAAGAGTTGCTGGCTGGCCCGCAGCGCCAGCGGGGTGAGCGCGGCGCCGATCAGGATGCCGGCCAGCAACAGGGCGAACGGACGGCTGAGGCGTCGTAGCGATGGCACAGTGTCAGCTCCTCCAGATGGCTGATCCGCCGGGGTGTCACACGCTCCCCGGCGGTGGATGGCCTGCGGGAGTACCTCGCCCTCCCACACCCACCCATCCAGTTGCTGCGGAGCAGGCTACCACGCCGGCGGGCGCCGGGAACACCCCCCGGTGCGCGGCCCATGACCAGCAGGCGGACATGGCGGCCCGCCGGCCTCCGCCGCACCTGGAGGCGCCATACGCGCTACTACCGGCCATCGCACGGGCGCGCCGCGTGCCACGAGCGTTGCCGCCCCGTGCCAGTGGGTGTGCCGGACGGGGAACGGAGCCTTGTCAACGGAAGGCGAGCGGAGGGAACGGAGTTGGCGACCCCCGGCGCAGCGGCGGGTACGACGGCGAGCGGAGGGAACGGAGTTGGCGACCCCCAGCGCAGCGGCGGGTGTGGAGGCAGGCATCCGCTCCGGCCCCCTCCGCTCTCTCCGCTCCCCCTCCGTTGACAGAGGTCCTTTTACCCCCCGTGGTACAATACGCTCTCCCACGGTCACGCTTGTTTGCGAGGAGCCTATGCCCATCCTCCACCCCGACGCGCTCGCTGACCTGGCGGCGCGCATCTTCCTGGCCGCCGGCGCCAGCGAGCCGAACGCCCGCACCGTCGCGCAGTCGCTGGTGCTGAGCGACCTGGCGGGCCACGAGTCGCACGGCGTGGTGCGGGTGCGTCAGTATCTCAACAGCATCGCCGCCGGCGATATCCTGCCGGCCGCGGAGCCGGTGGTGGCGCGCGAGACGGCGGTGATGGCGTCGGTGGACGCGCGGCGCGGCTTCGGGCAGGTGGCGGCGCGCCTCGCCATGGACTGCGCGGTGGAGAAGGCGCGGGCACAGGGGCTGGCCGCCGCTGGCATCTTCCACTGCAACCACGTCGGCCGGCTGGGCGAGTGGGTCGAACAGGCCGCCGCGGCCGGCATGGTGGCGCTGGCGTTCTGCAGCCTCGGGCGGCGCGGCGCGGCGGTGGCGCCCTACGG
>DATMBA010000148.1:0-1883 GCA_035559635.1 Roseiflexaceae bacterium
CCCCGGCCAGCGCGGTGCCGAGCGCCAGCGAGGCCGCCCCCGCCAGCAGCAGCAACAGCAGCAGCAGCGGCACGTCGCGCTCGCGGAAGAACATCATGCGGGCCGTCAGGTAGATGTTGAGCAGCGCGATCGCCACCCCTAGCGCGTAGGTGAGCGTCATCTGCAGCCAGAGCGGCCCGCTGCCGCGCCGCAGCCACAGCAGTCCTGCCGCGCCCAGCCCCAGCGACACCAGCCCGCCAGTCAGCAGGTAGCCCACCAACTCGGCCGGCGCCTTCTGTGCCGTGCCCATCCAACCCACTGCGATCAGCGGCATGAGGATCAGCGCCAGCGAGAAGGCTAAACGCCAAACGCTCAAGGCTAAACCTCGCTCTGCACTCGATACCGTTCGGCGCTCTGCGACGTTCACATTCTCATTCATGGCATCAGATTGCCTCTCACCGGCATCGTGTTGAGCCTTGAGCGTTCTCAGGTCCGCTCCAGACGATAGCCCACGCCCCACACGGTCGTCAGCAGCTTCGGGATGGCCGGGTCGGCCTCGATCTTCTCGCGCAGGCGGCGGATGTGGACCGTCACCGTGCTCATGTCGCTGGCGAAAGTGTAGCCCCACACGTTGTCCAGCAACTGCTCGCGGGTGAACACCTGGCCGGGGTGGCGCATCAGGAAGGCCAGCAGGTCGAACTCGCGCACCGTCAGGCTCAGCGGACGTCCCTCTAGCGTCGCCGTGCGCGCCGCGGTGTCCAGGCGCAACGGCCCGTGCACGAGCACGGGCCCAGGCGCGTTGAGCGCGGCGGGGGGCTGCACACGCCGCAGCACCGCCTTCACCCGTGCCACCAACTCGCGCGGGCTGAACGGCTTCACCACGTAGTCGTCCGCGCCCAGCTCCAGCCCCACCACCCGGTCGGCCTCCTCGCCGCGCGCCGTGAGCATGATGATCGGGATGGGGCCAGTGGCGCGCAGCCTCCCGGCGACCTCCAGGCCGCCCACCCCCGGCAGCATGAGGTCCAACACCACCAGGTCCGGCCGGCGCCGCTCGGCCGCGGCCAGCGCCGCGTGGCCGTCCGCCGCGGTTACCACCTCGAACCCCTCGCGCCGCAGGTAGAGATCCACCACCTCGACGATCGTCGGCTCGTCGTCCACCACCAGGATTGTCTCGCCACTCATATAGCAGTCCTGTGGGACATGTCAGGCGGGGGAAAAGCTTTCACGGGGGCTGCGCCTCCGGCCCCCGCTTTGCGCCGGCACACGTTCACCCATCACATGGGGTTGTTATGGGGATCGCTTTCGCGCTCCCCGTGCTGTGCGGATCAGCCGCACGTCCTGCTGGCATGATAGCACTCCCGGCTTATGGCGCGGTGATCCGGCCCTTACGGCACGCCGGAATCTGCGCGGACTGAAGGGCAGCCCGCGCAGGCGGGCTTCGCAACAGATAGCCCGCGGGTTGACCCGCCGGGCGTGGTGCGCTGCCACATACCCGATTAAATTCTCAAAGTTCGTCAGCGCCCGGGCGGGGCGAGGAGCCGAGGGGCGTTGATGTAGCCCTACCCACTGCCCGCGCCCGGCTGCTGTCCGACGACTTGTGATATAATCGCCGCACTGTATCATCGGCAACCGGAAGATGGCTCGCCTGCTCTTTTTCCAGGTGAAGAGGTCATCGGTGACAGGAGTGAGGCTGCGGCAACCCCTATCACCTAGCGCCTATCGCCTGTGCTGCAAGCGACGAGCGCCGGAGGCCGGCCCAGATTCCCGGCCCGCGCCTGTGTGGGCGCGGGCCATACACGCCAGGAGGAACGAGTCCTATGCACCGATCGCTCGGAGTCACGCTGCTACTGCTGGCGCTGACGCTCGCGGCCTGTGGCGGCCAGCAGGCCGCGCAGCCCACCGCC
>DATMBA010000149.1:0-4474 GCA_035559635.1 Roseiflexaceae bacterium
GGGACCTGGAGCGCATGAAGGCCTGGAACGCCGCGCTCGACCCCCTGGAGCGCTGAGCGGTCCCGCCGGCACCCTGCCGAAAGGTTCTCACCCCCGCTCCCGCACACGGGAGCGGGGGCGACCAGCGCCCAAAGCCTCAACAACCTCGGCGTGCTGCATTGGCACGAGAGCGACCTGCCAGCGTGCGCGGCGCGCCCTGGCGCAGCTCACGGCCACGCCCGCCGACGAGGACGCGCCAGCGGCGCAGCAGACGATCGACAACCGCGCGCCGAACCAAGGCGCACAGGGGATCTTCCACGGCGCGGTGACGATCAACATCCAGCCGCCGAAGGGTAGTCGAACGTTCAACGTTCAACGTTCAAACGTTCAAACGCTCAAACGCATGCCATCCTTTCAGACTATCTACGCCCGCCACGCCGCCGAGTACGACCGCCTGGTGTCCGCCGAGGACTACCAGGGCAACCTGCTGCCGGCCATCGAGCGCGTCCGCCCGCTGGCCGGCGCGGATGTGGTGGAGGCCGGCGCGGGCACCGGGCGCGTCACAGCGCTGCTCGCCCCACGGGCCCGCCGTGTGCTGGCCTGCGACATCTCGCCGCACATGCTGGCCGCCGCCGCCCACAACCTGCGCGGCCGAGGCAACGTCCAGTTGGCGGTGGCCGAGAACCGCCGCCTCCCGGCCGCAGGGCGCTCGGCGGACCTCGCCATCGCCGGGTGGAGCTTCGGGCACACGCTGGCGTGGGAGCCTGCCGGCTGGCGCGCGGCCATCGGCGCGATGGTGGACGAGCTGCTGCGGGTGCTGCGCCCCGGCGGCGCGGCGGTGGTGGTCGAGACCCTCGGCACCGGCCGCGAGACCCCCGCGCCGCCCACGCCCGCGCTGGCCGCCTACTACGCCTGGCTGGAGGAGGAGCGCGGCTTCAGCGCCGCCTGGCTGCGCACCGACTACCGCTTCGCCTCGCGCACCGCCGCCGACGAGGCCACCGGCTTCTTCTTCGGCACGCCCATGCCCACGCACATTGCCCCCGACGGCGCCGCGATCGTCCACGAGTGCACCGGCATCTGGTGGCGCAGAATATAACAAAGAGGGTGTGGGAGCCTTCACCCCACACCCTCACACCTGCTCGCGCGCTTTGGCACCCGCTGGCGAGACACGTTCGGGTCCGCCACAAGCGTCCTGGCGCCCCGGCTGTTCAGCCTTCAGCCTTCAGCCTTAGTGGCGCATCCGCCAAGTTCTTGTACGGGAGGGTCAGGGAGGGCTTCGCCCTCCCTGGAACCTACCCTCCGGCAACGAGCGTATGCGAAGTTGCCGGAGGCACCACTTAGTGCCTATCCGACTATCGTTGGGAGGGGGCAGGGGAGGACTTTGCCCTCCCCTGCAACCCCACCCTATCCGGGTAATCCGGATAGGCTCTTAGTTCAGCCGCTGCACCTGGTCGTAGCCGGCCTCGTTGATGGCGGCTATGATCTGCGCCTCGGTCACCTGCGGCGCGTGCTCGACCGTGACCGTCTTGTCGCTGAGGTTCACCTGCACCCGCTGCACGCCGCTGAGGGCGGAGACCTCCTTCGTGATGGCGTTGACGCAGTGCTGGCACGAGATGTCCGGCACGCGGAACTGCTCGGTCGTCATGGGCCTGTTCTCCTTGTCTGTGCTGATCCTCGGTGCGCGCCCGCCTCTACTTGCCGGCATCGAAGACCAGCAGAAGCTCGCTGATGACGCGCTCGCGCTCCGCCGGGTCCTCCCCCCGGATAGCCGTGGTGACGCAGCCGTTCAGGTGCGCCGCCAGGATCTGGCGGTTGAACGTGTCGAGCGCGCGCTGGATGGCCTGTGTCTGCCGCACGATGTCGATACAGTAGGCGTCCTGCTCGACCATCCGCTGCACACCCCGCACGTGGCCCTCGACCGTCTTGAGCCGGTTGAGCAACTGCTGCTTCTGGTCCGTCATCGCTGTCTCCTGCGGGCGATAACCCCCTCCCCCAGGGGGAGGGGTATCATCAGTATACCTATCCGGCGCGGGGCTGTCAAGCGCGGGGATGACGATGGGTGTGACGAAACGTTGTGCGGGCGCCGCCCCCATCTCACATCGCCACGGGGAGCGCAAACGGGATGAGGTTGAAGTAAACGCTGGAGGGCCGCCCATCGCCACCGGTCTCGAACGGGGCGGGGATGGCCGCCTGCACCCATCCGTCCTGGCCGTCGGGGAGCCGGATGCGGTACCACAGCTCGTAGGCCATGGCACTGGTGCCGCGCGCATCTTCCGGCCCGGCGCGCACTCCCAGCAACTCGAAGCGCTCGCCGGGGCGCAGCTGCAGCTCCCCCAGCGCTGTGCGCCGCGCATCCTCCGGCGGTGCGGACCAGAGGGTGACGCTGTGCGAGATCGGCTTGCTGGCTACTGCGGCGGCACCCGGCGGCGCCGGCGCCCGCGGCGGGAACATGCGCCCGGCGATGACGTGGACCGGCGTGCGCCAACCCAGGTCGGCGGGCACGTCCGGCGCGCGGATGGGCCAGTACCCTGGGCCGGGCGGGCAATTCCGCCCGCAGCGGAAGCGGTAGCGCGGCGCGGCGCCGTTCACCTCGCGCGCCATCAGGAAGGTGCGGATCTCGAAGTGCAGGTGGCTCGGTGCGCGCCCGTCGTCCCGCCGTAGCACCGTGCCGAGCAACTGCCCGCGCGCCACCTGCTGCCCGCGCGCCACGGCGACGGCGGGATCGAGGTGACCGTACATGGAGAAGAGATCGTCGGCGTGCCGGACAATGACGACGCGCCCTGGGTAGTTGGCGCCGACGTAGACCACCGTACCGGCGGCAGCGGCGTAGACGTGTGCGCCCGCGGTCTCCCCTTCCTGGGCGTACCAGTCCTCGCCAGTGTGCCAGTGCCCGGGGTTGTACCAGGTGTTCTCGGTCCCCGCGCCGTGACGGATGAAGAAGCCGTCGCCGAGCAGCCGGCCGGGGAGGCCGATCGGGTAGCTGAACGCAGGCGCCGGCGCGGCGGGGGCGAGGGTGGCAGAAGGGGCAGGCGTGGCCGGCGGTGTCGGGCTCGGTGGCCTGGGGGAAGGGGGTGGCGAAGACGAGCTCTCGCGCGCTACCGGCGCGGGCGCTGCTGACGCCGCTGCTGGACCTGCGCCTCGCGCCGGCGCGGGCGATGCCGACGCACCGCACCCGCCGAGCGCCAACAGCGCGAGCAGCAGCGCGACGACCCTCCCGCGCACCTGTGGTCGGGCCTGTTCCATCGCTTCATTATACAGGAGGTACGCGGTGGCACGACCCACGCGCCCCCGCGGGGGCCGCAGGCCCTGTACCCCCGCGGGAGACGCCGACGGCGTACGTCCTGTTATATGACAGGACGTACGCGGTGGCCCTGCCCTCGCACCCCACGGGGAGGTGTGGCGGGGCGCAGCCCTTCCGAAACAGATGGGCGAAGGCTCGGTGTGGGGGCCTAGGGCCCCCACACCCCGGCGGGGCTCCGCCCCGCGCCCCCGGTTCGCGGGCGACCGCGTCACTCCTATATGACAGGTCGATGACAAAGCGTCCAGCGCTCCATCTGATGAAAACCTGTTAATTGCATTCGAGCGCCGCCTGGCGTACGCTGAGGGGGGTATTCCGGCCACCCTGGTGAGAGGGAACCCATACCTATGTGTACTCAACGAGTCTGCGCGATCGTCACAGTTGTGCTCCTCGCGGCGTCGCTCGGCGCCGGCGCGCTCCTGGGAACCCCGCCCTCCGTCGCCGCGCAGGGTGGCTTCGCGCTGCGCTTCTACGGCAACGGGGCGAACGACATCGACCGCGTCAAGGTGGCGCTCGGCCCGTCCCGCCCGGTGAACGTCGGCGCGACCGATTTTACGATCGAGTTCTACCTCCGGGCGCTGCCAGGCGAGAACACCAGCGGCGAGTGCGTCGCCGGCGAGGACACCTGGATCAACGGCAATATCCTGCTGGACCGGGATATCTTCGGGGATGGGGACTACGGCGACTACGGCGTCTCGCTGTACGGTGGCCGGATCGCGTTCGGCGTCCACAACGGTACATCCGGCGTCAGTATCTGTGGCGGCGCCAACGTCGCCAACGGCGACTGGCACCACGTGGCGCTCACTCGCCGCGCCGCAGACGGCCGGCTCAGCCTGTACGTGGATGGGCACCTCGACGCGCAGGCCGACGGACCGGACGGCGACATCAGCTACCGCGAGGGGCGCACCACGCAGTACCCGAACGACGCCTACCTGGTGATCGGCGCCGAGAAGCACGACTACGACCGGGCCGCATACCCGTCCTTCAGTGGCTGGCTGGACGAACTGCGCTTCTCTACCACGCTGCGCTATACCGCGCCGTTCAGCCCCCCGTCGCAGCCGTTCGCCGGGGACTCCGCCACCGCCGCGCTGTACCATTTCGATGAGGGCGCCGGCGACACAGTGGCCGATTCGTCTGGCCCAAGCGACGGGGTTCGCCGCTTCGGTGGCTCGCCCGCCGGCCCTGAGTGGTCCACCG
>DATMBA010000150.1:0-3388 GCA_035559635.1 Roseiflexaceae bacterium
GGCGGTGGGCGCGCTGCGCCAGGCCCTGCGCCAGCAGTTGGACGACTCCACCGGCGATATGGAGGAGTCGCGTTGGGAGGCGGTGGCTGAGTGGCTGGAGAACCCGCTGGAGACGGTGGCGGCCGACCTGCTGGACGCGGAGTTCGTGGCGAAGAGCCGGGCGCGGGCGGACGCGCTGCACCGGGTGGACGCCATCCGGCGGCAGCTGGATCGCTGGAGCCGGCACGGGCTCCTGCGGCGCCCGCTGCTGGGGCAGGTGATCCAGCCGGAGCAGATCGTCAGCTACAACGTGTACCTCTACGAGCTACGGGCGCACTACGAGACGCGCACGCCGCCGCAGACGCGCCAGGTGGTACACCACGGCGGGGCCCTCGCCAGCGCGCCGCGCGAGGTGGAGCTGTGGGCCGCGCCAGTGCCCGAGCAGGAGCCGTTCGTGGACGCCCCGGCCGAGACGATCGTTATCCCCGGCTCGCAGCGCATCGTGCCCTGCACCGAATGCAACGGCGCCACCACGCTCCCCTGTAAGACGTGCGCCGGCAAGGGTACGGTCACGCGCACCCGCCGGGTGAACGACCCGGACGGCAAGGCGCGCAGCGAGACGTTCCAGGAGAACTGCCCGACCTGCCGCGGCTACGGCAAGCAGGACTGCCCGCGCTGCGAGGGCGCCGGCTCGCTGATGGAGGAGAAGGTCTTCACCTGGTCCCGCCACGGCCGGGCCTACTTCAATGAGGACGACATCAGCGGGCTGCACAAGCTGACGATCCAGTCCAAGGCGCAGCAGGTGTACCAGAGCCGGATCGACCCGCGCGAGGGGCGCTGGTATCAGGTGGCGCCGCTCAAGGAGTTGCTGGAGGAGGCGCTCAAGGGCGGCGGGCCGGACGCGCGCCTCATGGCGGCCGAGCTGATCATCCGCGGTGTGCCGGTGACGGAGGTGGACTACCGCTACCGCGAGAAGCCGCATACGCTGCAACTGATCGGCTTCGACAACACTGTGCGCGGCGATACGTCGCTCTATGACATGGAGCGCATCTACCTGTACGTGGTGATCGCGGTGATGGCACTCGTGCTTGTGGCGGTGATCCTGCTACGCTGAATGCGCGCAGCCCAGGCCTGCGTCCACAGGAGGGGGTGTTGCAGGGAGAGCGTGCCCTCCCTGACCCGCCCATATCGTACGATCTCCACACGGAGGCCGGGCTGCCCCCGCTTTCTATTGCGCTGTTGGCAGATCTCCGCGGCGGGTGGCGAGATCTGCACTGCGCGGCGCGCCTGATGCGCGCACCATTGCTGTAGAGAAGGCGTGCCCGGCAGCCTGGCAATGACAGGGCTTCCGCAGTCGGCGCCGCTCCGCGGGGGGTGTGGGGCCTGCGGCTCCCACGAAAAGGACCCGTGAGGGGCGCGGGCGGCGCCACCGCAGACCGCCTGTCGCCGAGGAGAACGCGTATGGCAGAGCGCAAGCCGGAAGGCTACATCGGGGACAGGGCGCTGCGCCCCGAGAGCCTGATGATGGGCTACGGCTACAGGCCGGAGCTGTCCGAGGGGGCGATCAAGTGCCCGATCTTCCAGACCTCGACCTTCGTGTTCAAGAGCGCCGAGGAGGGCAAGGCATTCTTCGAGCTGGCCTACGGGCTGCGCAAGCGCCGGCCCGAGGAGGAGCAGGGTCTGATCTACAGCCGCCTCAACAATCCTGACCTGGAGATCCTCGAGGACCGGCTGACGCTGTGGGACGAGGCCGAGGCGGCGGCGGTGTTCGCCAGCGGAATGGCGGCGATCAGCACCACCCTGCTGGAGTTCCTACGGCCGGGCGACGTGGTGCTGTTCAGCGAGCCGGTGTACGGCGGCACCGACTACCTGCTCAAGCACATCCTGCCGCGCCTGGGCATCCGCCTGGTGGGGTTCAGCGCCCGCGAGGGGACGGCCGCGCTGGAGCGGGCGCTGCGTGAGCGCGCGGTGGCCGAGCACCTGCGGCTGATCTATGTGGAGACGCCGGCTAACCCAACCAACGCCCTGGTGGACATCGCCGCCTGCGCCGCGGCCGCGCGCCAACTCTCCAGCGGCGAGCGGCGGGTGCTGGTGGCGGTGGACAACACCTTCCTGGGGCCGCTCTGGCAGCAGCCGCTCCGGCACGGCGCCGACCTGGTGCTCTACTCGGCCACCAAGTACATCGGCGGGCACAGCGACGTGATCGCGGGAGTGTGCCTGGGCACCGCCGACCTCATCGGGCGGGTTAAGACGCTGCGCACGATCATGGGGACCATGGCCGGGCCGCACACCGGCTGGCTGCTGCTGCGCAGCCTGGAGACGCTCAAGCTGCGCATGACAGCCCAGATGAAGAGCGCCCGCTACGTAGCGAACTTCCTGGCCGACCACCCGAAGGTCGAGCGGGTGTACTACCTGGACCACCTGCCGGAGTCCGACCCGCAGCAGGCGATCTACCGGCGGCAGTGCCTGGCACCTGGCGCGATGATCTCGTTCGATATCCACGGCGGCGAAGCGCAGGCGTTCCGCTTCCTCAACGCGCTCCGGCTGATCAAGCTGGCGGTGAGCCTGGGCGGCACCGAGTCGCTCGCCGAGCACCCGGCCTCGATGACGCACTCCGACGTGGACCCGGAGGAGCGTATGGAGCTTGGGATCACCGACAAGATGGTGCGGCTGTCGGTGGGGGTGGAGCACCCGGAGGACCTGATCGCGGATCTGGAGCAGGCACTCGCGGCGGTCTGAGCTGCGGCTTCACGGCACCGTCGCCAGGCAGATCGCGTCTGTATCAGGTGAATCCACCACCTCCTCGCTGGCCAGCACCACGCCGTCAGCCTCGATCGCGCACCGGACGCTCCCGGTCTCGTCCTGGTTTAACGCGGTCAGCACCACATCCTTGCCGCGCGACAGATCGACCGGGACACTCCACGGCAGATCGACCTCCTCCTGAACGCCATCCCTGCTCTCGGTATCGTACTCAACATGGGCCCTGAGCGCGGTCCCGGTGACGCGGTAGATCACGCGCGCCATGCCCGGCGTCGGGCTAGGCGTGGGCGTGGCCGTGGGCACAGCGCTGAGCGTGGCCGTGGGCACAGGCGGCGCCGTAGGCGCAGCAGTGGCCGTGGCCATAGGCGTGGCCGTGGCCATAGACGTGGCCGTGGCTGTGGCCGCGACGCTGGGCAGGGGCGGCGTACTGGGAGTTACGGAGGGGGGGAGGGTCGCCGCCTGGGTTGGCGCGGCGGTGGGCATGGCGCTGGGCGCGGCGGTGGGCGTGGCGGGCCGAGCGCTAGGCACAGCGGTGGCGACGGTCGCCGCGGCGGGCGGTTGCGCGGTGTCAGTGGGGCGCGGGGCTGCGGTAGGGATCGGGGCGGGTGTCCCGGTCGGGGGTGGCGCGGCGGTGGGCGCGCGCCCGGCG
>DATMBA010000151.1:0-1229 GCA_035559635.1 Roseiflexaceae bacterium
CCGGCGGTGGCGTAAGCGGCTCCAGGCCAGCAGCCGAGCGCAGCGCCCGCGCCAACTCCCCGGCCGTCGCGTAGCGATCCTCGGGGCGGCGCGCCATCGCCCGGCGCACCACCTGGTCCACCCCCGCCGGCAGCGCGGGGTCCAGTGCGCTCAGCGGCGCCGGTGCCCCCTCCAGGTGGCCGATCAGCACCTCCTGGGTCGTCCCCTCGAACGGGCGGCGCCCGGTGAGACAGCGGTAGATCAGCACCCCGAGCGCGTAGATGTCGGCCCGGCCGTCGATCTGAGGTGCGCCCCGGATCTGCTCGGGCGCCATGTAGTCCGGCGTGCCGATCAGCACCCCCGTGCCGGTCAGTCCGGGCGCATCCAGCGAGCGGGCGATGCCGAAATCGGTGAGCACAGCGTGGGTATCAGGTGATAAGTGATGGGTAAGAGGCGATGGGGGTGATGCCACACCGCCCTGCAGCTCAACCCCTATGACCTCGGACCTCTGACCTATGCCCTCCAGCAGGATGTTGGCCGGCTTGATATCGCGGTGCACCACCCCGCGGGCGTGGGCGTAATCCAGTGCCGCGGCGATCTGCGAGACGATCGGCGCCAACTCCTCCAGCGTGAGCGTGCCGCGCGCGCGCAGCACATCGGCCAGCGAGCGGGTACCGAGCAGCTTCATAGCGATGTAGGTCAGGCCGTCGGCCTCGCCCACGTCGTAGATCGGCACGATGTTCGGGTGGTCCAGGCGCGCCGCCACCACCGCCTCGCGCTGGAACCGCTCGACGAGCGCCTGGTCACCCAGGTACTGCGGGTAGAGCACCTTCAGCGCCACGTCGCGCAGCAGCAGCGTGTCACGCGCGCGGTAGACGGCCGCCATCCCGCCGCGGCCGATCAGGTCGAGGATCTGGTAGCGGCCGAGCCGGCGGCCGATCAACTCTTCTAAGCGCATCGCTTCGCTGCCTACCCGGATAGCCCGGACGGGGTGGGGTTCCAGGGGAGGGCGTGCCCTCTAAAAAACCACCCCGATCATGCTGCAGGCGTGGCCTGTCAACTATCTGAACGCACACGTCGAGGCATTGTAGCATACGGTGTATGCTCCAACAGGAGAGACGCGCAGGGCCGCATGTTCGTTCCCGTGGCGCGCGCGGAGGGAACGGAGCCGGGCAACGGCGGTGGGAGCGGGGGGAACGGAGTGTAACAGCTCCCTCCGCTCCCTCCACTCCCGGCTCCGCTGCCAACCC
>DATMBA010000152.1:0-2763 GCA_035559635.1 Roseiflexaceae bacterium
GGCCTTCGGGACCGTGCTGGCGACCAGCGAGGTGCGTAACGCCAGCGCGCACGGGGTGCTGCAGCTGACGCTGCACGCGGCGAGCTATACCTGGCAGTTCGTGCCGGTGGCCGGCCAGACCTTCCGCGACAGCGGCAGCGCGGCCTGCGTCGGCGGCACGGCGCCGACGGCGACCCCCTCGGCGACCCCTCAGCCCACAACGGCGCCGCCGACGACCCCCACGGCCACGCCGACGACGAACCTGGCGCTGAACAAGGCAACGGCCGTCTCGTCGTTCGAGCGGAGCAGCCTGTCGGGTGACAAGGCAGTGGATGGCGACAGGTCGACCTACTGGCGCTCGAAGCGGCGCAGCCAGCTCCCGGCCGAGTGGATCACCGTCGACCTGGGCGGCAGCGTCGCGATCAGCCGGGTGATCCTGCGCTGGAACCAGTACTACGCCACCAACTACCGGATCCAGGTCTCCGCGGACAACGCCAACTGGACGACCGTCTTTTCGACCGGCAGTGGCAACGGCGGCACCGACACCATCACCTTCGCGGCCAGGGCCGCACGCTACGTGCGCATGTACTCGACCGACTGGAACCGGCAAGCGCAACGAAACTGGTTGAACGAGATCGAGATATACCAGTGAACGCCCCTCGGCGTAGGGCGCCGTTAACGTCGGTAGGCGGCGTCCCACGCCCGGCGCGTGGGGTGCCCCGCTGGCCCCGCGGGCTCTCCCTCCGAAGTCAGTGCTGCCCCGATGGACAAGAGCGGGAAGGCGGGGTACACTGCTGCGCGTGAGCAATTCGCACAGCTACCGCGCGCGCCGCGGCTCAGGCGAGGTGGCGCCATGAGAGCCGGCGCCGCCACGGTCACCGTGCGCTGCCACGGCGACCTGAACGACTTCCTGCCGCCCGAGTGGCGCGGGACCGCCATCGCCGCGCCGCTCGCCGGCCACGAGACGGTCAAGCACATCCTCGAGTCGCTCGGCGTGCCCCACCCGGAGATCGGCGGGCTGCTGGTGAACGGCGCCGGGGTGGGCTTCGGCCAGATCGCTGCGCCCGGCGACCAGCTCGACGCCTACCCGGCCGCGCTCGCGCCCTCTCATGCCCTGCCGCTGCGCCCGCCGCTGCCCGCGCCGCGCTTCGTGGCCGACGCCCATCTGGGGCGGCTGGCCGCCTACCTGCGCATGCTCGGCCTGGACACCCTCTACCGCAACGACTATCACGACGCTGAGCTGGCGCGACTGGCTCACGACGAGCTGCGCGTGCTGCTCACGCGCGACGTGGGACTGCTCAAGCGCGGCATCGTCACCTACGGCGCCTTCGTGCGCGCCACCCTCCCCCAAGAGCAACTGCGCGAGGTGGTGCGCCGCTTCGCGCTCTACGACGCGTCGGCCTCCTTCCAGCGCTGTATCAGCTGCAACGGCCCCACCGCCCCGGTGGAGAAGGCTGCCGTCCTCCACCGCCTCGAGCCCAAGACCCGCCGGTACTACGATACCTTCCGCCAGTGCCTGGCGTGCGGCAAGATCTACTGGCCCGGTTCGCACTACGCCCGCATGCGCGCGGTGGTGCAGCAGGCGGTGAGTAGGAGCTAGGGGCTAGAGGCTAGTGGTCCACCACATACGCTTCAACATACTAGCCCCTCGTCCGCGGCCGGTAGTAGCGCGTCAGCCAGGCGCTCAGCCCGTCCAGGCCGGGGAACAGCACCCGCTCGGTCATGTTCAGCTGGTCCAGCCGGTCGCGTGCCTCCCACTTGAGCGCAGCCGGAAGCACGATGCGGCGGGCCAGCGCTGGGCGCGCCGCCAGCCAGTGGTCCATGCGGGCCTCCGGGCGAGAGAGCAGCGCGAAGAGAGCGAACTGGTTGACGATCCGGTCGTCGAGCGAGGGCGGCTCGAAGAACACCGCGAACGGCTCCTCGGCCAGCGAGTCGAGGTCGGCGAGCGAGTCGGCCGCCCGATCCAGCATCTCGGTGGTGAAGACGCTGGTGCCCTCCTCGCGCAGGATCTCGCGCAGGCGGCCGGGCAGGTAGGCGGAGCTGCGCACGTAGTCCGCCGCCCAGATCACCCCGTCCACGTCCATGCGGTGCGGGTCAGCGGTGGCGAAGTGCAGCGCGACAAACGGCGAGTAGGTCCAGTCCAGCAGGCGGGTGGGCAGGCCGTGGTGCTGCGCCAGCGCCAGCCAGCTCCACACCGAGCCCTCGGTGCCAACGTAGGGGCGGGCGTAGCGTTGGAAGGCGCGCAGCAGGTGGGCCTCCAGCCCGGCGAACCCCTCGCCGAGTCGCATCAGGCTGGTACGCAGATCGTAGGTGGCGTCCGGCATCCCGCGGAAGGCACGGTTCGAACGATGGCGCCGCAGGTCCTCCCGCCAGGTGTCGGCGAAGAGGCCGTCGGTCAACTCGTTCCAGGTCGTCGGGCGCAGCTCATCCACACCGGCCTCCTTCTACCACGAAGGCACGAAGACCCACAGGCACGCAGGACGAGTCAAGTATACCCGCTTCCTCCCTTCGCACCTTGGGTGGTAGCGCAGCCTGCATCGCCGGCGCCCTCATCGCGTTCACAGCCGCAAGGATATGCGCCGCTTTCATGGTTCACGCCGCGGCGCCCGTCCGGCCGCGGGTGGCGCGCATCATCACCTGCGCCAGGGGCGGCAGCAGCGCCCCGGCGACCAAGCACGCCTCGGCGAGCGGCGGGGCCAGCAGCGCCGCCTGCAGCCAGCGCGCCGCGCGCAGCCGCACCGCGAACTCGCGCTGCCAGGCGTGCCGGTAGGCCCGCTCCCAGGC
>DATMBA010000153.1:0-32671 GCA_035559635.1 Roseiflexaceae bacterium
CCGGGCAGCCGCATGAGGCCGCGCGGCTGCTGCGCGCCGCCGCCGCACAGCTCGACGCGCTTGGCGAGCACGCGCTGGCGCGTATCGCCAGGGACCAGGCCGCTGCCACCGAGCGCACCGGCCGCCTGCCCGCCCTGGCCACGAAGGAGTTGACCTACGCCACGCGCCGGCTCGGTGGGGAGACGTAGGCAGCCCTTATGATGGGCGAAGGAATTGGCGGGCGGATATCCCGTCGAACAACTGAGAACACGACACCCTAACACACCGTGCGGCCCAACAAGGCGTATACCCCACCGGCTGGATCGCGGAGCAGCGGGATACCTACCAGCAGCGCGGCGAGACCGTCGGAACATCCTGAAACGGGGGGACACGTCCGTTGGGGCGTAAGCGGGTCACGGGACTCGTTGCCCCAAGAAGCCGCCGGGTTTGAACCCATGCGGAGTGTCACGGAAACCCGATCCTTGTCGATCAACACGTCTGAACGGCGCACCGCCACGGCCTTCGCGGCGCTTACGCTCGCGGCCCACCTGGCGCTCGCGCTACCGCTCTCGGCCACCTGGCGCGGCGTGGTGGCCCACCTGCTGCTGATGCTGCCCGGCGCCCTGCTGGCGCCGCTGCTCTTCCGCCGCTCGGAGGATGGGCTGGCGCGCGCCTTCCTGGCGTTGTGCGGCGCCATCGCCGTGCCGCCCCTGCTGCTGCTGCCGATCCAGGCCGCCCCCGGCCCCATCCCCTGGTGGGCTCCGCTGCTTGCCGCGGACGGGGTCAGCGTGTTGGCAGGCATTTTTCTCTTTCTGCAGACGCGAGGCCCGAGACGCGAGGCCCGAGACGCGCGACCCGAGACCCAAGACGCGCGACGCGCGACGCACGACGCGAGATCCGTCTCCTGTCTCCTGTCCCCCGCAGCACTGGTTCTCGTCCTCGCCCTCGCCGCCGCGCTGCGCCTGCCGTTCCTCGGCGGAGCCGAGTTCCAGGGGGACGAGGGGCGCGCGGTGCTGATGGCCGCCGACATGCTGCACGGCGCGGACGACATCCTGCTGCTGCACAAGAAGGGGCCGCTGGAGGTGCTGCTCCCCGCCGGGCCGCTGGTGATCACCGGACATCTGGACGAACTGGTGGCGCGGCTGCCCTTCGCGCTCGCCGGCGTGGGGGCGCCGCTCGGCGCCTACCTGCTGGCCCGCCGCATGTTCACACCACCCGTGCATGCGCCGGCGGTGGGTGCGCTGGCCGGGCTGCTGGCAGCGCTGGCCCTGGCGTTGGACGGCTTCATGATCGGCTTCTCGCGCATCGTGCAGTACCAGAGCGCGCTGGTGCTGCTGGCGTGCGGCGCGCTGTACTGCGCCTGGCGCTTCTACGAGGGCGGGCCGCTCCCGCGGCGCTACCTGCTCTGCGCGGCAGCGCTGGCGGCGGTAGCGCTGCTGGCGCACTTCGATGCGCTCTCCGCCCTGCCGGCGCTTGGCTGGCTCGTGCTGGCGGGCGCCTGGCGGCGGCGCTGGCCCCCGGCGCGCTGGGCCACCAACCTGCTGCCGGCGGCGCTGCTGGGCACCGCGCTGCTCGCAGCGTTCTTCGTGCCCTTCGCGCTGCACGAGCGCTTCGGCCGCACCCTGGAATACCTCGCCGGCCGCACCGGCCAGGGGGACGCGGCGATCGCGCTGTACAACAACCTGAGCTACTATGCCGAGGTGGCGACCTTCTACAACACCACCTTCGTGATGGCCGCGCTCGCCGCAGCACTGGCCGGCGGCGCGCTGGCCTGGCTGCTGCGCTACCTCCGCCCACGCGCGCTCGGCGTGCTGCTGGCGGCGCTGCTGGCCACCGGCGTGCTGCTGGCGGCGCTCGCGCCCGAGCGCCTGCAGATCGCCGAGAGGCTGAACGTCGCCGCGCTGCTCTTCGGGCTGCCGCTGGCCGGGCTGGCGCTCGCGCCGCGCACCCCCGCCGGCCTGCGCGCGACCGTGCTCTGGTTCGGCGCCGGCTTCCTGGGGCAGGCCTTCCTGGTGGCCCGCCCCAACACCCACTTCTACGTGTTGCACACCGCCGCGGCCCTCCTGGCAGGCCTGGCTGTGGCGCGGCTGTGGTTCGCAGGCGATTGGAAGCGGAAGGACGAACCACGAAGACACGAAGGCACAAAGGCACGAAGTTCTGAAGGCTCTCGAGCCGCCTCCTGGCTTGAAAATGCCCGAGCAACTTCAATCCTTCGTGTCTTGGCGTCTTCGTGTCTTCGTGTCTCACGAGCAGGACTCATCGTCGCCGGTGTCGCTCTGCTGCTGCTGGCCGTGCCCTACGCCTATATCCTGTTCCTGCGCCAGGAGCCCGAGTATCGCCGCACCTTCCCCGAGCACCGGCCGCCGATCTATCGCGCCGCCTACGGTGACGAGGCGCCGCGCTTCGCCAACTTCGGCTTCCCGCACCGCGCCGGCTGGAAGGCGGTGGGCGAACTCTACGCTCGCGGCGTCATCCGCGGCAGCTACATCGCCAACGAGGAGGAGTTGATCACCGGCTGGTACCTGCGCGGCGCGTTCCGTTGCCCGATCTTCGCCGACTACGTGCTGCTCGCCACCCACCCGCTGGACCGGGTGCGGCTGGACGAGGGCGAGGTGCGCGACACCTATCACCTGCTTGGCATCGTCACCACCGACGGCATAGGCAAGATGGAGATCTGGAGCCGCGCGCCGGTAGGCGCCGAGCCGCGCGCCTTCGAGCTGCGCGAGTTGGCGCCGGCCTTCGACGAGCGGCCGGTGTGGGACTTCCCGACCCAACGCTCGCTGGCTGAGGTGACGCCGCAGCGCCGGCTGGAGGCCCGCTGGCCGCAGGGCATCCGCCTGGTGGGCTACGACCTCGACCCGCCGGGGGCCGCGCCCGGCCAGGCGTCCTTCCTCACGCTCTACTGGCGTACCCCGCTCGGCCCCGAGAGCGGCGGCAACGGCTACGAGCCGGTGGTGGAGGTGCTGGATGCCGCCGGGCGCGTGGCAGGTACGGCCGAGCCGACCTGCGAGCCGCCCAATCGCGAGTGGCACTGGCAGTGGCTCTCCGGCGTGAGCTACCGCGTGGAGGCGCCCGGCGCGCCCCCCGGCAGCTACACCCTGCGCGTCAGCCTGCGCAACCCGCGCACCGGCGTGGCGCTCCCACTGGAGGACGGGCGAGCGGCGATCGAGATCGGGGCACTGCGCGTGCAGCAGTAATGCGTGATGTGTGATACAAATGACCAGAAAGCAAGGTGCAACGATGGGAGAGACACAGTCTTCAGTCCTCACTCCTCAGTCCTCGTCGCCCGGCCGCTTCGGCCCCTATGGCGGCGCCTACATCCCCGAGACGCTCGCCGCTGCCGTGGCCGCGCTGGAGGAGGCCTACCGCGCTGTGCAGGCCGACAAGAGCTTCTGGCACGAACTGGACGAGCTCCACCGCACCTACACCGGCCGCCCCACGCCGCTCACCCTGGCAGGGCGGCTGAGCGACCAACTCGGCGGCGCGCGGATCTACCTCAAGCGCGAGGACCTGGCCCACACCGGCGCGCACAAGATCAACAACGCGCTCGGCCAGGGTCTGCTGGCCAGGCGCATGGGCAAGACGCGCGTGATCGCTGAAACCGGCGCCGGCCAGCACGGCGTGGCGACCGCCACCGTCTGCGCTCTGCTCGGCATGCAGTGTGTGGTCTACATGGGCGTGGACGACATGGCCCGCCAGCGGCCGAACGTCTTCCGCATGCGGCTGCTCGGCGCCGAGGTGCGCGGTGTGGAGAGCGGCAGCCGCACACTCAAGGACGCGATCAACGAGGCCATGCGCGACTGGGTGACCAACCCGGACTCCTATTACCTGCTCGGCTCGGCGCTCGGCCCGCATCCCTACCCCACCATGGTGCGCGACTTCCAGAGCGTGATCGGCCGTGAGGCGCGCGCACAGATCCTGCAGGCCGCCGGCAGGCTCCCGGACGCGGTGGTGGCATGCGTGGGTGGCGGCTCGAACGCGATCGGCATCTTCAGCGGCTTTGTGGCCGACGAGCAGGTGGACCTGCGCGGCGTCGAGGCCGGTGGGCGCGGCACGGCGCTCGGCGAGCACGCCGCGCGCTTCTCCGGCGGCCGCCCCGGCGTGCTGCAGGGCACCTATACCTACGTGCTGCAGGATGAGGATGGCCAGATCGGCCTGACCCACAGCATCTCCGCCGGCCTGGACTACGCCGCCGTCGGCCCCGAGCACGCCATGCTGCACGACACGGAGCGCGCCTTCTACACCGCCGTGAGCGACGCCGAGGCGCTCGCGGCCTTCCAGACACTCGCGCGCACCGAGGGGATCATCCCGGCCCTCGAGAGCGCCCACGCCGTCGCCGAGGCGATCAAGCTGGCGCCTACCATGCGCCCCGACCAGATCATCTTGGTCAATCTCTCGGGCCGCGGTGACAAGGATATCTTCACCGCCGCCGAGGCATTGGGGGTGGAGATGTGACGCTGCAGCAACAGCTGGACGAGCGCACTTTCACCTTCATCGGTGTGACAACCGGCCAGTCCGCGATCGTGGAGATCTTTCCGCGCTGGATGGCGGATCTCGGGGCTGATGTGCGGCTCGTTGGCGTGGACCTGCCGATCCACGCCGCGCCCGAGCGCTACCGCGCGGTGGTGACGCAGATCAAGCGCGACCCGCGCGCGCTCGGCGGCCTGGTGACGACGCACAAGATCGACCTGCTGCAGGCCGCGCGTGACCTGTTCGACGAGTTGGACCCCTTCGCCGAACTGTGCGGCGAGGTCTCGTGCATCTCCATGCGCGGCGGGGCGCTGGTTGGGCACGCCAAGGATGTGATCACCTCTGCCCTGAGCCTGGAGGCGATCGTCGGCCACGGCCACTGGGCGCGCAGCGGCGGGCACGTCCTCTGTCTGGGTGCCGGCGGCGCGGGGGTGGCGATCACGGTGGCACTGCTCACCGGCCCAGACCGCCCGGCGAAGATTATCGTGACCGACCGCAGCCAGGCGCGGCTAGACGGCCTGCGTGCCATTCACGCCCGGCTCGGCGCCGTGGCGGAAGTGGACTACGTATGCAACGAGGACCCGCGCGCCCACGACGCGCTGCTGGAGGCCCTGCCATCAGGCTCGCTGGTGATCAACGCCACGGGGATGGGGAAGGACCGGCCCGGCTCGCCGATCACGGCGGCGGCGCGCTTCCCGCGGGGCGGCGCGGCCTGGGAGCTGAACTACCGCGGCGAGCTGCCGTTCCTGCATCAGGCGCGAGCACAGGCCCAGGAGCGCGGCCTCACGGTGGAGGATGGCTGGCGCTACTTCCTGTACGGCTGGACCCGGGTGATCGAGGAAGTGCTGCGCATCGAGTTGACGGACGCGCAATTCCAGCGCTGGAGTGCGATCGCCTCCCAGGCGCGGCAGTGATGCGCATGCGCTCAATCCAGGAGCACCACCTGCTCGTCGCGGCATGCCCGCCGCAACTCATCGTCCCGCGTGCGCACCGGCAGGTGGCCAGCTCGCAGCACCTGCCGTACGACGTCGCCGACGCGTGCAGTATAGCTCGTCCTCGGCGGAGCGCCACGCTTGATGAACTGCACGCAGTACCGCCCATCGTCAAGGCGTGCGATCTCGAAGTACGAATCGGGCGGCTGGGGGCGCTGGTTATCGTGCATCGCTTTGGCCCATCTCCGCAGCGTGATCTGAAAGCCTATCCGCTCGGGGAGGGGTCAGGGGAGAGCTGCGCCCTCCTCTGCAACCCCCCTATTCGGGGTATCCGGAGCGGCACTTATTCGTGGCCGCCGCGATTCTGCGGGATCTCGCGTCGATCGTGCGCCGGCCGCCGGACGGCCGAACCCTCGGAGGGTCCGAGGTCGATCAGCTGCACGCTGAAGC
The DNA here is from genome assembly GCA_035559635.1 of Roseiflexaceae bacterium. Classification (GTDB taxonomy): domain Bacteria; phylum Chloroflexota; class Chloroflexia; order Chloroflexales; family Roseiflexaceae; genus CALJIC01. Next base: position 5,832 of record DATMBA010000153.1, read on the forward strand.
GATGACCGGCGCGGCCCATCTCGGCGGCGAAGGCCAACTCGTCGCGCAGCACCTGGACGATCGCCGCAGATTCCAGGCCGCTGGCCCGCGCGCTCGCCACGAGCGCATCGAGCCGAACCTCCAAGTCGCCGATGGACTCCATCGGGAGCGGGGCCGCTGCGCGCGGATCAACCGGGAGGTAGCACACGGGACAGACGGCGGCCGCATCCCCGCGATCGGCTGCCGCCAACTCTAGAAACCACGTCGTCCCACAGTTCGTGCACCGCATAGGCAGCTGCGACATTGAGTTCCTCCTCGATAGAGCGCCCGCCCGTATCGCGCACGCGCCAGCGGTGCGGAGCCGCCGGGCACGCCGGGCAGGCGAACAAAGCTTTGCAGGCTCGCAGCGCAGGCGAGGCCGGCAAACCGCATGCATGACATCGGATGATGAGGAGGGTGCGTCGTCGCACCAGGCCAGGAAGCGCTTGATCACAGGCGGCGGTGTGGTGATGGGCGAGCGCCACTGCTCGAGCAGCACAAGAGGCGGTGAGGAAGCGTGCGAGGAAGTATAGCATAGATCGTGCGGCTGTGCCGGACGCGTTGGGCGGCGCGGGTGTGACGAACGTTCCTGCGCGCCGACCACGCCCGGCGGGTCAACCCGCGGACTCTCCCCTGCCAAGCCCGCCTGCGCGGGATGGGGTGCCGGCCGCGCAGGCGGCCTTCGGAATGGATAGCCCGCCGGGCCCAGCGGGCACCCCATGGGCCGGGCGTGGTGGCGCGCCCGCACGACGTTTCGTCACACCCGGGCGGCGCGATCCTTGCTAGACTATTGCTGTGACAGGAGGCAACCATGCTGTACGAGAGCACCACCAAGCTGCCGCCGGCGGAGGCGCTCGCGCGGGCGGAGGCGTTCTTCGCCGGCGAGTACGGGCTGGACCGGCAGAGCCGTGACGCGCGCGAGGCCGGGTTCACCGGCGGCGGCGGCCACGTCATAGTCCGCGTTGTGCGCGAGGACCCGACGACGCTTGAGTTGGAGACGCGCGAGTGGGACGTGGCCGTCCAGTCCTTCCTGGCGCAGCTGCCCCGCTGACGGCGCCCCCTTGCGCGCCTGGCCGTGAGCCGGTATAATAGTCGCGCCTATGGAACGAAGCCCTATCTGAACCCTACCCTGTTTTCATCCGGCCAGCGTCGGCCGGGACGTGGGGTTCTCCGATAACAACGGCGGGCGCGAGGGGCGATCTCTCGCAGTCATCCGCGCTCTCATCTGGCGTCGTGCGCAGCACGCGCACGGAAGCCTACCTCCGCTCCTCTGCCTCGAACCCCAGGCGACGCCTTCATCGAGCCCCACGCACCCCGCGCCTGCGCCGGGCTGTGGCACGTTTTGTGCTGTAGCCTACGCCATCGCCTGGTACCGATGGAACAGCACTCGCGACGGCCAGCCGCCCTGCGCTCCGACGCTGGCACGCAAGGCTCTGTCCGCACGCTTGCCTAGGAGGAGCACCTATGGAAAACGATCTGATCCTCCAATGCCCCAACTGTGGGCACACATGGAGCCAGAACGAGCGCCCCAAGGGCGGCGCCCAACAGCCTGCCGGGGCGGTCTGTCCGGTGTGCCAGTTTCGGCTGGCCCTCACCGCGCCCGCGGCCGTGCCGGCGCTCTCCGTCGACGAGCTCGAGTCCCAACTCAGCACGCTGATCGACGAGGCGCGCGCATCCGGCGTCGCGTCGGATGCGATCGTCGACATCCTGCGCGACGAACTGGCGTTCGCGCTGGAGTTGGCCCACCCCGGCCGGCGGATGTACATCCAGATCATCGACCTCGGCCCCCAGGAGGACGATGCCCTCTCCTTCCCGGTCCGCGACCGCAGCGTCGTCCTGCGAAGCCGCAGCCTCGGTCTGCGTAGCCGCAGCGTCGGCGCCGCCTGAGACTCCTGCCATCCATGATCTATACCGCTCTCTCTGCGCTCGCGCGCGGCGTCCGGGCGGTCGCCGCGCGCGAGCGCCGCATGCCGTCCCTCTCCTCGCCGCAGCCCGTGCGACCACTGCGCGGTGAACTGCTGAGCATCACCCAGCTGGAGGCGCACGCGCGGGCGATCGCGGTGCACCATGCGGCAGCCCCAGATTGGCGCCGCGGCGACCCGCTGCGCGCCGCGCTGGACCGCAACGAGCAGCACCTGCTCGCCGCCTACCGCACGCTCGGCGAGGACACCCGCGGGCGCGTGCCCATCAGCCCGGCCGCCGAGTGGCTGCTCGACAACTACCACGTCATCGCCGACCAGATCCGCGAGATCCGCCAGGACCTGCCGCGCGGCTACTATCGCGAGTTGCCCAAGCTGCTGCACGGGCCGCTCGCCGGCCTGCCGCGGGTCTACGCCATCGCGCTCGAGCTGATCGAGCACAGCGACGGGCGCGTGGACGAAGAGGCGCTGCTGCGCTTCCTGATCGCTTACCAGTCCGTCGCACCTCTCTCGATGGGCGAGCTGTGGGCGGTGCCGATCATGCTGCGCGTCGGCCTGGTGGAGAACCTCAGCCGGCTGGCGACGCTCATGCTGGAGGCGCGCCAACTGCGCCGCGAGGCCGACACCTGGGTCGAGCGCCTGCTGGCCCACCAGGGATCCGAGGACCCGCTGCAGCACCCGGTGCTGCGCGAGCTGACCAGCCGCTACACGCAGCTGCCGCTCCCGCTCACGGCCCACCTGCTGCGCCGCCTGCGCAGTCACGAGGGTGAGCACGACATCGGCGCGATCGTCACCTGGCTCGAGACGCAGCCGATCGTCCCCTACAGCACGGTGGAGGAGTTGATCCACGCCGAGCACCAGCGCCAGGCCGCCAACCAGGTCTCCGTCGGCAACACCGTCACCAGCATGCGCACGCTGAGCACGCTGGACTGGGCCGACTGGTTCGAGCGCGTCAGCCTGGTGGAGCAGGTGCTGCGCCTCGACCCGGCCGGCATCTACCCGCGCTGTACCTTCGCCACCCGCGACCGCTACCGGCACGTCGTCGAGACCCTGGCGCGCCGCTCGCACCTGAGCGAGCAGGACGTGGCGCGCCGGCTGGTGGCCCGCGCCAACGAGCAGCCGGAGGGCGACCGGCGGCGCCACATCGGCTACTACCTGGTGGACGCCGGCCGCGCGGAGTTCGAGGCGGCCCTCGGCTACCGCGCCTCGCCGCCGGAGGTGCTCCAACGCGCCCTGCTGGCGCACCCCACCGCCCTGTACCTCGGCGCGCTGGCGGGCGTCACCGGGGGGCTGGTGGCCGCCGGGCTGCGCCTGGCGCGCGGCGATGCGCCGCTCTCACGCGGCACCACAGCACTGGCCGCCGGCCTGTTGCTGGCGCCCGCCAGCGCCGCGGCGAAGGAACTGGTGGACCGCGCCGTCACCCGGCTGGTCCCGCCGCGGACGCTGCCGCGCCTCGACCTGCGCGACGGCATCCCGCCCGAGCTGCGCACGATCGTCGTCGTCCCGACGCTGCTCCTGACCCCCGATAGCATCCGGCGCCAACTCGAGGCGCTGGAGGTGACGGCGCTCGCCAACGCCGATGCGCAGCTGCACTTCGCGCTCCTGACCGACTTCGCCGACGCGCCCCAGCAGCACATGCCCGAGGATGACGCGCTGCTGCAGATCGCCGTGGAGCGCGTCCAGGCGCTGAACGAGCGCTACGGCGGCGACCGCTTCCTGCTGCTGCACCGCCGCCGCGTCTGGAACGAGCGCCAGGGGTGCTGGATGGGCTGGGAGCGCAAGCGCGGCAAGCTGGAGGAGTTCAACCGCCTGCTGGCCGGCGCCACCGATACCACCTTCAGTGTGGCCGTCGGCGACCTGGATGTGCTGCCGCAGGTGCGCTACGTGATCACGCTCGATGCCGACACCCAACTGCCGCGCGATGTGGGCCAGGCGCTGATCGGCACCCTGGCGCACCCGCTCAATCAGGCGGTGATCGACGGGCGCACCCGCCGCGTGGTGGCCGGCTACGGCGTGCTCCAGCCGCGCGTCGGCATCGACCTGCCGAGCGCCACCAGGAGCCGCTTCGCGCGCATCTTCGCCGGCAACGTCGGCATCGACCCCTATACCACCGCCGTCTCCGATGTGTATATGGACCTGTTCGGCGCGGGGATCTTCGCCGGGAAGGGGATCTACGACCCGGCCGCCATGCGGGTGGCGCTGCGCGGCCGCTTCCCCGAGAACACCCTCCTCAGCCACGACCTGATCGAGGGGTGCTACGCGCGCGCCGCGCTGCTCTCGGACGTCGAGGTGCTGGACAGCTACCCGACCACCTACGCCGCCTGGGCGGCGCGCCAGCATCGCTGGGTGCGCGGCGACTGGCAGATCGCCCGCTGGCTGCTGCCCCGGGTGCCGCGCGCCAGCGGCGGATCGGCGCCGAACATCCTGCCGGCGATCGCCCGCTTCCAGATCTTCGACAACCTGCGCCGCAGCCTGACGCCGCCGGCGACGGTGGCCATGCTGGCGGCCAGCTGGCTCTGGCTCCCCGGCCGCCCGCTGGCCTGGACGGCCGCCGGCCTGCTGTACCTGGCGCTGCCGCCGCTGTTCGACCTGGCGGACATGGCCGGTGCGGCGCTGCGCGCGCCCACCAATATCGGCGCGCTGCGGGCGCACGCACGCACCCTGCAGCTGAGTGTGCTGCGCATGGCGCTCAATGTCGCGCTGCTGCCGGACCAGGCCGCGCTCAACACCGCTGCCATCGGCCGCACCCTCTGGCGCCTGCTCGTCACGCGGCGTAACCTGCTCGAGTGGGAGACCGCCGCCGAGGCCCAGCGCCGCCTCCAGCAGTCCCACGTGCCGCTGCTGCGCCGCACGCTCCCGGCGCTGGCGCTGGGCGTGACGCTCGCCACCACGCGCACCCGCCGCCTGGTGGAGCTCTGGCCCGCCGCCCCGGTGGTGGCCGACTGGCTCGCCGCCCCGGCGCTGGCCGTCTGGCTGGACCAGCCCTACATCCCGCCTCAGCCGCCGCTCGCCGCCGACGATGTGCGCTTCCTGCGGCGGCTGTCGCGTCTGACATGGGCCTACTTCGAGCAGTTCGTGCGCGAGAAGGCGCACTACCTCGCGCCCGACAACTTCCAGGAGACGCCGCGCCCGGCGATCGCCGACCGCACCTCGCCCACCAACATCGGCCTGCAGCTGCTCGCCGACCTCGCCGCCTATGACCTGGGGTACATCGGGGTGCTCGAGCTGACCGCCCGGACGGAGCGCGTGTTCCGGACGATCGAGCGCATGGAGCACTTCCGCGGCCACCTGCTCAACTGGTACGACACGCTGACGCTGCACCCGCTGCCGCCACCCTACGTCTCGACGGTGGACAGCGGCAACCTGGCCGGCGCGCTGATCGCCCTGCGCCAGGGCTACCTGGCCCTCGCCGACCGGCCACTCCTCGGCCCGCACGTGATCGACGGCCTGCGCGACACCTTGGAGTTGCTCGGCGAGCAGGTGACTGCCGAGCACGCGGCGCGCCAGCGGGTGGACGCGCTGGCGGATCGGCTAGGATGCGCCCCGCAGACTATCGGCGACTACCGCGACCTGCTGCGCGACATCGCCAGCCAGGCCGCGTCGATCGACGGCGCTGGCCCGGCGGGGGAATGGGCCGCCCGGCTCGCCCATCAGGCGCGCAGCCTGCTCGACGACATCGAGGTGCTCGTCCCGGCGACCGCGCTCGACCGGCCGCCGCCGACGCTGCGCGCGCTCCTCGCGGCGTCCACCGCGGGCGACTCGGCCGGCGCGCCGCACCCCGGCGCCACACCGCGCCCCGCCGCCGGCGACGACGATCCGGGCGACGGCGACCTGAGTGTCACGAACGGCCGCCAGCCCGCCCTCGTGGTGGCGGCCGACACCGTGGCCGAGCTGTTGCAGCGCCAGCAGGACATCGCCGCGACCTGCGCCGCGTGGGTTGACGCGATGGACTTCACCTTCCTCTACGACGAGCGGCGACGCATCTTCGCCATCGGCTACAGCCTGGCCGAGGGGCGGCGCGATAACTCCTACTACGACCTGCTGGCCTCCGAGGCACGCCTGGCCAGCTACCTGGCGATCGCCAAGGGCGATGTGCCGCTGGAGCACTGGTTCCACCTCGGGCGCGCGCTCACCGCGGTGGACCTCAGCACCGCGCTCGTCTCCTGGAGCGGCACCATGTTCGAGTACCTGATGCCGCTGCTGCTGATGCCGCGCTTCCCCGAGACCATGCTCGACGCGACCTACGAGGCCGTCGTCGAGCGGCAGATCGCCTACGGACGCGAACACCACGTGCCGTGGGGCGTCTCCGAGTCGGCCTTCAACGCCCGTGACCTCCAGATGAATTACCAGTACCGCGCCTTCGGCGTGCCGGGGCTGGGGTTGAAGACCGGCCTGGGCGAGGATCTGGTGATCACACCCTACGCCAGCGCGCTGGCGCTGCATGTGCGCCCGGCCGAGGCCCTGGCAAACCTCAAGGCGCTGGCAGCCGACGGCATGTGCGGCGCGTATGGGCTGTACGAGGCGGTGGACTACACGGCCGAGCGGCTGCCACCTGGCGCGAAGCGGGCGATCGTCCACTCGTTCATGGTCCACCACCAGGGCATGAGTCTGGTGTCGTTCGCCAACCTGCTGTGCAACAATGTGATGCAGCGCCGCTTCTGCGCCGAACCGATGGTGCAGGCCGCCGAGACGCTGCTGCAGGAGCGGGTGGCGCACAGTGAGCCGATCGAGGCCACCAGAGAGGCGGCGGCCGAGCCGGTCGTCGCGCTCACGGCCGCGCCGGTGGCGCGCCAGTTCACCACGCCGCACACCGCCGTGCCCTACACCCACCTGCTCTCCAACGGCCGCTACAGCGTCTTCCTCACCAACGCCGGCGGCGGCGGGAGCTTCTTCGACGACCTGGCGGTGACTCGCTGGCGCCCCGACACGACCTGTGACGCCTGGGGCAGCTTCGTCTACGTGCGCGATGTGCGCAGCGGCGCGGTGTGGTCCACCACCTACCAGCCGACGCGCCACGAGCCGCACGACTACCAGGTGACCTATCGGCTGGACAAGGCCGAGTTCCGTCAGCAGGCCGCCGGGATCGACACGCGCATGGAGGTGGCCGTCTCGCCGGAGGAGAACGCCGAGCTGCGCCGCGTGACCCTGGTGAACACCACCGGCGCTCCACGCGAGTTGGAGGTCACCAGCTACGCCGAGGTGGTGCTGGCCCACCCGGCCGCCGACGAGGCCCACCCGGCGTTCTCCAATCTGTTCGTCGAGACCGAGTTCGTGCCGGAGCACCACGCGCTGCTGGCCACCCGCCGGCCGCGCGCGGCCAGCGCGCGGCGACTGTGGGCGGTGCATGTGGTGGCGGTGCGCGGCCATACCTTCGGCGCCGTCCAGTACGAGACCGACCGCCTGGCGTTCGTCGGGCGCGGGCGCACCCTCGCCGACCCGCAGGCGCTCCACGGCCCGCTCGCGCAGCGCACCGGCGCGGTGCTGGACCCGGTGCTCTGCCTGCGGCAGCGGGTGCGCATCGCGCCGGGGGCCACGGCGCAGATTAGCTTCATCACCGGCGTGGCCGCCAGCCGCGAGGAGGCGCTCGCGCTCGCGGCCACCTACCACGACCCGGCGGCCGCCGCGCGCACGCTCGACCTGGCCTGGACCCAGAGCCAGGTCGAGCTGCGCGACCTGAACATCGATGCCGACCAGGCCCACCGCTTCCAGCGCCTCGCCAGCGCCGCGCTCTACCCGGATGGCCACCGGCGCGCGAAGCCGGAGACGATCGCACGCAACACGAAGGGACAGCCGGGCCTGTGGGCCTATGGCATCTCGGGCGACTACCCGATCGTGCTGGTGCGCGTCGGCGCCGGGGACGAGTTGCTGCTGGTGGCGGAGTTGCTGCGGGCGCACGAGTACTGGCGCCTCAAGCGCCTGATGGTGGACCTGGTGATCCTCAACGAGGAGGCCGGCGGCTACACCCAGGACCGCCAGGAGCAGATCCTGCACCTCGTCCGCAGCGGGCGCGGCAGCTCCCTGCTCAACCAGCGCGGTGGCATCTTCGTGCTGCGCGGTGATACGATGCCGGAGGAGGACCACACGCTGCTGGAGACGGTGGCGCGCGCCATCCTCACCACCCGCCGCGGCGACCTGGGGCAGCACCTGCGCCGCCGCGAGGCGGACATCCGCCCCCACCCCGCGCCGCCGCCGGCCCCCGGTGAGCCGGACGTGCCGCTCGCGCCGCTCGACCTGATTCTGCGCACACCCTGCGGCGGCTTCACCCCCGACGGGCGCGAGTTCGTCATCGACGTGACGCCCGGCGCGACGCCGCCGGCGCCGTGGGTCAACGTGGTGGCCAACGAAGAGGCCGGCTTCATCGTCTCCGAGTCCGGCGGCGGCTACACCTGGGCGGCCAACAGCCGTGAGAACCGGCTCACCCCCTGGACGAACGACCCGGTGCGCGACCCGCCGGGCGAGGCGCTCTACCTGCGCGACGAGGCGGGCGGCGCGTTCTGGCGCCCGACGCCGCACCCCGCTGGCGAGAGCCACGCGCGCGTCCGGCACGGCTTCGGCTACACCGTCTTCGAGCGGCGCCGCGGCGCGATTGAGAGCACGCTCACGCTGTTCGTCCCGCCCGAGGGCCCGCTCAAGATCTTCCGGCTGCGCCTGCGCAACCACGGCACCGCGCCGCGCCGCCTCAGCGCGACGCTCTACATCGAGTGGGTGCTCGGTGTGTTCCGCCACCACATGGCGCCCTATGTGGTCACCGAGGTGGATGAGGCCACCGGCGCGCTGCTGGCGCGCAACGCCTACAACGTCGAGTTCGGCGGGCGGGTGGCCTTCCTGGCCTGCTCCGAGCAGGACGTCACGCTCACCGGCGATCGCGAGGAGTTCATCGGGCGCAACGGCGACGTGGGCAACCCGGCGGCTATGTACCGGGCACGACTCTCCGGCCGCACTGGCGCCGCCCTCGACCCGTGTGGCGCGCTGCGCTGCATGATCGCCCTGGCCCCCGGCGAGGAGCGCGAGGTGGTCTTCCTGCTCGGCCAGGGGGGGGACGCCGCGGAAGCCCGCGCGCTCATCGCCCGCTACCGCGACCCGGCGGCGGTCGCGGAGGCGCTCGAGGCCGTCACCGCCCGCTGGCGCGCGTTGCTGTGCGCGGTGCAGGTGTGCACCCCTGACGCGGCGCTTGACGTGCTGCTCAACGGCTGGCTGCTCTACCAGACCCTCGTCTGCCGCGTGTGGGCCCGCTCGGCCTTCTACCAGTCCGGCGGGGCCTACGGCTTCCGCGACCAACTGCAGGACGTGATGGCGCTGGTGCATGCCGCGCCGGAGATCGCCCGCGCCCACATCCTGCGTGCCGCCAGCCGGCAGTTCGTCGAGGGGGATGTGCAGCACTGGTGGCACCCGCCGAGCGGGCACGGCATCCGCACCAACTTCTCGGACGACTACCTCTGGCTGCCGTTCGTGGCACAGCACTACGTCGCAACCACCGGCGACCGTACGATCCTCGACGAGTGCGTGCCGTACCTGGAGGGCCGGCCGCTGGAGCCTGGCGAGGCCGAGTACTACGACCTCCCGGCTGTCTCCCCGGCGTGTGGCGCGCTCTACGAGCACTGCGCGCGTGCCATCGACTACGGGCTAGGCCGCATGGGGCCGCACGGCCTGCCGCTCATGGGCGCGGGGGACTGGAACGACGGCATGAACCTGGTGGGGCACGCCGGCCGCGGCGAGAGCGTCTGGGTCGGCTGGTTCCTGATCAGCGTGCTGGCGCCGTTCGCCGCCCTGGCCGAGGAGCGCGGCGATATGGCGCGCGCCGCCCGCTACCGCGCCGAGGCCAAGCGGCTGTGGCAGGCGATCGAGGAGCACGCCTGGGACGGCGCGTGGTACCTGCGCGCCTTCCACGACGACGGCACCCCGCTTGGGTCGGCCACGAGCGACGAGTGCCGCCTCGACTCGCTGACCCAATCCTGGGCCGTGATCTCGGGCGCCGGCGACCGGGAGCGGGCCCGACGGGGGATGGAGGCAGTGGACGCGTACCTGGTGGACCGCGCGACGGGGTTGATCCGCCTCTTCACACCACCGTTCGACCACACCGACCACGACCCCGGCTACATCAAGGGCTACCTGCCGGGGGTGCGCGAGAACGGCGGGCAGTACACCCACGCCGCGATCTGGGTGATCTGGGCCTGGACGCTGCTCGGCGAAGGGGGCAGGGCCGGGGAGTTGCTGCGCCTGATCAACCCGGTGCGCCATGCGCTGGCCGCGCCCGAGCGCTATATCGTCGAGCCGTACACCGTCGCGGCGGATGTGTACACAGCCGCGGGGCACGAGGGGCGCGGCGGCTGGACGTGGTACACCGGCTCGGCTGGCTGGCTCTACCGGCTCGGACTCGAGCAGGTGCTGGGCGTGCGGCGCGCCGGCGACACGCTCATCGTCGCGCCATGCGCGCCGCCGGACTGGCCCGCCTACGAGGTGGTCTACCGCTACGGCGCATCCACCTACCGCATCCGCGTCGAGCGCGCGCCGGACGAGCACGACGGCGCGGCGAGCATCACGCTGGACGGCGAGCCGCTCACGGACGGCCGCATCCAGCTCCAGGACGACGGCGCGGAGCACGAGGTGTGGGTGCGGCTGCGGCTCAGCCGCTAGGGAAGGCTTGGAGGGGCTATGCCCCTCCAAACAAGAAACGTTTCTGCGGGGCCGCAGGCCCCCTAGCCCCCGCACGAGCGGTGTTATGAACCACGGCGAGATGGTGGCGCTCATCCGCGGCGGCGTGCCGGGGCCGGGCGGCGTGTGGGCCGACCTGGGGGCCGGGACGGGGAACTTCACCTGGGCGCTGGCTGAACTGATCGGGCCAGGCGGGACGATCTACGCCCTGGACCGCGACGCGCGGGCGGTGGCTGCCCAACGCGCCCGCATCGAGTCGGCGCCGCCGCGCGCGTCCGTCGTGCCCGTGCAGGCCGACGTGACGCGCCCGCTGGAACTGCCGCCGCTCGATGGCCTGCTGCTCGCCAACCTGCTGCACTTCATCCGCGACCAGGAGGGGCTGCTGGCGCGGCTCGCCGGCCACCTGCGGCCCGGTGGCCGGCTGCTGCTGGTGGAGTACGACCAGGCGCTGCCGGCGCCATGGGTGCCCTTCCCGGTGCCCCCCGCGCGCTTCGCAGCCCTGGCGGTGGCCAGCGGCTTCGGCTCGCCCTCCCACGTGGGGACGCGCCGCTCGCCCTCCTCCGGGCGCGTCCTGTACGCCGCGGTGGCACAGCTCAATGGGGAGGGCCAGGGAGGGCAAAGCCCTCCCTGAAACCCTTGAGGTGAAAGGCTCGCCCCCTTCCCGACGCTGGTAGAGATATAATCTCGGTTGACAGTCGGGGTGACACATGCTATGATCTCATCACTTTCCCACCACATCTGATGAGTTCACGCAGCACGGCGTCTCATCGCGTACAGCCTACCAGCAGCATCTCTCGCAAACTCACCAGATTCGCGGACGCGCGCCAACGTGAAGCGGAGTTTGGGAGCGCCCCCCGCAGCACCTACCCTCTCGCCGCTCAAGCACGCCAGGACGGCGCTATGGCCCGATCGAACGCCCAACAAGTTCACCTGGCCGTGGTCGCCGCGATCCAACGGCGGCTCGCGCAAGGCGAGTGGCAGCCAGGCGACCGGCTGCCAAGCATCGCGCAGCTCGCGCAGGAGCTCGGGGTGAGCACCGGGTCGGTGCGAGAGGCAGCGCGCGTGCTGGCCTCGCGAGGCATCCTGCGGATCGAACACGGCCGCGGCATGTTCGTGGCTGCCACCCATGAGCCGCCGGTCAACCTGTATGAGTACTTCCAGCAGGTGGAGACCGGTTCCCTGCTGGAACTGTTCGAGGCCCGGCGCTTGCTGGAGCCGGAGTTGGCGGCATTGGCCGCCGAGCGCGCCACCGAGGAAGAGGCGCAGCGGATCTACGACCTGGCGGTGATGATGGAGCAGTCCGCCAAGGCCGGCGAGGATTTCGCCGGGCCAGACATCCAGTTTCACCTTGCGATCGCCGCGGCGGCGCGCAACGCGGTGCTGGCCGGCGTGATGGTCGGCCTGAACGATCTGATCGTGGCGGGCCGCCGGCTGACAGTTGCGCTGCCGGGCATGACGCCGCGTGCCGTGCGCTACCACTTGCTGGTGGCCGAGGCCATCCGTGAGCGCAACCCGCTGCAGGCGCGGCTGCTGATGCTGGCCCACATGAACGACGCGATCGACTCATTGCTGGCGGCACGGCCCCTGGCGGCCGATCACCAGAGCGGTGTGCCAGCCACCAGTGCGATCGTGATCGAGCAGCGCTCGCTCAGCACGTTGCGCTGAGCGGAGCGCTTCGTCCTCCCTGAGGCCCGCTCGCAACCCGCGGGCGGTTGTGAAAGGAGGTGATCGCGTCCGCTCGGCGTATTGCATCTTCCTGGTGCAGTACCCGGGAAGCTGTTCGGAAGCGGGCCGGTAACTGCGGCCATCGAGCAGGTGCGCCCTTCGGCCCCTGCGCGGAGCGCGCCCCAGCCCCCATGCCGAGCGCGCACGAATCCGGCGTGTGGCCCCGAGCCACCACAGATGCCCCGCGCACCTGGTGTGTGCAGCCGGCGACTCGCCCGGCCACGCCGGTCGCCCACAGCTGGCAAGACCGGCCGGGTCACGTCACGAAGCTCTGATTAAGGAGTTATGGCATGAAGCGCATCCTCAGCCGACGCGAATTCCTCCGCATGGCCGCCGCCGCCAGCGGCGGCGCGATCCTCGCCGCCTGCGGTGCTCAGACGCCAGCGCAACAGCCCACCGCTGCCCCGGCCGGTGAGCAGCCCACCGCCGCTCCCGCGCCCGCGAGCGGCGCTAAGACCGTGACGTGGTGGTATGCGTGGGGCAATTTCCAGGCCGCTGTCGATAAGATCGTCGAGACCCCCGAGTTCAAGGAGATGATGGGCGACACCGTCCTGGAACACAAGGGCAGTGTCAACATGGAGGCCATCCTCACCGCGATCGCCGGCGGCACCCCGCCCGACGGCGGCTCGAACTTCTCCTACCCCAACCTCTGGGCGCGCGGCGCGGTGCTGGCGGTGGACGACCGGGTGGGCGCCAGCTCGCTCGTCAAGAAGGATGACATGATCCCCGCGCTGTGGGATAGCACGATCTACGATGGCAAGATGATCGGCGTACCCGGCATCGAGAGCTACCTCTGGTGGGGCCTGAACTACAACGCCAAGGCCGCCCAGGACGCCGGGCTGGACCCAAATACACCGCCGCTGACCTGGGAGGACTTGCTCGTCTGGCATAAGGCGCTCACCAAGTTCGACGGCGCCGGCAACCTGCAGCAGTTCGGCCTGGACCCATACGATGCCATGGCCAGCGAACCGGACTTCGGCGTGCAGTCGTTCGGCGGCTTCAACTGGTGGGACGAGCAGGCGCGCACGTTCAACCTGAACAACGATGCGCTGGCGCAGTGCTTCGAGACCTGCGGCGAGTTCATTAAGATCATCGGGCCGGATAAGCTGGCCGGTATGCGCCAGGACGAGAACCTGGGCGGCTGGGGCGCCTCGTACAACGCCGGCATCCAGACGATGATCATCGAGGGCTACTGGCACCCCGGCGAGACCCAGATCCAGAAGCCGGAGATCGCCCAGTACAACCGCTCGACCTGGGCGCCGGTGCCGGCCAGCCGCGCTGGCAAGAAGATCATGGCCACCGGCGCGCACATGGTACAGCTGTTCAAGGATGGCAAGAACCCGGACGGTATGTTCAAGGTCGCCGAGTTCCTGCTCACCGACACCGCGCTGGACATCATCTTCAAGGAGGTCGGCTGGATCACCGGCAAGCTCTCCTGGCTGCAGAAGGTCGACCCGAAGACCTACCCCGGCCTGGACTTCTACGTGGCCGCCCCAGACCAGGTGGACGAGTGGATCGTCGGTCGGCGCTGCCCGATCCACCCCTTCGTGGTGACCCAGTATACGGAGCTGCGCGAGCAGGTGTTCCGCGGCAACATGACCGGCAAGGACGCTGCAGCCGAGATGCAGTCCCGTGCCGAGGCGGAGTGGAAGGCGCAGGGGCTAAGTTAGGGGCAGGAGGGTCTCAGGGAGGGCGAAGCCCTCCCTGACACTCTCTCCGAGGAGTATAGCGATGGCGCCTTCGGCGTTGCGATGGAGCCAGATGTCCAGGCGAGACCGGCGCAACCTCTTCACCGGGCTGCTGTTCATCTCGCCCTGGCTGATCGGCTTCCTGATCTTTACCGTGTACCCGCTGCTGTTTTCGGCCTACGTCAGCCTGACACGCTACGACATCATCCGCGAGCCGGTGTTCATCGGCCCGGCCAACTACACCGAGCTGCTGTTCGAGGACCCGCAGTTCTGGAAGGTTGTGTACAACACGATCTTCTATGTGATCTTCAGCGTGCCGCTCGCGCTGGCGTTCGCCTTCCTGGTGGCCAACCTGCTCAACACGCGGATCGTTGGCCGCTCGTTCTTCCGCGCGGTGATGTACATCCCGGCGATCGTGCCGGGCGTCTGCGCCGCGATGGTCTGGCTGTTCCTGCTCAACATCCAGTACGGCGCGATCAACGGCATGCTCCAGGCGTGGGGCCTGCCGGCCATCCCGTTCCTGTCTAACCCGGTGCTCACCAAGCCCAGTCTGGTGATGATGGCGGTGTGGGCCACCGGCAACGCGGTGGTGGTGTTCCTGGCCGGGCTGCAGGACGTGCCGCGCTCGCTCTACGAGGCCGCGGTGGTGGACGGCGCGAACGGCTGGCAGCAGTTCCGCAATGTCACCATCCCGCTCAGCACGCCGGTCATCCTGTACAACCTGATCATCGGCTTCATCGCCGCGTTCCAGGAGTTCACCTCGGCCTACCTGCTGTTCGGCGTCGGCGGCGGCCCGCTGCAGTCCGCGCTGCTCTACGCGCCCTTCCTCTACCAGAACGCCTTCCAGTTCCTGCGCATGGGCAAGGCATCGGCGCTGGCCTGGTTGCTGTTCGTGGTGGTGATCATCGGCACGATGCTGCTGTTCCGCACCTCGGCGCGCTGGGTGTACTACGGAGGCGAGAAGTGAGCTACCGCGCGGCGAGCGCCGGCGGCTTTACACTGGCGCTACCGACACTATGCCGGCATCCGAGGAGTATGGCCACCGTACAGCGGCCCTGCCCGGCTCGCCCGGCAGCGATTGGGGGACATTTATGAGCGTCGATTCTCAGGCCCAGCCAGTCACTCTACGTGCCACTGGCCGGCGCGCCCAAGCCAGCCCGCGCCAGATCACGGTGCAGGCGTTGAAGTACTTTATCCTGGCCGTGCTGACGCTCACCTGGCTGTTCCCGTTCTACTGGATGTTCACCTCCGCGCTCAAGAATGACCCGCAGGTCTACACTATCCCACCGGTGCTGGTGCCCAACCCGGCCTTCTGGGAGAACTTCCCCAACGCCTGGACGAAGAACAACTTCACGCTGTTCGCCCTCAACACGATCTTCCGCTACGCCCTGCCGGCGACGATCCTCACCGTGGTATCGTCCGGCATCGTGGCCTATGGGTTCTCGCGCATCAGGTGGCCAGGGCGCGATGCGCTGTTCTATATCTGCCTGGCGACGATCATCCTGCCGTGGCAGGTGACGATGGTGCCGCTCTTCATCACCTTCAAGAACCTGGGCTGGCTCAACTCGTACCTGCCGCTGGTGGTGCCGAGCGCCTTCGGCAACGCGTTCTTCATCTTTATGATGCGGCAGTTTTTCCTGAGCATCCCCGAGGAACTGTCCGACGCGGCGCGCATCGATGGGGCCAGCGAGTTCGGCATCCTGCTGCGTATCATCCTGCCGCTGGCGGTGCCGGCGCTGGCGGTGGTGGCGCTGTTCCGCTTCCTCGGCGCCTGGAACGACTTCCTCGGGCCGCTGATCTACCTGAACAAGGAGGAGCTGTACCCGCTGGCGCTCGGCATCAACCGCCTGCGCGCCAGCATCAGCGCCACCGGCACACGAGAGCTGGCCTACCCCTACCTGATGGCGGTCAGCACGATCGTGGTGTCGCCGATTCTGATCCTGTTCTTCCTCGCGCAGCGCACGTTCATCGAGGGGATCTCGGTGACGGGGATCAAGGGGTAGGGCTGAACGCCCGTCGGACGAATTGCGAAGCGTGTGACAGTGCGAATGAACCGCTCCGCCGCCGCCGCCATCGCGCTCCTCGCCATGGCTCTGCTACCGGCCTGCACCGCGCCGCGCGCCGAGACGCCGCCGGCCGCCCCGCCCGTCACCGTCCAGGTGGCGACGACGAGCGCCGCGCTGGCCCGCGCGCCCGGCTGCGAGGACCGCTTCGTGCCGCACGCCCTCGGCGTCATGGACGGGGCGCGCATGCGCGAGATCCGCACCTACGCCAGCAACGGCGCCGGCCTGGCCGCGGGCGACCTGGATGGGGACGGAGACCTGGACCTGGTGCTCGCCAGCACCGACCGCGAGAGCACGCTGCTGTGGAACCAGGGCGGCCTGGCGTTCGCCGCCGAGCCGCTCGCGGACCCCTTCACCCGCGCAGCCGCCATCGTGGACGTGGGCGGCGATGGGCTGCTGGACGTGGTGTTCACGCACCGCGGCGCCGCGAGCCTCTCGTACTGGCGCAACCGCGGGCCGCAGGCGCCGCGCTTCGCCCACGAGGATCTGCCGGGCGTAACGCACCACGCCTACACCATGGCCTGGGGGGACCTGAACGGCGACGGGACGCTGGACCTGGTGGCCGGCGCGTATGAGGCCGAGCTGAAGAGCCACGGCCTGTCCGCACAGGAGATCGCGCAGCGCGGCGGCGTGGCGCTGTACGAGCAGCGCGGCGCCCGCTTCGCCCCCCGCCCACTGGCCGCGCGCGCGCAGACGCTGGCGATCGCGCTGGTGGACCTGGACGGCGACGGCCTGCGCGACATCTGGGCCGCCAACGACTTCGCCCTGCCGGACGGACACTGGCTGCGGCGCGGCGACGCCTGGGAGCCGGCGCAGCCCTTCGCGCAGACCTCCCACAGCACGATGAGCATCGACTGGGGCGACATCGCCAACGACGGCCGGCTGGCGCTGTTCTCCACCGACATGAACCCCGGCGACATCGCGCCAGCGGTGCTGGCCGCCTGGCTGCCGGTGATCGGCAAGCTGGAGGAGAAGCACGGTCCCGCCGACCCGCAGATCATGGCCAACACGCTGCAGCTTCCCGACGGCGCGGGGCGCTGGCATAACGAGGCCGCCCGGCGCGGGGTGGACGCCACCGGCTGGAGCTGGAGTGGCAGGTTCGGCGACCTGGATAACGACGGCTTCCTCGACCTGTATGTGGTCAACGGGATGATCGCCCAGAATCTGTTCGGTCACCTGCCGGGCGCGGAGTTGGTGGAGGAGAACCGGGCGTTCCACAATCGCGGCGATGGCAGCTTCCGCCCCGCGCCGGAGTGGGGCCTGGCCGCCACCGAGAGCGGGCGCGGCATGCTGATGGCCGACATGGACGCCGACGGCGACCTGGACGTGGTGGTGAACAACCTGCGCGGCCCGGCGATGCTGTTTGAGAACCGCCTGTGCGGCGGCGATGGGCTGGAGGTGGACCTCCACTGGCGCGGCTCGCCTAACACGCGCGCGGTCGGCGCGGTGCTTGAGCTGGACACCAGCATGGGCACGCTGCGCCGTGACGTGCGCGCCATGAGCGGCTACCTCGCGGGCGACCCCCCCAGGGTGCACTTCGGCTTCCCGCCCGGCACGGAGCTGCGGCGGCTGGTCATCCGCTACCCGGACGGCGCCGTGGCGCAGGTGGAGGGGCTCGCGCCCCAGACGCTGATCGAGGTGATCCGATGAGCATGAGCACCAGGGCGCAACCGCTCTCTTCCTCGCTCGAGCGGCGCTTCCCGCTGCTGGCGCTGCTGAATCCCGGCCGGCTGGCGCGCCCGTCCGCTATCGCGCTCGGTATCGGGCTGGCCGCCGGCTGGGCGGCGCACGTCTTCGCCGGCCTGCCGCTGTGGGCCGTCACCGCGATCGTCCTGCTGGCGCTGCTGCCGGTGGGGGTGCTCAAGTGGCGCGAGGACCATCGCCGCTATGGGGCGACGGTGATGCTGCTGAGCATGGTCCTCATCACGCAGGGCGTCCACACGATCGAGCACATCGTGCAGTGGGCGCAGTATTACCTGCTGCTGCTGCCGGCGCGCCAGTCCACCGGGCTGCTCTCGCCGGCCAACGCCGAGTGGGTACACTTCGTGTGGAACTGGGGTGTGCTACTGGTGGTGCTGGCGCTGATGGCCGGCGGGATGCGCAACAGGTGGGCCTGGCTGCTGCTGGCCGTCACGGTGGCGCACGCCGTGGAGCACACCTACACGTTCGTCCGCTACCAGCAGGTGCTCGCCGAGCTGCGCGCGCTGAACGTCTTCAGCGTCACGGCCCAGGGGTTGCCCGGCATCGTCGGGCGGGACGGCTGGCTGGCCCGCAGCCCGCTCACGCAAAACACCTTCCTCTGCACCCTGCCCGGCATCACCACCGCCATGCGGCTGGACGTCCACTTCTGGTGGAATGTGATCGAGACATCCCTGCTGCTGATGGCGGGGGCGGTGTTTCTGCGCGGGCGGCTGTTCAAGAATAGGTGAACCGTCCACGAATGGGGCCACGCATAGTGGATCAGTGCCACCCATTCTCTCAACGCAAGAGGAATGTGATGACAATTGTTAGCAAACCCTCAATTGAGTACCGGAACGCAATCCAGTATATGGGAATACGCATACAAACACCCATGAAGGGTCTCTCACGCGTCTTCGATGAGCTACGCGCAGAACTGGCTGCTTGGGTGCGGCAGCAGCCGGTGATAGTCACAGGACAACCCTTTCGCCGCTATCATGTGATTGACATGGCCGGAGAGATGGATATCGAACTCGGTATTCCGGTGGCGCAGCCGCTCCCGCACGATTCGCGTGTGTCTGCAGGTGTGCTGCCCGCAGGGTACTACGCACGTCTGATCTACTGCGGAAGTGGGTTGAGTGGCAATAAGGCCTTGCTCGACTGGGCCAGAGCCAATGGCATTGTGTGGGATCGCTGGAATGATCCAAAGGGTGATGCGTTTCGTTCACGCTACGAGACCTATCTCACCGACCCGAAGCGTGAGCCGCGCAAGACGAAATGGGAAATTGAGGTGGCGATCAAGCTGGCGGAGAACAAGCCACAGGTTGGTCGGTAGGGCATGCCCGAAGAAGAGATGCTGGCGCGTAGCCGGTATGCCTTTATTGGGAAGGGTGCCGTCTACAACTGGCTAGTGGTCGGCCACACTGATGGTGACGGATGTAGGGGGAGGGCCCAAGGGAGGGCGAAGCCCTCCCTTGAACACCCACCCATCACCATCACGGTGGTAGACCACTAGGTGGGTACGCTGCGCAGGATGTCTGGGGAAAGAACCAGATTCGGCTATTCGTTTATTCGTGGCCCCATTCGTGGACGGCTGGCCCCACATTCGTGGACAGCCCCACGTGGACGGGCAGGAGATCTCCGACGCGCGCGCCGTAACCTTCGGCCTGCGCGAAGTGGGCATGCAGGGAACGCAGCTCGCCGTCAACGGGCGGCCGACTGACAACGGCCCTGTCGGGCGAACCCGACAGCGGGTGCATGTCCAAACGACACGACCTTGAACCTTTGACGCGGCGGAGGATTCCCCACCGGAACCCGCAAGGCGCAGCGGTCAACGTGCATGCCAACCGTCTCCACCGACGAACCGGCTTCGTGCCTTGCACGAGAACACGTGTACCACGAAGCTGTAGCGGACCCCAGCCGCAGTAAGACCGTGTATAATGGAACACGGGGTTGACGCCGATTGTGAAGAGGTGAATCTGGAGGCAGAAGATGACAACGACCATCGAAGCGGTGTTTGATGGTAAGGTACTTCGGCTGGATCAGCCGTTGCCGTTCGCTCCAAACACCCGTGTCCGCATTACGATCGAAGCGGTGGAGCCTGCACCTCCGGACGTAACGTCCTTTCTTCGTACTGCCCGCTCCCTCGATCTGAACGCTCCAGCCGATTTTGCGACGAACGTGGACCTGTATCTCTACGGCGAGACGCACGATGTTGCCACCTGAGATCTTCCTCGATACCGCCTTTGCCCTCGCTTTAGCCAATCCAAATGATCTCCTGCACGGACGAGCGACTCTACTTGCTGACCAGATAGAAACTGCTGGCATCCGCCTCATCACTACCCGCGCGGTGCTCCTGGAAATTGGGAATGCCCTTGCGAGGTTGCGCTACCGCGCCGCAAGTCTTCAACTCCTGACTGCTTTGGAAACCGACCCCAGTGTGGAGATTGTCTCCCTGACGGACGATCTCTATGACCGTGCGTTTCAACTCTATCGAACCCGTCCCGACAAAGAATGGGGGCTGACGGATTGCGCCTCGTTCGTGGTGATGCAGGATCGCGGCCTCACAGCCGCTCTCACTCCAGACAAACATTATCAGCAGGCGGGCTATCAGGCGTTGCTCCGCGACAAGACGACGTAATTTGTGAAGGGTTCAGAGGCCGAAGGCCCCGAACCCCTCTCTCCGTGGCTCGCCCCCCGGATGCCTTGCATACCCTCTAGGAGCACACACCCCATGGATCTCTCAGGCACATGGTCCTTCAGGCTCGACCCGCAGGACGTGGGCATCGCCGAGCGCTGGTTCGAGCGCTCCCTCGACGGCACCATCCAGCTCCCCGGCTCGCTCCAGGCCCAGGGCTACGGCGATGAGGTGCGCGTCGATACGCCCTGGACCGGTGGGATCATCGACCGCTCGTGGTTCACCGAGCCGCGCTACGCCCCCTACCGCGAGCCGGGCAATGTGAAGGTGCCTTTCTGGCTCCAGCCGGAGAAGTACTACGCCGGCGCGGCCTGGTACCAGCGTGAGTTCGAGGCCCCCGCCTGGTGGCCGGGCCACCGCGTGACGCTGACCCTCGAGCGGCCCCACTGGGGCACGCGCGTCTGGCTCGACGGCCGCGAGTGCGCGGCGCGGCACGCCACCAACATGAGCCTCTCCACGCCGCACGTCTACGACCTGGGCGAGGTAGCGCCCGGCCCCCACCGCCTCACGGTGCGGGTGGACAACCGCATGCTTGTCGAGGTGGGGGTGAACGCCCATAGCGTCTCGGACCACACCCAGACCAACTGGAACGGCATTGTCGGGCGGATCGAGCTGGCAGCCGGCAGCCCGGTGTGGCTGGAGGAGGTGCAGGTCTTCCCGCGCGTCGCGGATAGGACGGCCGTGGTGAGGGTGCGCCTCGGCAACGCCCACGGCCGCCCCGGCGGCGCCCGCCTGATGCTCCAGGCCCGCCTCGCCAACGCCCCCGGCCAGCACGAGCCACCGCCGCTCTCGGCGGACGTGGCGCTCAGCGCCGAGGGGGGGGAGGCGGAGCTGACCTACCAACTCGGCGATGAGGCGCGCCTGTGGGACGAGTTCAGCCCGGCGCTGTACGCCCTCGACGTGCGGGTGGACGCCACCGTGGACGGGCGGGAGAGCTCCGACACGCGCACCGTGACCTTCGGCCTGCGCGAAGTGAGCGTGCAGGGGACGCAGCTCGCCGTCAACGGGCGGCCGATCTTCCTGCGCGGCACGCTGGAGTGCTGTATCTTCCCGCTCACTGGGTACCCGCCCACCGACGTGGACGCCTGGAAGCGGATCATCCGTACCTGCCAGGCCCACGGCCTCAACCACATCCGCTTCCACTCCTGGTGCCCGCCCGAGGCGGCGTTCGTGGCAGCCGACGAGCTCGGCTTCTACTACCAGGTGGAGTGCGCCTCGTGGGCCAATCAGGGCGCCACAATCGGCGACGGCCGGCCCCTCGATAGCTGGCTGTACGAGGAGGGCGAGCGCATCGTCTCGGCCTACGGCAATCACCCGTCGTTCCTCATGATGGCCTACGGCAACGAGCCGGGCGGCGAGCACCACCCGGAGTACCTGGCGAAGTGGGTGACGTACTGGAAGCAGCGCGATCCGCGCCGCGTCCACACCTCCGGCGCCGGCTGGCCGGCCATCCCCGAGAACGACTACCACAACATCCCGCAGCCGCGCATCCAGCGCTGGGGCGAGGAGCTGCGGTCACGCATCAACGCCCTGCCGCCCGAGACGATCACCGATTATAGCGATTATGTTAAACAGCACGGCAAGCCGATCGTCAGCCACGAGATCGGGCAGTGGTGTGTCTACCCGAACTTCGACGAGATCGGCAAGTACACCGGGGTGCTGAAGGCGAAGAACTTCGAGATCTTCCGCGACTTCCTGGCCGCCAACCATATGAGCGACCGGGCGCGCGCCTTCCTGATAGCCTCTGGCAAGCTCCAGACGCTCTGCTACAAGGAGGAGATCGAGTCGGCGCTGCGGACGCCGGGCTTCGCGGGCTTCCAGCTGCTGGACCTGCACGACTTCCCGGGCCAGGGGACGGCGCTGGTGGGCGTGCTGGACCCGTTCTGGGACTCGAAGGGCTACGTGACGCCCTCTGAGTTCCACCGCTTCTGCGGCGCTACCGTGCCGCTGGCGCGCCTGGAGAAGCGCTACTGGCGCGCCTCCGAGACGCTTCGCGCGGCGGTCGACGTGGCGCACTACGGCCCGCGCGATCTCACAGCCGCGGCGGCCTGGCGGCTGGAGGACGCGCGCGGCACGGCGGTGGCGCGCGGGAGGCTCCCGGCAGCGAACATCCCCACCGGCGCGCTCACGCGCCTCGGCACCATCGAGGCGCCCCTCGGCGAGCTGGCGTCTGCCGCGAAGTACCGGCTCGTCGTGCGGCTGGATGAAGCGGGCGCCGAGAACGACTGGGACATCTGGGTGTTCGCCGACCGGCTGGACACAGAGGCGCCAGCGGAGGTGCTGGTGACCGGCGCGCTGGATGAGGCAGCGCTGGCTCGGCTTACGGCAGGCGGCGCGGTGCTACTCACGCTCCCCCCGGCGCGGGTGAACGCCACGGCGGAGATCGGCTTCTCCAGCGTGTTCTGGAACACCGCCTGGACCAGGGGCCAGGCGCCGCACACGCTCGGTATCCTGACCGACCCGGCGCACCCGGCGCTGGCCGCCTTCCCCACCGAGGAGCACAGCAACTGGCAGTGGTGGGAGCTGATCCACGGCGCGGCCGCGATGACGCTCGACCATCTGCCGCCATCGCTGCGGCCGATCGTCCAGCCGATCGACACCTGGTTCGAGGCGCGCCGCCTCGGGTTGCTGTTCGAGGCGCGGGCCGGCGGCGGCAGGCTGATGGTCTGCTCGATGGACCTGAGCGGCGACCTCGAGCGCCGGCTCGTGGCGCGCCAGCTGCGCCACAGCCTGCTGCGCTATATGGCGAGCGACGCCTTCCACCCGCGGCAGGAGGTCGCGCTGGAGGATATCCGGGCGCTGGAGGTCCGAGGGTCTTCGGCCCCCGCGAAATAGGTATCTCGGAGGGGCCTGGCCCCTCCGAACCGCCCCAAACTGCGAGCAGCTGTTGTCAGGAACTGACATGACCCCCGACACCGTCAACGTGTGGGCCGAACCCGTCACCATCCCGACGTATGCGGTCGGGACACCGGATAGGAACCCGATGTTCCTGGAGAAGCGCGTCTACCAGGGCAGCAGCGGCGTCGTCTACCCCTACCCGGTGATCGACCGGGTGACGGACGAAAAGGAGGACCGCACCTACACTGCGGTCTTCCTGGAGAACCGCTACCTGAAGATCATGGTCCTGCCGGAGATCGGCGGGCGGGTGCAGATGGCGCTGGACAAGACCAACGGCTACCACTTCGTCTACTACAACCGCGTCATCAAGCCGGCGCTGGTGGGGCTGGCCGGGCCGTGGATCTCCGGCGGCATCGAATTCAACTGGCCCCAACACCACCGCCCCACCACCTTCATGCCGGTGGATTGGCGCATCGAGCGCCACGCCGATGGTAGCGCCACCGTCTGGTGCAGCGAGATCGAGCCGATGTTCAACACCAGGGGCACGCACGGCTTCCGCCTCTACCCAGACCGCGCCCTCCTGGAGATCGACGTCCGGCTCACGAACCGCACCGAGACGCCGCAGACCTTCCTGTGGTGGGCCAACCCCGCCGTCCACGTGAACGACGACTACCAGTCGGTCTTCCCGCCCGATGTGCACGCGGTGATGGACCACGGCAAACGCGACGTGTCGCGCTTCCCGATCGCCACCGGCACCTACTATAAGGTGAACTACGCGCCGGGCACCGACATCTCGCGCTACAAGAACATCCCGGTGCCAACCTCCTACATGGCCTACCACTCGGACTTCGACTTCGTGGGGTGCTACGACCACGGCCGCGCCGCCGGGATGCTGCACGTGGCGAACCACCACATCGTGCCGGGCAAGAAGCAGTGGACCTGGGGCAACGGCGACTTCGGCCGGGCCTGGGACCGCCAGCTCACTGATGAGGACGGACCGTACATCGAGCTGATGTGCGGCGCGTACACCGACAACCAGCCGGACTTCTCCTGGCTGATGCCGGGCGAGGAGAAGCGCTTCACCCAGGTCTTCATGCCCTACAAGCGGATCGGCCCGCCGCAGAACGCCACGGCCGAGGCGGCGATCAGCCTGGCGCTGGAGGGTGATGCGGCCCGGATCGGCCTGTACGTCACCCGGCCGCGCACGGTGCGCGTGCGGCTGCTGCGCGACGGCTCGACGCTCTTGGAGCGCGAGGCGGCGCTCGACCCGACGACCGCGCTGTGCGAGACAGCGGCGCTGCCGCCGGGGACCCGCCCGCAGGAGCTGCGGCTGGAGGCGCTGGACGGCGAGCAACTCCTGGTAGCCTACACGCCACTGCCGGACGAGCGCCCGCCGATCCCCGCTCCGGCAACGCCCGCCCGACCGCCATCCGAGATCGCAACGAACGACGAGCTCTTCCTGAACGGGCTGCACCTGGAGCAGTACCGCCACGCCACCTACCCGCCCGAGCCGTACTACGAGGAGGCGCTGCGGCGTGACCCGCTGGACGCCCGCTGCAACAATGCGCTGGGGCTGCTGCTCTACCGGCGTGGCCGCTTCGCCGAGGCCGCGCCGTTCTTCCGCCGCGCGATCGCGCGCCTGACATCGCGCAACCCGAACCCCTACGACGGCGAGCCGTTCTACAACCTGGGCCTGGCGCTCAGGATGCAGGGCCGCCACCAGGAGGCGTTCGACTCGTTCTACAAGGCGACCTGGAACGCCGCCTGGCAGGACGCCGCCTTCTTCGAGCTGGCCCGCCTGGCCTGCCGCGCCGGCCGGCTGGAGGAGGCACTCGAGCTGGCCGGTCGGGCGCTGGAGCGCAACTGGCGCCACCATCAGGCGCGCCACCTGCGGGCTGCGCTGCTGCGCCAGCTCGGGCGGGAGGAGGAGGCGCTGCGCGAGACGGATCTGGCGCTCGAACTGGACCCGATGGAGTACGGCGCGCTGTGGGAGCGGCACCTGCTGCGCGGCGACGAGGCGTTCTTCGAGCGCGCCCGCGCCGTGCCGCACACGCCCGTGGCGCTGGCGCTGGACTACGCACACGCCGGCTTGTTCGCCGAGGCCGTCGCGTTGCTGTGCCACGCCCCCGCCGACCCGATGGCGGGCTACTACGCCGGCTGGTGCCACCTCCAGGACGGCGACGAAGCCGCCGCTCGCGCGGCGTTCGAGCGCGCCGCCGCGCTGCCGCCGGACTACTGCTTCCCGAACCGCCTGGAGTGCGTGCCGGCGCTCGAGGCGGCGATGCGCCTCAACCCGGCCGACGCCCGCGCCCCCTACTATCTGGGCCTCTTCTGGTACGCCCACCGGCGCTATGACGAGGCGATCGCCTGCTGGGAGCGCTCGCGCGCGCTGGACGACACGTTCCCGACCGTCCACCGCAACCTGGGGCTGGCCTCCTACAACAAGCGGCGCGACCCGGCGCAGGCCCGCGCATCCTACGAGCGCGCCCTGGCGCTGGATCCTGACGACGCGCGGGTGTTCTACGAGCTGGACCAGCTTGACAAGAAGCTCAACCGCCCGCCGGAGGAGCGCCTGGCGCGCCTGGAGCAGCACTCTGAACTGGTGGCGCGCCGCGACGACCTGGTGATCGAGCAGGTCAGCCTGCTCAACCGGCTCGGCCGGCACGCGGAGGCGCTGGAGGTCCTCATGGGCCGCACCTTCCACCCCTGGGAGGGCGGCGAGGGCAAGGTCACCGGCCAGTACGTCGCGAGCCTGGTAGAGCAGGCCAGGACACTGATCGACGCCGGCGAGCACGCGCGGGCGATTGTCCTACTGGAGCGGGCCCAAGTCTACCCGCACAACCTCGGCGAGGGCAAGCTCCACGGCGCGCAGGAGAACCACATCTTCTACCTGCTGGGCTGCGCCTACGAGGGGCTTGGCGACGCGGTGCGGGCGCGTGAGGCGCTCGAGCGCGCCGCCACCGGGTTGAGCGAGCCGACCTCGGCGGTCTACTACAATGACCAGCCGCCGGATATGATCTTCTACCAGGGGCTGGCGCGCCGCAAGCTCGGCCGGGAGGACGAGGCGCGCGAGATCTTCCGGCGGCTGGTGGCCTACGGCGAGCGCCATCTGGACGACGACGTGACGTTCGACTACTTCGCCGTCTCGCTGCCGGACTTCCTGGTGTTCGACGAGGACCTGGGCCGCCGCAACCGCATCCACTGCCACTACATCATGGCGCTCGGGTACCTCGGTCTGGGCGAGCGGGAGCGCGCGGAGGAGCACTTCGCGCGCGTGCTGGCCGAGGATGTCAACCACCAGGGGGCAGCCGTGCACCGCAACCTGAACCCCTGAAAGGGGTGGGGAGGGGACCAGGGGGCACTTCGCCTCCCCCACGATTTTCCTTGCCGGGGGCCTCCGGCCCCTGAATCCCACTGGTGGTCGGCCACATTGATGGTGACGGGTGCAAAGGGAGGCTCCACGGGAGGGCGAAGCCCTCCCGTGAAAACTCACTCATCACGATCACTGTGGTGGACCACTAGTAGTCCGTCAGAGCTACGCTGACGGATAGGGGAGGGGCCA
>DATMBA010000154.1:0-3113 GCA_035559635.1 Roseiflexaceae bacterium
CGAGCGGCGCGCTGGACGAACTGCGGGTGCGGGCGCTGGACGGCGCCGCCCACGCCGCGGCTGAGTCCGGCGCCTGGCCCCGTGCGGCAGAACTGTGGGAGGCCGCCCGCCAGATCGTCGCCGCCGGCGCCGGCCTCGGCTCGCCGCGCCCGCTGCTGGCCCACGCCGGGCAGTACATCGGGCACGGCGCCGACGCGGCGGCGCTGCCGCTGCTCCGCGAGGGGAAGGAACTTGAGCCGGACAATTACCAAATAATCGGGTCCATGGCGCCCTCCCACGCCCGGCCGCTGAAGCGGCGGGCTATCCCCTGCAAAGCCCGCCTGCGCGGGCTGGGGCGCAGCCCCCTCCAACCCGCCCTGGTGTGCTATAATCACCTCGCACAACGCACTTCTCAGG
This sequence comes from Roseiflexaceae bacterium, assembly GCA_035559635.1. Classification (GTDB taxonomy): domain Bacteria; phylum Chloroflexota; class Chloroflexia; order Chloroflexales; family Roseiflexaceae; genus CALJIC01. The sequence goes on from DATMBA010000154.1 coordinate 397, forward strand.
ACCAGCACGGTCAAAGGACCCCTCCATGCCGTCTGAGGCGCTGCTCGAGGCGCTCGACCGGCTGCGCGAGCAGTACGGCCAGCGCCAGCGGGCCACCAACAGCCTGCATACCGCCCTGAAGGGCGCCACCAACGTGCTGAATAAGGTTGGCCGCGCGCTCAGGGACTACCCTGAGCAGGCCGTGAACGGATCAGCCGCGCTCGGTCGGGCACGTGAGGTGTTCGGCGCGCTCCGCCTGCGCGAGGAGGCGGTGGACCCTCTGCTGCCCGAGCTGCGCCGCGAGCTGAAGTCGCTCGGCGCGCTCACCGCGGCGCTCAAGGACGCGCTCGCCGCACTGCGCGCCGAGTCGGTGGACGTGGTGAAGCTCGGCCACGCGCTCGCCGCGCTGCGGAACAGTAGGAGCCAGGATCCGGCGCTGGCCGCCCTGCTGCCGCAGTTGGAAGAGGAGCTAGAGCAGGCCCAGCGCGCCCTGGGGGACACCTTCGGCCTGGCGCTGCGCCACGCGCTCGCCGAGCGGGGGATCGCGCTGGGCGGGCGCCCGCCGCGCTTCGAGATCGGGCGCTTCGAGCTGGTGGCCGACTTCGTAAGCCGCAGTGCATCCCTCAGCTACGGCAAGAACCTGGTGCTCAAACGCGTGCCGCTCAGCGTCGAGGCGGTGGTGCGGGCCTACGAGCGCGAGGCGCGGGCGGTGGAGGGGCGCAACGAAGACGGTGCGCGCTGGATCGAGCAACTCTACACGGCCTGGGAGGCGGCCCGCCGCCGGCGCAGCACCGCCGAGCCGCGCGCCAACATCGTCGACTGCTACTACGAGCTGGTGCTGCTGCGCCAGCCGCGGGGCTTCCGCAGCGCGCCGAGCAAACACGCCTTTGTGGACTACAGCCGCGCCCAGTTCGCCTACGACTTCTATGAGTTCACCGCCCGCCACCCGGTGCTGCACCAGGGCCTGCGCGCCTTTGGCCTGGTGGCCACCAAGTCCCAGACCGACAACGTCGAGCGCAGCATCTGGATCGTCGAGGGCGACACGCCGCACGAGGGGCGGTTTATCGCCGATGTGAAGTTCGACCGGGACGAGTGATGCGGGATGCGGGATGTGTGATCCGTAATTCGTAATGTGTGGCTCGTGATGCATGATGCGTAATGTGTGATCGTTCATCGAAGTGCCACGAGCCGCTGGCTACGGAATCGCGACGGGATGCCGGCTGGTACGGCGAAGGACAGTAGGCAAGCGCTGAAGAACGGCGGGTATCGCTTCAGACAGTACAGATTACGAATCACGAATTACGAACAACCAGCCACAAAGGATAGCGGTATGCTCCCCGAACCCCGGCTCGCGCGCCAGATCGTCGAGACCCTCGGCCAGTCCGGCACGCCGCTCTCCAAGGGCGTCAGCTACTATAACGTCGGCAACGAGTCGCTGCTGAACGCGATCGACACCCACTACCTCGGCTCCTACCTGGCCGACGGCGGGGCGGTGTTCAAGTTGGTGGTGGGGGACTACGGCAGCGGCAAGAGCCACTTCCTCTACTGTGTGCGAGACCGGGCCTGGGCGCGCACCTTCGCCGTCAGCAAGGTGGACCTCAGCCCCAAGGAGAGTCCCTACGACGACCAGCGGCGCGTCTATGCCGCGGTGGCCTCCAGCATCATCTGGCACGAACTGGGCGGCCTCGCCGAGGACGAGCGCGGCCTGACGCGCTTCCTGGAGGGCACACTGCGCCGCCTGGTGGTCCCGCACGGCCTGGACCTGGAGGACCCCGGCGCCTACGAACTGCCGGAGGTGCGTGCGCTGCTGCAGACGCTCGCCACCACCGCGATCGACAGCCTCAGCTTCCAGAAGGCGATCCTCGGCTACCTGAACGCCCTGTTGCGCGGTCAGGAACTGCGCCAGGAGTCGCTCGGGCGCTGGCTGCACGGCGAGGAGGTCAGCCCCCAGGACACCCGCGACCTGCGCACGATCGGCGTGACCGAGAAGATCAACAAGAACAACGCCTTCAAGATGCTGCGCTCGCTCTGCCAGACGGTGCGCGCCCTCGGCTACACCGGGCTGGCGCTGTTGTTCGATGAGGGCGACCGTATGCTGAGCGTCGGCGGCCGCTCGGAGAAGGTGGCCACCGACAACCTGCGCGAGGTGATCGACCGCTGCCGCGAGGACCTGCCCGGCGCCCTGTTCCTCTACGCCGTGCCGCCGGCCTTCATCCACGACATCGTGCCGAAGTACCCGGCGCTGCAGCAGCGCATCCAGGCGCCGGGGTACTTCTCGCGCGCCAATCCCTTCAGCCCGCAGATCAGCCTGGAGCGGCTGGACCTGCCGGACGAGGAACTGCTGCGCGAGATCGGCTTCCGCCTGTTGCCGATCTTCGAGGCGGCCTATGGCGTCCGACTGGACCGCGAGATCCAGGCGGCCAACATCGCGGCGCTCTCCGAGGCCGCCCGCGCATCCTACCTGGCGATCAGCCACCGCCGGCTGTTCATCAAGGCGCTGGTGACCGAGTGGTACCGTCAGAAGGAGGAGGGCGAACAGCCGCTCGGCGCCGAGTACGCCGTCGCCGCCATCCGCGGCCAGAGCGACGCCCTCATGCACCTCGCCGACGGCGAGCAGCGGCCGTATTGACGTGGTACGTGTGCCTGATGAACTGCCGACCCCTCAGGTCAACCAAGAGTTGCTGAATGCGCTAGCTAGTAGTCCGTCAGAGTAGCTCTGACGGATAGGGGAGGGGCCA
>DATMBA010000155.1:0-1229 GCA_035559635.1 Roseiflexaceae bacterium
GTGGGGGTGTGGAGGGCTTCGCCCTCCATACCTCCCGTAGGTATTGGTTTTAGGGGAGGGCGAAGCCCTCCCCTAGCCCCTCCCCCTTTCGAAATCAATGCAGCGCACTCTAGATTCGCCAGCGCACATCAACGCTATGCCACATCTGGGCCACGTTGCCGGGGTGAGCCGTGCAGTATACTACAAGATGTTCCCCAATGGAGGCACCGGCGATGCGGGCACTGCGACCCGCTGACGGCGATGTGGTGCAGGAGGGGCAGACACGCCGGTCTATTCCTACGCGGTGCGGCGCGCGGCTTTCCGTGTGAAGCCACCCCAACCCCGGCGCCGGGGCTCCCCTATGCCCGTGCCGCGCGCCAGGCGGCCGCGAAGGACTCCAGCGACTCGAAGCGCAGCGCGCGCGCTGGCTCACACGCCCTGGCGACCACGTCGCAGAGGGCCGGCGGGCCGCGGAAGGCCTGGCGCGCGAGCGTGCCGTCCGAGAGGAAGACTAACGCGGTGCGGCCCAGCGTGAAGACGTTGGTGCGCTCGTCGATCGGCGCCCCCAGCTCGAACTCCTCGGGGGCCATGAAGCGTGTGGAGCCGAACATGCGCCCCATGTCGTTGCGCGAAGGCCCCTGGCGGTAGCTGTCCAGATCCACCACCGCCAGCCGCTCCGCCGCGAAGTCGTAGATCAGGCAGCCGTCGTAGAAGTCCACCGCCACCCAGCCAGCCCGGGCGAGCGCGGCGTGCAGGTCGATGATGATGTCGAGGCAGCGGCAGATCGCGGGGGCCGGTAGGCGGCGGAAGCGCTGGAACGGCGAGTCCGGGTCGGCGCGGCGGGAGCGCGGCACGCCGAGCAACTCGCCCGCCACCCAGGGGTAGACCAGCAGCGGGCCGTGGGGCGACTCGATGAGCCGCAGCAGCGGCGGCAGGGCCGCATGGCGGACGGAGGCGTGCAGGCGCGCGGCGTTGCGCAGCAGCGCGACCCGCGCGGGGTGCGCGAGGAACGGCCACGTGGCGCCCGGGTCGCCGGCGGTCTTGACGAAGAAGCGCTCCGCGGCCACCTGAACGCCGTAGGAGTGGTTGCCGGAGTCCTGCGTGGCGCGGCCGAACTCGGCGAACACCGTGCCCACCGCGCGCAGGTACGACTCTGGCGGCAACTCGATGGCGTCACAGTCCAGCAGTGGGTGCATCGCTCCTCCCTCTTCCTTCGCGGGGATCGTGGCGGGGCCGGTGGCCCTATAACC
>DATMBA010000156.1:0-2493 GCA_035559635.1 Roseiflexaceae bacterium
TTCATCGGCGAAGGCCACGACCTCGAGCGCGAAGGGCATGCGCCGCCCCTCATCGGCGAGCCGCTGGACACACGCCAGCGCGACGAGCACCCCGAGTGGGCCATCGTACCTGCCGGCGTTCCGCACACTGTCCAGGTGCGAGCCGAGCAGCAGCGTCGGGGCGCCGGCGATCTCCGCCTCATAGCGCCCGAGGACGTTGCCGATGTTGTCCCGCCGCACCGCCATCCCGGCGGCGCGCATCCACTCCGCCACCGCTGTGCCCGCCTGCTGGAGCGCCGGCGTGGCGAAGCGGCGCGTCAGCGCGCCAGGCTCCTCGCTGTAGCCGGCCAGGGCGTCGCAGCGCGCCATGACAGTGCGGGCATAGGCTTCGGCACTCATTCGACCTTCGCCCCCTGCCTGATCCAGGCGCCGAGCAGCGCCCGCTCCTCCTCGGTCATGCCAGTCTTGTTCCCCAGCGGCATAGTCTTGGTGGTCACCGCACGCTCCCGGATGCGATCGGCCATGGCCGCGATCTGCTCCGGCGTATCGAAGGCCACACCCGCTGGCGCCGCCGTGAACTGGTCGTCGGTGGGCGTGGCGGAGTGGCACGGGACGCAGCGGCGGGCGATCACCGCCCGCACGTCTGCGAACGTCACCGGCCCGCTCACCGCGGCGCCGCTCGCGCCCTGTGAGCGCGCCACCAGGAGCACCAGCAGCGCGACGGTGAGCAGCGTGACGGCGGCCGCGGCGCGCAGCCAGCCGCGGTAGTGGAAGCGGATGTTCATGAAGTGGCGCACCGCCGCGCTGCCGAGCATCAGCACCGCCAGGATGAGCCAGTTGAGCGCACTGCCGTAGGTGCTAGGGAAGTGGTTGCTGACCATGATGAACAGCAGCGGGAAGGTCATGTAGTTATTGTGGATCGAGCGCTCCTTGGCGCGGTAGGCCAGCGCCACATCCTGCGCTCTGCCGGCCCTGGCCGCCGCCACCAACGCGCGCTGTGACGGGACGACGTAGAGCCAGACGTTGCCGGTCATCAGCGTGCCGAGCAGCACGCCGACGTGGATGTAGGCCGCCCTACCGCTGAGCACCTGCGCCAGCCCGTAGCTCACCGCCACCAGGAGCGCGAGCGAGATGCCGGCCGCCAGCGTGGGGCGCCCGCCGAGCGGCGAGCGCCAGAGCAGGTCGTAGACAAACCAGCCAGCCACCAGCGTGCCGACCCCGACCGCGATGGCGGCCGCGACGCTGATGTTCGCGACGCCGGGGTCAACCATGTAGGCCGCGCCGCCCATGTAGTAGACGAGGATCAGCAGCCCGATGCCACTCAGCCAGGTGGTCAGGTTCTGGAAGATGAACCAGTGAACCTTGGCGGGGTAGGGGTGGCCGGCGGGCAGCAACTTCTTCTCGACCTCATAGAACGCACCGCTGTGCAGCAGCCAGATCGTGCCGAAGGACCCCTCGCGCGGCTGCTCCGGCGGGCGCAGGTTGCGGTCGAGGAAATTGAACAGCAGCGAGTTGCCGATCCACATGATACCAGCGATCACGTGGATCCAGCGGAGGAACAGGTCGAGCAACTCTCTGGCGGTCGCATCCACGGGCGCCTCCTGCAGGGGCGGTCTCGCGCAGGCAGCCGGGCGGTGCGAGCGGATGGCGGGCGACGGCCGGCGCGCGTGCGGGCGGCGCCGGCCGCGTTCCGGGCAGCGGCGTGCGCCGCCCTGGTGGTCAGAGCATCCCGGCTGATAGTACGCTACCACACCCTGCGCGCATGAGCAACTGGCGACGGTAGGGCACCGTCAACGTCCCCGGCGCTGCACCAGGCCCGGCGGCTGATGAAGGTTGACGTATGAAACAGGAACGTGGCAGCATGCCACGCCCGGCCGGGACCAGCGGGCAGGCCGCGGCGGGCTATCCGCTGCCACACCCGCCGGCGCGGGTTGGATCTCAGGCCGCGCTGGCGGCCTTGGTGAGGCCTCAGATAGGGGTGCGGGGCCGTGATAGACCCCGCTTGGGTTGGATCTCAGGCCGCGCTGGCGGCCTTGGTGAGAGATAGCCCGCCCGTTCACGGGCCGGGCGTGGGCGGGCGCCAGGATGCCCGATTACAGACGCAAAGTGCAAAAGGTGGATTTCTAACCATTACCGATATCTTTTCAAACCTGAGCAGAATGGCCAAAACTGGTAGTCAAGTGGCCCACAAAGCGGCTCAGGCTCGTCGGCAGTAACTGGTCAAGCGACCCCTTTGGACCAACTTGGGCGGCCTAGCGGACACTTCCAAAAGATATGGGTAATAGTCAGACTGGACATGAGCCACTTCGTTTTATGATGGATGAAATAAAAGCACCAATGATCGTCGAGATAATCAGCAGACCCAAAATAATCATTTGACTACCGTACAGAAAACCTGTTCGCCTTGCGGTCCTGAAACGAGTACGTGCCGCAGCTGATAGGATTCCCAACGAGGTTCGCTACCAACGACTCGAAGGGAGGCCAACCATGCGCGACACGTACCGCCGGTATCGT
>DATMBA010000157.1:0-2308 GCA_035559635.1 Roseiflexaceae bacterium
GCGAGCCCTTGCCAAGCCCGCCTGCGCGGGCTGGGGTGCCGGCCGCGCAGCCGGCCTTCGGACTAGATCGTCCGCCCGTACCCTGCGGGAACGCCTGCGACGTGCACACGCCGGGCGTGGTGCGCAACACAGAACGCAGACGCCCTAGTACGCTGAAGCGTACGTTGGTGCGCGACGCGCGCCGCTTTCGAGCGGGCGAAAGCCCTGCGGAAACCCTGGGCGGACGTCCGCCGCCATGGACTAGGCATGGAGTGGAGGGGTGGTACGTCGCCCGGTGCTGTGCTATACTACCTTCGCACTCGCGCCCGGCCTATCCATGCCGCTCCAGCTCACCCGGTTCGGGTGGGTTCAGGGGAGGGCTTCGCCTTCCCCTGAAATCGCCTATGACAAACGTTATGTCAATTCAACCTGCCGATCTCACCCGCGCGCCACAGCTCGCCGACCGGCTCACGGCCGCGCGGCGCAGGTTCTTCGTCGGGCGTGCGGCCGAGCTTGACCTGTTCCGCGCCTGGCTCGCCGCGAAGGAGCCGCCGTTCAGCGCGCTCCACATCTTCGGCCCCGGCGGGGTGGGCAAGACAACGCTGCTGTGGGAGTATGCCCGCATCGCCGGAGAGTATGGCGTGCCGGCGCTGCTCCTCGACGGGCGTGACCTCGACGTCTCACCGGCCGGCTTTCTGCTGGCGCTGCGTCTGGCGCTCGGCCTCGACGAGGGCGCCTCGCCGATCGACGCGCTCGCCCGGCTCCAGCGCTGTGTGCTGCTGATCGACACCTACGAGAGCCTGGCACCGCTCGATGGCTGGCTGCGCGAGACGCTCCTGCCCAGGCTCCCGGCCGGCGCGCTGGCCGTCATCGCCGGGCGGAACGCGCCGGCGCCCGCGTGGCGCGCCGAGCTAGGCTGGCGCGCCCTCACGCGTGTCGTCTCGCTGCGCAACCTGCAGCCCGACGAGAGTCGCGCCTACCTGGCCAGGCTGGGCGTCCCGGAGGACAGGCACCAGGCGGCGCTCGCGCTCACTCACGGCCATCCGCTGGCACTGGCGCTCATCGCCGATGTGCTGGCGCAGGCCGGCCCGGCGGCGCACCTGGATCTCGCGCAAGAGCCGGACATCGTGCGGACACTGCTCGACCGCTTCGTGCGTCACGCCCCCTCCCCGGCGCACCGCCGGGCGCTCGAGGTCGCCGCCCACGCCCGCGTGACCACCGAGGCGCTGCTGGCGGAGGCGGTGGACGCCGCCGAGGCGCCGGCCCTGTTCGCCTGGCTGCGCACCCTCTCGTTCGTCGAGCAGGGGCCGCAGGGGATATTCCCGCACGACCTGGCGCGCGACGTGCTGGACGCCGATCTGCGCTGGCGCAACCCGCAGAGCTATCAGGAGCTGCACCGCGCGGTGCGAAGCCATGTAGTGCGCCAGATCCAGGCGTCGAGCGGCGCCGCCCGGCAGCTGGCGTTCGCCGACCTGCTCTACCTGCATCGCCACAGCCCGATCATGCGCCCGTTCTACGAGTGGAAGGTCCTGGGCAGCGCCTACGGCGAACCGGCGTCGGCGGACGACGAGCCGCGCATTCTCGAGGCGCTGCGCCGCTTCGAGGGGCCGGAGTCGGCCGCGATCGCGCGCTACTGGCTGCGGCGCATGCCGCATGCCTTCACGGTGTTCCGCAGCGCCGACGGGTCCTCGCCCGGGTTCATCACCGAGCTCATGCTTCAGGAGCCGGCACCCGAGGACACGCGGTCCGATCCGGCGCTGGCGCGGATCTGGTCGTTCGTCGAGCGCTCCGGCCCGCCCCGGCCCGGCGAGGTGATCCACATTCAGCGCTTCTGGTCCGGCTACGAGAGCCACCAGAACGACCCTGCCCTCCACAACCTGGTGGCGCTCACGCTCGGCGTCACCTGGCTCACGCACCCGCGGCTGGCCTGGAGCTTCACCACTGTGGCCGATCCGGCGTACTGGCAGCCGATGTTCAGCTACCTCAACTTCCAGCGCGCCGAGGCGGCCGATGTCGTGACGGACGGGCGCCGCTACGCGTTCTTCGCCCACGACTGGCGCGTCGAGCCGCCGGCGGTGTGGCTGGAGGTGATGGAGCAGCGCGAGCTGGCCACCGACCTGACCCCCGCACAGCTCGAGGCCGCCCCCCCCGCGCCGCTTGTGGTGCTCTCGCAGCCGGAATTCGCCGGCGCGGTGCGCCAGGCGCTGCGCGACTACGCCCGGCCGGCCGCGCTGGCTGCCAACCCCCTGCTGCGCTCGCGGCTCGTCGCCGGGCGCGGGGGCGCGGAGAGCGGCGTGGCGGCGCTGCAGCAGGTGCTGCGGGAGGCCGC
>DATMBA010000158.1:0-5118 GCA_035559635.1 Roseiflexaceae bacterium
CGCTGGTAGAGGCCAACCCACGCGCCGTGCTCGCGGGCCGCCCGCTCCATCCCCCGCCGCCCCAACCCGTCCCCCGCCCCCGCTGGAGACACTGAGTCGGGGCGGATGCGGGGCTTCGCCTCCCCGAACCCCACCGGAGGCGAGGTTGACGGAGCCCTATCGTAGCTGTCTCGCGGTTGCCCACCTTAGCCCGGTGTGTTAGAATGGGCGCAAGGCCATGCCAGACACGGTGTACTCGTGTTTGAGGAGCGCGCTATGCCCGACCAGCCCGCCCGCAACCCGGCGATCGTCCTCGTGGAAGACGAGCCGGATATCCTTATCATCCTGCACCGCCTGATGCGTGACCTCACCGGCGGGTACGATATCGTCACGGTCAACGGCGGCGCGGAGGCGCTGGCTCAGATCGCGCTCCGCCCGGTTCCGCTGGTGATCACGGACTATAACATGCCGGGGATGAACGGGCTGCAGCTCACCGCCGCCATCAAGGAGGCCTCGCCGGACACGCGGGTGGTGCTGATCACCGCCTACGCCACCCCCGAACTGGAGAAGCGCGCGCGCGAGCAGCGGGTGGACTACTACCTGCCCAAGCCCTTCCCGCTGGACCGCCTGGAGCAAATCGTGCGGGACGTGCTGCGCTGAGGCGCCCGCGGCCAGCCTGAACCCGGCGGGGAGACCCCCCCCCGGGTTTTCTTATGCCCCCGCACCCCTACGGGGCGGCGTGGCGGGGCTGCGCCCTCTCTACAACCCACCTCTGTCCTGGAGATGTCTGTCAGTTAGGATCGCGCTATGCACTGATTGCTGGAAGTCGCCCGCCGCGAGGATATCCCGCTGGTCTACACCGGCACGCCGATCGGGGCGCTGCTCGCCTACCACAACCTGCACGCGCCGTTCACCAGCTACCAGCAGGCGGAGCTCCTGATCGGCATGTGCATGGACCACCGCAAGCACCTGCACATCCCGGAGAACTTCGCCTACATCATCCGTGCCGGCGGCGCCAACCTGCGCCCGAGCGAGTTCAAGGTCTCCTACGCCATCGCCGTCGGCGGCGTGCAGGCGCTGGCCCTGATCGGCCACACCAACTGCGGCATGGTCAACCTCACCGCCCGCAAGGAGCAGTTCGTCCAGGGGTTGGTGGAGCGCGCGGGATGGGATCGCGCCCTGGCCGAGGAGCACTTCATGCACTTCGCCCCGCACTTCGAGATCGGCAACGAGATCGACTTCGTGCTGAGCGAGGTCCAGCGCTTGCGCCGCCGCTACCCCAAGGTGCTGATGGCCCCGCTGCTCTACCGCGTCGAGGACAACCGGCTCTACCTGATCCGCGAGACAGAAGGCTAGGGAGGGTTGGTTTTGGGAGGGTGCAGCCCTCCCAACCCTCCTCTTGAAAGGAATCGAGCGATGCCCAGCATGATCGTGGCCGCCGAGCCGCCGGCCGCCGAGGCCGGCGCGCGGGTGCTCATGGGCGGCGGTAACGCGGTGGACGCCGCCGTGACCTGCGCCTTCGTCCAAATGGTGGTGAACCCGCAGATGTGCGGTGTGGGCGGGTACGCGCTGGCCACCGTGCACCTGGCCGGCGAGCCGGCCTCCCGCACCTATCTGCTGGACGCCCCGGCGCTCGCCGGCGGGCGGGCCACGCCGGACATGTGGCGCGACATGCTCATCCGGCCCAACCCGGACGGCTGGGGTTACTTCCTGAAAGGCAAGGTGAACGACGCTGGCTACCAGGCGATCTGCACGCCAGGCACGGTGAAGGGCTTGGCGGCCCTGCTGGGGCGCTGGGGCACCATCGGCTGGGCGCAGGCCCTCGAGCCGGCCATCCGCACCGCCGAGGAAGGCTTCATGGTGGACAGCCAGCTGGCCACCCGCTGGAAGACCCGCTCGCTCTACCCCGAGGGCTGCTCGCTGCTGGACTACATCCTGATGAACGCCGAGGCACGCCGCATCTACCTCACCGCCGAGGGCCGCCCCTACGACGAGGGCGAGCTGCTGCGCAACCCGGACTACGCCCGCACCCTGCGCCGCCTGGCCGAGCGCGGACCCGAGGACTTCTACACCGGCGAGCTGGCGCGCGAGATGGCCGCCGACCTGGCCGCCAACGGCGCCTTCGTCACCGCCGAGGACCTGGCCTCCTACGCGGTGCGCGACGAGTCGCCCACCGTAGGCACCTACCGCGGCTATACGGTGGTCTCCTCACAGCCGCCCCACGGCGGCCCGACGCTCGTGGAGATCCTGAACATCCTGGAGGGCTACGACCTCGCGGCGCTCGGCCACAACTCGCCGGCCTATATCGCCACGGTGAGTATGGCGATGAAGGCCGCCTTCGCCGACCGCGGCCGCTTCATCGGCGACCCGGCGTTCGTGGACGTGCCGCTGGAGTTGCTCACCAGCAAGGAGCGCGCGGCGCAGTGGCGCGCCCGCATCGACGCCGGCCAGCCGATCGCAGCCGAGAGCCTGGACGCCGTGGGCGCCGGCACCACCCACGTGAGCGTGGTGGACGCCGCCGGCAACTGCGTGGCGCTCACCCACTCGCTGGGCGTCTCCTCGGGGGTGATTACGCCGGGGCTGGGCTTTATGTACAACAACTCGATGGTGAACTTCCACCCGCTGCCGGGGCAGCGCAACTCGATCGCGCCGGGGAAGGGGCGCTCCACCGGCATGGCGCCGACGATCGTCTCTCGTGGGGAGCGGCCGGTGCTGGTGCTTGGCGCGCCGGGGGCCAGCCGGATCATCACCGGGGTGCTGCAGGTGATCCTGAACGTGCTGGACTTTGGCATGAGCGTGAGCGAGGCGGTGCTGGCGCCGCGCTTCGACTGCCAGGGCGAGCGGATCGTGGTGCAGAACCGCATCCCCGAGTACGTGTGCGCCCAGGTGCGCGAGCGCCACCCGGTGGTGCGCCTGCCACAGAGCCACGGGGCGATCGGCCTGGTGCAGGCCATCCACATCGACGAGGCCAGCGGGCGGCTGAGCGGCTGCGCCGACACCGGCAGCAGCGGCATGGCGCTCCTCGTGTAGCGAGGAAAACAATACCCCCCGCTCCCGGCGGGGAGCGGGGGGAGGGGGTGAGAGCGACCCTAGACCAGCGCCTTCTCGGTGTCCCGGTCGAAGATATGCATCTTGCTCATATCGACCACCACCTCGAGCGGCTGGCCGACGCGGGCCGAGGTGCGCGGGTCGAGCCGGCTGACCATCTCCTTGCCGCCGTTTTCGACGAAGGCAAACACCTCGCTGCCGAGCGGCTCGACCACCGTGACATTGGTCCGCAGCCTGGCCGTCTCCTCCACGCCGCGCGGCACATAGTTGGCATCGTGCACATCCTCGGGGCGGATGCCGAAGAAGATGTTCATGCCGATGTGGTCGGCGATCTGGTCGATGCGCGAGGCCGGCACCGGCAGGGTGAACACCCCGAAGTCCACCAGCACCCCGCCGTCGGCGCGCGCCAGCTTGGCCTCGAAGAAGTTCATCGAGGGCGAGCCGATGAAGCCGGCGACGAACATGTTGGCCGGGTGGTCGTAGAGCGTCTGGGGCGTGTCGAGCTGCTGGAGCACGCCGTCCTTCATCACCGCGATGCGGGTGCCCATCGTCATGGCTTCGGTCTGGTCGTGGGTCACATAAATGAAGGTCGTCTTGAGCCGCTGGTGCAGCTTCGAGATCTCGGCGCGGGTATCGACGCGCAGTTTGGCATCCAGGTTGGAGAGCGGCTCGTCCATGAGGAACACCGCCGGGTTGCGGACGATCGCGCGGCCGAGGGCCACGCGCTGGCGCTGGCCACCGGAGAGCGCCTTGGGCTTACGGTCTAGCAGGTGACCGATCTTGAGCATCTCGGCCGCCTCTTTCACGCGCCGGTCGATCTCGTTCTTGGGCGTCTTGCGCAGCTTCAGGCCGAAGGCCATGTTGTCGTAGACCGACATGTGCGGATAGAGCGCGTAGCTCTGGAACACCATCGCGATGTCGCGGTCCTTCGGCGGCACATCGTTCACTATCCGGTCGCCGATGTAGATGTTGCCGTCGGTGATCTCCTCCAGGCCGGCGAGACAGCGCAGCGCGGTGGTCTTGCCGCAGCCCGAGGGGCCGACGAGCACCAGGAACTCCTGGTCGGCGATATCCAGGTTCAGATCCTTGAGGGCGGCGAAGTCACCGAAGCGCTTCCAAACGTGGTCGTACTTGATCGCGGCCATCTGTTGCTCCTTTTATTGTTCTTGGGGGCCGTGCCCCCACCCCCCCACACCTGATGTTGTCCCGCGCGGCGGGGCGGTGGAGCGGCGCACCATGAGGCGCGCGCTGAGGGTGACGTGGCGCGGGGCCTGCTGCTTCCCCTGCACCGCATCGTCCAGCAGGGCGGCCAGGTGCTCGCCGAGTGCGCGGCGCGGCTGGCGCAGCGCGGTGAGCGGTGGGCTGCTGTGCGCTGCGAGCGGCGTGTCATCGAAGCCGACCAGCGAGACATCACGCCCCACGGCCAGGCCGGCGTCGTACAGGGCGTGCATCGCACCGAAGGCCAGCTCGTCGCTGCAGGCCAGCACCGCGGTGGGCGGCTCGGGGGCGCTGAGCAACTCGCTCATGGCCTGGTAGCCGTCCTCCTCGGCCCGCCCACCCTCGACGATCAGGCGCACGTCGGCCTCCAGCCCGACGGCCTCCAGTGCGTCCACGTAGCCCTGGTAGCGTGGCTCGCTCTCCGCCAACTCCGAGGGGAGCTGGATCAGCCCGATACGCCGGTGCCCCAGCCCGAGCAGGTGCCTGGTGGCGGCCTCCGCCGCCGCCCGCCCGTCCACCGTGACGGAGGGGCTGTCGCAGCCAGCCGGCGCCGGCCCGCCGCACACGTGCGGCACGCCCGCCGTGCACAGCGCCAGCGCCCGTGCGTCCTCCACCAGCATATCCAGCAGGATGACACCGTCCACCCGACCGGTGCGCACCAGGCCCAGGCTCAGCTCCGGCTCCGGCTGCTCCTCGCCCACCGGCGCCAGCAGCAGGTAGTACCCGCGCAGTGCCGCCGCGTCCGCGATGCCGGCGATCAACTCGGCCAGCACCGGGTCCGACACGCGGCCGGCCGGGCCTGCAAGCGGCAGCCCGATCGTGTGGCTGCGGCCGCGCAGACTGCGCGCGGCGTGGCGCGGCTGGTAGTCCAGC